>JBIIIP010000038.1:0-26951 GCA_044234625.1 Pirellulales bacterium | reverse complement strand
TCGCACATCACGATCGACGTACCGCCCGAGCCCCCTCCCGCTGTCGGATCGATAGCCACGCCGGGGAGCATCGCGAACGCCCCCTCGAGCACGCGGCCGTCGGCCATCTCGACGCGATCGCCGCGGGCCGGCAGTGCCGTGATCACTGCGGCGGCGACCGCCACGACGACGGCCAGGCTGCCGCCACCCGCGAGGAAGCGTGCGGAGCGGCGTTGGGGTCGGACGCCGCTGGCGGGGTATCGCTGGTGGACCGTTGCGGGGTTCATGAGACCACTTTACAGCCGTTCCCCTGCCACCGCCCAGCCACCCCGCCGGTTTCCTTGACCGGGGGAGGCCACTGACGCAGAATTCCTCCTCAAGGTCGCAGCCTCAAGGTCGCAGCGGGGCCGCGCCGGCCCCGCTGCGGCGAGCGTGTCCGCCTGTCCTCTCGTGCGTCGCCTGACCGGATCACCATGCGTGGAATCGTCGTCCGGTTGCTGGTCGGGTCGTTGATCGCGGCCCTCCTCCTGCCGGTGCTCGTGGCCGTGGTGCTCGGGCTTGCAGCGCTGCTCCATGGGCTCGGCGACGTCGCGGCAGCCGTCGCCTGCCAGCGGTTGGCTCTCGTGGCCGGTGTGCTGTGGGTGGTGGCGATCATCGTCACCACCCTGTGCAGCGGCGTGATCGCAGTCGATGCTGCGGCCTCCGGAACAGATGCCCGCCAGTCCGAAGAGCCGCCTCGCTGAAGGGCCTTCCGCCGCGCCTCCCGGATTCCCGCGGAACACACCCATGCCGATATCGTTTCGCTGCACGCAGTGTCGCGCCAGACTGCATGTCCCCTCCCGTTGGGGAGGCACGAGCGTGGCGTGCCCGAAATGCGCGACGCGGGTGATGGTCCCGGGGGTGGAACCTCCGCATCCCACGCCGTTCGAGCAGCGGTCAGTGGAACGCTCCTTGGAGGCCTTGCGCGTGCCGGCCGGGGGGACATTTGCCGAGGAGTCGTTCGCGCTGCCCGAACCGGCGGAAGCGGGGGCTGACTCGGCAGGATGGAGGGATGTTCCTACTGCTCTGCTCCTGCCGCACTGGAGGGTTTATGCTGTCGTGACCGCGCTGGTGGCGACGGCTGCGGTGGCATTTGCCGCCGGCGCGTGGTGGGCGCGGTAACCTGCGAGACCCACATGCCCGGCACGCACGCGACAACTTTTTCGGGCCGGGAAATCCTGTCTGCCCGGCCTTTCTCTGGCGGCTGCCGACCGTGGATGGCCGGCATCGCATGGCTGGTTGTCGTGGCGGCAGCGGCCCACATGGCGCAGGGCGCCGAGAAGGGAGAGGGGCCGTCGCTGCGGAGCATCAAGGCCGACATCGATTCCGCCCAAGCCCTACTCGCCGAGGGCCGCCCCGCGAAGGCCGTCGCCCAACTGACCGCGGCGGTGGCCGGCATCGAGCAAGTCGCCGCCGCGGGCACGCCTTCCGGCCTGCGGCCGCTGCTCGAACGTTGCAGGACGCTGAGAAACGACCTCGAACTCGATGGGGCCGACGTTTCCGCGATCACCATCCCGACCCTCAAGCCGGCTTCCTCGACCGCCGCGCCGGCGAAGCCGGCGGAGGCCGACGGCAAGGGCGAACCGGTGAAAAACGCCGTGCAGGCGGGTGGCCGACCGCCAGCACCCCGGCCAGTCAATCAGGCCGTGAGTTTCTGCGCGGATGTCGCCCCGGTGCTCGTGCGGGCCTGCGGCGGATGCCATGTTTCCGGGAGAAAGGGCGGGTTTCAGTTCGCCAGCTATGCCGACCTCATGCAGACGGGTGTCGTGCAACGCGGGGCCGGCGAGTCGAGCCGGCTGGTGGAGGTGATTCTCAGTGGCGACATGCCGCGCGGCGGGGGCAAGGTGGCACCCGACGAGATCGGCAAGCTCATGCGATGGATCGACATGGGAGCGGCCTTCGACGGGTCCAACCCGATGCAGCCCATGGCATCGCTCACCGCGCCGGCGAAGCCCCCGGAAAAACCGGCGGGCCCACGCGCGGCAGTCGTGGCGAACGTGGAGGCTGGGGCCGTGTCGTTCGCGGGCGACGTGGCGCCGATTCTCATGGAATCGTGCTACTCCTGCCACGGTGGCAAAGACGATGCCGAGGGCGGCCTGAGCATGAAGACCTTCGAGCGTCTGCTGGCCGGCGGGGACTCGGGGGAAGCGATCCTGCCGAAGCGCGCAGCCGGCAGTCTGCTCGTGAAGAAGCTCGTGGGGAAGGAGATCGAAGGCCAGCGCATGCCGCTCAACCGCCCCCCGCTCGCCGACGAGGCCATCGCCTTGATCCAGCGTTGGATCGATGAAGGGGCCCGGCTCGACGCCCGCTCCGCGCAGGAAGAGCTTCCCACCGTGGCGGCGGCCGGGCGGACGAGAAAACTGTCGCACGAGGCCCTGGCTGACGTGCGGTTTGCCGCCGCCCAGAAGCTATGGCGGCGCTCGCTGCCCGACACGTCGCCGGAGATCGCCGTGGAAGGTGACGTGCGTGTCATCGGCAACCTCTCGGCGGAGCGGATGGCGGCCGTGGCGAAGACCGCGGCGTCGGCGTGGCAGGCATTGCGGCGGCAGCTCACCGAGTCTTCCCTGCCACTCAAGGGAGGCATCGTCGTCTACGCCTTCGACAAAAACTTCGATCTTTCGGAGTTTTGGCAGGTTCGTTTCAACGCCGAGCGGCCGCGGGACGTGTTTGGCACCGGCGGCACGTCCGGCGACGTCACCTACGCCGCGCTGGTCGTGCCCGGCGATGAAGCTGGTTTGGAGGCGGAATCGCTCGTCACCGAGCAGATGGCGGCCGCCCTGCTCGCGGCCCGCGGCGCGCCGCCCTGGTTCGCCGTCGGCATGGGGAGGGCCATGGCCGCGAAACTTGCGCCCCGCGCACCGGCGACGAAGACCTGGCGGACGGGAATGGCCGCCGCCGTCGCCGCCCTCGATTCTCCGGACGTGATCCTCGCCGCCGACGCGGCCGACTCCGAGCAGATGCGGCTGGTCGCCGGCGGCTTCGTCGGCGCGCTGATCGGCAACGGCTCGCGGGCCCGGACGCTGGTGGCGAGACTCGACGCCGACACGCCCTTCGACCAGGCATTTCTGGCGGTCTTCGGCGGGCCGGCCGAGCCGCTCTTCAGGGCCTGGGTGGCCAAGGAATCTGCGGGAAGCCGACGGCGATAAGTTTTCCATCGCAATGCCGTGGCATCGCGGTATGCGGAGAGCTCGCTGTCAGTAAGACGGGGGTGCCTTGAACCCCGGGGCATGTGATCCGAACGCTTTCCGGCCGGAGCTGGAAGTGTCGGCTGTACACGCGACCGGAGCAATTGATCGGCCCCCAACGAGCCTCGTTAAGAGCTCACCGGCATGGGTCGAAGCAGCACGCACATGACAGAAAACTTATCGCCGCGGGCTCCGTGCCGCGTTTCCTCTCTCCTCCCTGGCTGACCGTCAGTCTTCGCTATCCTGGCCGAAAGGTTCCATCGACTTCGTGTTTCGTTCGACCGCGATCACGACCGTCTGCAATTCCACGCCGTCGGCGGTGCTGGCGATGATGGGCAGCACCTGGCGCTTGTTCGGCATGTCGACGCGGACGCGAAACGTGCCGTCGGCCTGCACCTTCACCGGCTCACCCTGGAGCGTGATGCAGGTGCCGGGCTGCGTGGCCCCGTAGACAAGCATTTCGGCATCCACCTCGAGCAGATGCCCGGCAGGCTGGCCCGGGTGGATTTCCGCCGGGCTACCGTCGCGGCGCGGCGCGGACGGCCCCATCGGCCGCCGCATGCGCTCCTCGAAGAGTTCCTGCAATTCGGTGCTGTTGTTCTCCGAGGAGAAGCCGCCGCTCATGGCGTACACCTTCTCGCATTGCTCGACGATGTCTCCCCAATGGGCGTCGAGCGTGTCGCCCTGCGACAGCACCGGCGTCGAGACGGTGTTGCTGCGGGCGAGGCCGTGGAACCGGCCGGAGGGAGCGCGGTAGCCGATCTCCACGCGGCAGCGAAGCGGCTCGCGGACATCGATGAACCAGTTCTTCACGCCGCCGTGCACCTCGATCTCGCGGACAACCCGCTCAGACGGCGATGCCTGCAGGCCCGACTCCATTTGGAGCACCCGCAGCACCGGCCGGGCCGCATGCCATTCCTGGCCCAAGGCCACGGTCGCCCGCTCCACGCTCCGCGGAGTGATTTCCCAAAAAGCGTGGAGCCAATGGGGGCCCCTGACCATCAGAACCATCCGGTCGCGGACCGGACGCGGCGAACGGCCGCCTTCGGGGCGCGTGACCAGGCTCTTGGCCCGGGCGAGCCGCTCGCGGGCTTCCGCGATCCGCTGCGTGACCTGAGCGCTGCGGGCCACGTCGCGGGACACCTTTTCCCGGGACACCACGAGATCAACGCCCGGGCCGACGGATCCCGTTGTTTTTCGCGATCGGGCCTTCCGCACGAGAGCCCGGATGAGCTCGTCTTTCCGCATCGCATGCCATCCTGGCACGCCATGCCGCTTGGCGAGCCGCGCCAAGTCGCGGACCGGCTTTTCCTTGAGGCTCGCTGCCGTCATCTGCCCGCCTCGCTACGCTGCCTGCGAAAGATGTCTAACGACTCCTTCAACGGTATCGTCGATGGCGTCGGAAAGCAAACGGCCGACCGCTGCGGAAGGTGGGGAAAAGGGCCTGAAAAACGATGTTCTCAGCCGTTTTTCGGGGTCAGTCGCCCCGCAGACGAAGCCCCCGCTCCGCCAGCCTTTCCCGCACCTCGTTGAGGCTGGTGACGCCGAAATTCTTGCACTCCATGAGGTCTTCGCCCGTCCGCCGGACGAGTTCCCCAATCGAGTTGATGCCGAGTTTCGTCATGCACTTGCGGGCGCGGACGGAGAGGTTGAGGTCACCGATCGGCAGGGAATGAATCTCCTGCTCGTCGGCGGAGGGCTCCACCGGCTCCAGGGCGGGCTCTTCCAGGGTCCCGGCCTCGGCCAGCATGCCCAGGGACAAGCCCTTCGAGGCCAGCATATCCTTGATTTCGGCGAGGCTCGTCTCACCGAAGTTCTTGCTCGCGAGGATTTCGGCTTCGGACGTGCGGGCGAGATCGCCGAGGGTCATGATGCCCATCTTCTGTAGGCAGTTTCGACTCCGCACGGAAAGCTCGAAATCGCTGACGGGCAAGCCGAGCACCTGGTCGAGGCGATCCCGCTGCTTCTGCTCCTGCTCGACGGTGAGCAGGTCGTCGGAGGCCGAGGAATCCTTGAGGAACAGTCTGGCGCGCGGATGATCCGGGATGGCTTCCAGGACGCGGCGATAGCACTGCTGGGCCTTCGCGAAGTCGTCGCGATCTTCGTAGAGCAGGCCGAGATTCACGAGGGCCCCGACGCTGGCGGGGTAGCGCTGCAGCGACTTCTGGTAGCACGCTTCAGCCTCCTCGTCGTTGCCGAGGCGGTCATTGAGCACGCCAAGGGCGAAGAGCGCGTGCGGATGGCCGGGATCGGCCTCCAAGGCCTTCTCGAAGGCCGCCGCCACCTCGCCGACGGGGGCGGCGGATTCGGCGAGCAATTCTCCGCGGATCGTCCAATACTCGGCCGATTCCGCGCCGCTGGCAGCAGCCTGCTCCACGGCGGCGGCCGCCTCCGCGTGGCGGCCTGCGGACAGAAAACAGCGGGCGATGCCGGCGAGGCATGACGCAGCGTCGTAGCCCGCCTTGTGGGCCGCCTGGAAGGCGTCGCGGGCCCTGTCGAACTCACGCAGCGAAGAGTGGGCGAGGCCTTGGAAGTAGAGCGCGAGCGCGCCGCCGTCTCCAGACTTCAGTGTCTCGATCGCCTCGCCGGCGCGGCCCAGCAGATACTGGCAGACTCCGAGCCGCACGGCCGCCGCCGGACTCCGGCTCCCGTCAGCCTCGACCTCGCGCACTGCTGCGCGGAGATCGCGGTGGGCGGCGGGATCGGTGCCCAACGCTTCGAGAAAGCTCCTGATCTCGGCCGGGCCGAATGGCCCGGTGCCAGTCACCAGATCGCGAACATCGAGAGCAACTGCGGATGCCATGCCAAAATCCTCGTGTCACAGGACGTGCGGAACCGAGAGCCAGCGGCGGGAGTCGAACCCGCAACCCCCGCATTACGAATGCGGTGCTCTGCCAATTGAAGCTACGCTGGCGGAGGGCGTCGGCCGGGGAATCTGCTCTCCCGGCCGAAAATCCAACCCTTCCGAGCACCGCACACTAGCGCACGACGGGTGGCACAGTCAAGGGTCGACGGGCGGCCGGCGGGTTCCAGGGAAGAAAAAAGTGGGGCCTTGGACCCGGCGGGAGCGCCCCGCCACGGGAGTGCGGGTCAGGGGCAAGGCGACCGCACTCCCAGAAATGATCCAAGACCCCACCTTCGTGTTCGGCTTGTGTTGGGGGGTGGCCGGCGACGGCCCGCGTGTCGGGGCCGCCCTGACCGGCGGAAATGAGGAAGCACGTGGCGTGCCAAACTCCCCGTTGGGTCGGTTCGGTGCCGGAGTTGCGTAAACGCCGGGATTGAGTTGTGTGGCATGGAACCCTCGCATGGCCACAGCCTGCGGCGGGGCGGATGATTTTGCGGCGGCGCGCCGCGTTTTGCGACGCCTTCCCGGTAGTATGTCTGTCGTGTGGGGCCACTTGCCCATCCCCGCTCCCGCGGCCCACCTGTTCGATCGGAGACCACGCCCGTGAATGCCCGCCTGCCTGCCACAGTGGGAAAGTACCGGTGCGGCGTCGGGCAGCCCCTCCTGCTGATCGCCGGGCCGTGCGTGATCGAAAGCGAAAACCTCTGCCTGCACATCGCCGAGCGGCTCGCCGAGATAGCGGCTCGACTTCCTGTGAACGTCGTGTTCAAGGCGTCGTACGACAAGGCGAACCGCACGAGCGTCTCGTCGTTTCGTGGCCCCGGCGTCGATGACGGCCTCGACATTCTCAGGCGGGTGAAAGCCGCCACCGGCCTGCCCGTCACGACCGACGTCCACCTCCCCGATCAGGCCAAGGCGGCCGGGGATGTCTGCGACCTCCTGCAGATCCCGGCCTTTCTCTGCAGGCAGACGGACTTGCTCCTGGCGGCCGCCGCCACGGGAAGGGCCGTGAACGTGAAGAAGGGCCAGTTCGTCGCGCCGGGCGACATGAAGCACGTCGTCGCCAAGCTGCTCGCCGGAGGCTGCGAAGACATCCTGCTCTGCGAGCGCGGCACGTTTTTCGGATACGGCCGCCTGGTCAATGATTTTGCCGGCCTGCTCACGATGCGGGCCATGGGTGTGCCGGTGATCTTCGATGCCACGCACTCCGTGCAGCAGCCGGCCAGCCTCGGGGATGCAACAGGAGGTGACCGTGCAGTGGTGGAGCCGCTCGCCCGCGCGGCCGCGGCCGTCGGTATCGATGGCGTCTTCTTCGAAACCCATCCCACCCCCGACACGAGCCCCAGCGACGGCCCGAACATGGTGCCTCTGGATCGGCTGGAGGGCGTGCTGCGACGCATCCTCCTCATCCACGAGGCTCGGCTGGCCGGCGAGCGGCATCACGCCGCGGAGGCCGTGTGAACGGTAACGCCTGCTCGCTGCGGGTCTGGTCGGCACGAGGCCTCCGCCTCCCATCGCTGGCTCTGATGGCAACGCTCGTGGCCGGCTGTGGCCAGCCGCCCACCCCGACCCCCACCCAAACAGCCGATGGCCTGACGGCTGCCGCCGTGCCGCAGGCGGTGCGCGACACGCTGCTCGATGGCGCGATCGCCGTGCTCGGTCGCCTCGACGATTACGACGAGCCCGCGGCATTCGCGCAGGTCTTCGATCGCCTCAACCAGTGGAACCATGCCGAGGCCGCGGCATGGCGCACCGCAGCCTGGCAGCCCGACCCCTTGCTGGGCACGCTGCCGGAGCGGCTGCGGCCCGATGCCGAAGTCGGCCGGCTCGGGGCCGTCGACTTCGAGGCCGGTGTCGATGTCGTCGCACTCCGCGACCAGCGCTGGCTGGCCGACGTCGCCCGCCAGGCGCGGGGAGATGCGGTCGATGATCTGGCGATCGCAGAAAACCTGTTTCGCTGGACGGTGCGGTCGCTCGCGATTGTCACCGATCCACCGATGGTGCCCGGCGACACGAACCCCGGCATGCGCTGGTTTTCACCGGGTGAGATCCTCCTTGCTGGTCGAGCAAGCGCCGCGCAGCGGGCCTGGATCTTTCTGGAACTGCTCCGCCATGCCGGGCTCGAGGGCGCGATGCTGGCCACGGGCGGCAGCGAGGCCGCCACGGCGCGGCCCTGGATTCCGGCGGTCGTCAGCGGCGGGGAGGCCTATCTCTTCGAGCCCACCTACGGGATGCCCGTGCCCGGTCCGGGCGGGGACGGCGTGGCGACGGCACGGCAGGCCATGGCCGACCCGGCGATTCTCGCAGGGCTGTCACTTCCCGACCGCCCCTACCCCTTGCAGGCGGCGGATCTGCGGTCGATGTGGGTGCTCGTGGCCGCCGGTCCGGCCGCGCTGTCTCGCCGCATGCAACGGCTCGAAGCGCGGCTGGCCGGGGCCAGCGAGATGTCCCTCTCGATCGACGTGACTGCCGTCGCCGGCCGCGCGGCGACGGCGGCCGGCATCACCGCCGACCGCGTCGGGCTGTGGGCCTTTCCCTGGGAAACCGCCCTCCGCCGGGGGCTGCCGGCGACGCGGGCCGCCGCGTCGGCCGAACTGGCCGTGATGTCGCTGGCGATGCAGCGGACGGCGACGGATGAACCGTTCTCCCGAGGGCGGGTGCTGCGGCCGTTGTATGCGGCCAGGGTGCGGGAATTTCGCGGCGACTTCGCCGGTCCCGAAGGAGCCAAGGCGGCCTACCTTGCGGCCCGGCCTCCGGCAGCGGCGGTGGCCGCCGCAACGGCGGGGCTACCGCCGCCGCAGGCCGAGGCCATGCGACGGCTCTACGCGCAGATGAAGGAGGATGCCACCTATTGGCTCGGCGTCCTCACGCTCGCCGAGGGAGACAACGAGGCGGCCGTCGACTACCTGGAGCGGATGATGCTCGGTGCCAGTCCCGACTCCCGCTGGACCGACGCCGCCCGAGTGAACCTCGCGCAGGCATTCCTGGCGCTCGGCCGCACCGCCGATGCCGTCACGGCCCTGCAGGGCGACGCGTCGCCGCAGCGGTTCGGGAGCCGGATTCTTGCGGCGCGGGCGGCCGCACGCGGAAAAAGTACCCCCTGATTGCATGTTCGCGGCGATTGGGAGAGACACTGCGGGTTTTCCGGGTCGACGGTCACCTCATTCTGCGGTGTCGTAGTTCTTCCCCGCTCTGTAGGCTCTGTCACGGCAGTCACGTTGCCCCCGGGGCGGGCGGCGGGTATCCTCCCATGTTCGCTCTTGACCATTCCCCGATTCCGCCAGCCCCACCGACGACCATGAAAGACGGCATCCACCCTTCCTATATCGACACCCTTGTCCGCTGCGGCTGCGGCAACACCTTCTCCACGCGGAGCACGGTGCCCGAAATCAAGGTCGACATTTGCAACGTTTGCCACCCGTTCTTCACAGGCAAGTTGAAGTTCGTCGATACGGCCGGCCGGATCGAGAAGTTCAAGTCGAAGTTCGCCGGGGCCGGCTACGCGAGCCTGAAGAAGAAAAAGGCCGCCGAAGCGGCGTCGTGAGCCGCCTGATTCATGCGCGACCAGCTCGAAGCCAAGCTTTCCCGATTCGAGGAACTGGAGCGCGCCCTGGTCGACCCGGCCGTGCTCACCGACCAGCAGCGGCTGTCGGCCACCGCCCGGGAGCACGGCACGCTCGCGAGGCTGGCCCTCAAGTACCGCGGCTTCGTGGCACTCGAGCGGCAGATCGCCGAGCTCCATGAGATCGCCCGCGGCGACGATGCCGAGATGAAGGAGCTGGCCTCCGCGGAACTGCCCCCGCTCGAGCAGCGACGCGAGCAGGAGTGGGAGGAATTGATGGACGCCTGCTCCGGCGATGAGGATGCCGATCGCGCGCGGTGCATCATGGAGCTGCGGGCCGGCACGGGCGGCGACGAGGCGGCACTCTTCGTCCGCGATCTCTTCGAGATGTATCGCCGCTTCTGCACCGAGCAGGGCTGGGACGTGGAAGTGATGGATGCCAGCCCCACGGAGCTCGGCGGCTTCAAGGAGCTCGTGCTGGGCGTGTCCGGCGACAACGTCTACCGGCGGCTGCAGCACGAAAGCGGCGGTCACCGCGTGCAGCGCGTGCCCGACACCGAGACGAAGGGCCGCATCCACACGTCGGCCGCCACGGTGGCCGTGCTGCCGGAGCCGGAAGACGTGGAGGTGTCGCTTTCCCCCGACGACTACCGCAAGGATCTGTTCTGCGCCAGCGGCCCGGGCGGGCAGCATGTCAACAAGACCGCCTCCGCGGTGCGGCTCACGCACCTCGCCACCGGCATCGTCGTGCAGTGCCAGGACGAGAAGAGCCAGCACAAGAACCTCGCCAAGGCGCTGCGGGTGCTGAAGACGCGGATCTACGAACACGAGCGGCGGATCGAGCATGAGAAACGGTCGGCCGAGCGGAAGGAACTCGTCGGCTCCGGCGACCGCAGCCAGCGGATCCGCACCTACAACTTCCCGCAGAACCGCGTCACCGACCATCGCATCAACGAGAGTTTCACACTCGACCAGGTGATGGCCGGCCGGCTGGGGCTGGTGATCGACGCCATCGAATCGCGGGCCCGTGAGCAGCGGAAGGCCGCCATGGAGAAACAGTCCGCATGAGCGATGCCGCAGCCGCCGGCGAGGCGTGGACGGTGGGACGGCTGCTCGCCTGGACGACCGACTGGCTCGCCACGCGGGGCAGCGATTCGCCGCGGCTCGATTCCGAGGTGCTGCTCGCCCACGTCCGCGGCTGCCCGCGGATCGCCCTCTACACGGCGTTCGAGACCCCCGTGGCCGAGCCCGAGCGGGCCCGGTTTCGCGAGCTCGTGAAACGTCGCGGGGCCGGCGAGCCGGTGGCCTACCTGGTGGGGGCGAAGGAATTTTTCTCGTTACCCTTCCGCGTGACGCCCGCCGTGCTCGTGCCGCGGCCGGAAACGGAGGGGCTCGTGGTGAGGGCCCTCGATCTGGCCAAGGAAATGGCGGCACGAGGAGTGGCGGCACCGCGGATCATCGACATCGGCACGGGGTCGGGCGCGATCGCGATCGCGGTCGTGAAACGGCTACCCGAGGCCGTGGTCACGGCGGTCGACGTTTCCGGTGCGGCGCTCGAGGTGGCCCGCGACAATGCCGAGCGGCTCGGCGTCGCCGAGCGGATCCGGTTCGTGGAGAGCGACCTCTTCGCCGCCGCCGCGACGGCCGGGCCGTGGGAGATGATCGTGAGCAACCCACCGTATGTGCGCGAGGACGAGTTTGCCGGGCTCCCGCGCGATGTTCGCGACCACGAACCGCGGGAGGCCCTCGTCGCCGGGCCCAGCGGCGTGGAGGTGGTCGAGCGGCTGGCGGCCGGGGCTGCGGAGCGACTCGCCCCGGGGGGCTGGCTCTTGGTGGAGATCGGGCCTGCCGTGGTGAAGGCGGCCGAAGCCGCCCTGGCTGCCGGCCCGGGCCTGACGCCTGGGCCCACGCTCAAGGATCTCGCGGGGCTCCCGCGAATCGTGCAGGCCAGGCGGTAGGCGAAATTTTTGTTGCCCCTCCCCGGCCCGGCGCTCGCTTTGAGAGAGTGGGCGATCGTGGTGGTCGCCGCTTGCTCCGCCCGAGGGCCCGTCGATGATGCGATCGCTGACCGCGGATGTGTGGTGGCGCGTGCAGCCCTGGCTGCGGCACGAGCCGCTGCCCTGCCGCCCCCTGATCGCTGTCGCCGGCGCCATGGCGGCGGGATGCGTCGCGGCGCGGGTGTGCGAGGTGCCCGGGGCGGCGATCCTGGCCGTGGGCGGCTGGTGGAGCGCGGCGGCGGTGGCGTTGGCCTTGTGGCTCGTGTTCCACCGCCGGGCATGGCCCCGGGCGGCGGCTGGCTCCCTGCTGCTGGCCATCGCCACCGCGAGCGCGGCATGGTCGATGGCATCGTGGAGCGTCTTCCCCGGCGATGACCTGGCCTGGCGGCTCACGGGCACGGCCACGCCGGTGGCCATCGAGGGCGTGGTCGTCGAGCCGCTGCGGCGGCTGACCGTGCCGCCCTACGGAAGCCGGCTGGCGGCTGCCCGCCCGGCGGATGCGGCCGAGCGGCTGGCCAGCGAGGCCACCGTGGCCGTGCGCCGTGTCCGGCACGGTGGCTCCTGGCAGACGGTTTCGGGGCGGGCGATCGTCATGGTCGACGGGGAACCGCCGCCGGTGGGCGTGGGAGACCGCGTGCGGATCATCGGCCACGGCATGCGGCCGGAGCCGGGACTCAACCCGGGTGAATTCGACCCCCGCGGCCGCGCCCGGGGAACCCGCTGCCTGTCGCGGATCCGCGTCGAGTCGGCGGCGGCGGTCACAACGCTTGCCACCGCGAAACTGCCGACGCTCGCGGCCTTGATCGACAAGGTGCGCGGCCGTGGGGCGGCTGTGCTTGGCCGCTGCATCGGCCCCGAGCGGGCGGGGTTGGCGGCGGCCCTGCTCATCGGCGGGCGCGAGGCCATGCCCCGCGACGAGGCGGATGCTTACCTGGTGACGGGCACGATCCACATCCTCTCCATCTCGGGGCTGCACGTCGGCCTCCTCGCGTGGGCCATCTGCGGGCTCGTGCGGCTGGCGGGGCTGCGTCGCGCGGCGATGGTCGCGGCCGTGGTCGGCCTGACGGGTGGCTACATGCTCCTCGTCAGGCCGGAGACGCCGGTGGTGCGATCGACGCTCGTGGTGTGGCTGGCCACGCTGGGCACCTTCCTCGGCCGCCGGTCGCAGGGCCTCAATGCGCTGGCCATCGCGGCCATGGTCATTCTGGTCGTGCAGCCCGCGGAGGTCTTTCGCGTCGGCACGCAACTGTCGTTCCTGTCGACGGCCGTCCTGGTGATCATGGCCGGGATGCGCAACGGACGGTCAGGCGGCGACGACCCGATCGCCCGGCTCATCGAACGCAGCCGCACGCCGCTGGAGCGACGGACCCGTCGTTGGGCCTTCTCCGCGGTCGACCTGTTCGTCACCGGGGCGGTGATCTGGGCCGTCACGGCCCCGATCGTGGCGGCCACCTTCCACGTCGTCAGTCCGATCGCGCTCGTGCTCAACCCACTGATCGCGCCGTTGGTGGCCGTGGCGATGGCGGCCGGGTTTTCGTGTCTTCTGGCCGCGGCCGTGTCGGAAACGGCCGCCCTGGCCTGCGGGCGAGTATGCGACCTGGCGCTCGGGTGCCTGGATGCCGCGGTATCGTGGGGGGCCAGCCTTCCCGGTGGCCATTGGTGGACGGCGGGGCCGCCGCCATGGTGGGTAGCCGGCTGGTGCGTGGTCATCGCGACGGTGTTGGTCGTCGTGGCGCGGGAGAGGCAGCGGGAGCCCGGTCCGTGGGCGTGCGCCGTCGGGAGCTGGATGGGGGTGGGGCTGGTTGCCGGCCTGGGTGCCATGTGCTGGGGACCGCCGACCGACTCGCTGCGGGCGGTGGTCGCCGCGGTCGGACACGGCTGTGGCGTGGTCGTCCGCAGCCCGGCCGGCCGCTGCCTCGTCTACGACGCCGGCAGGCTCGGCAGCCCGGCTGCCGCGGGCCGCGCCATGTCGGCCGTGCTCTGGGAGGAAGGCCTCGGCCGCATTGACACGCTGGTGGTGTCGCATGCCGACGCCGACCATTTCAACGCCGTGCCGATGCTGCTGCAGCGTTTCGCCGTCGGGGAACTGGTGGTGTCGCAGGCGTTCATCGACCGCGACACGGCGGCCGTGGGCGAGTTGCTTCTGCTGGCGCGGCAGGCGGGCGTGGCGGTGCGCACGGTGGCGGCCGGCGAATCGTTCGCCCTCGATCCGCACTGCCGGGTGCGAGTCTTGCACGCCGAGCCGCGGCGGCGCGCGGCCGGCGAAGAGGCCGGCCGCTTCCGCTGGCGATCGGACAACGAGACGAGCCTGGTGATGTCCGTCGAGGCGGCGGGCCGACGGCTCCTCCTCACGGGCGATGTGGAGGGGGAGTCGCAGGCGGCGTTCGTGGCGGCCGATCCCGACTCCTGCGATGTGCTCGTGGCTCCCCACCACGGCAGCGCCACGAGCCTGCCGCCCGACATCGCCCGGGCGACCGCGCCCGATTGGGTGCTGGTGAGCGGGATCGGCGGACGGCGCTGGGCCGACGTGATGGCGGCCTATGAGACGGCGCGGGGTGACCGGCCGTCGGCCGTGGTCAAGACCGGCGGCGAGGGTGCGATCGCCGTCGACCTGGCCGCTGTCGGCGTGGCCGTGTCGCGATTCCGTGAGGGGCGGTGGCAGCCCCTCCGATCGGCCGCGTCTCGGCTACAGTAGGAGTCCGAGGACTGCCGCCGATGGAAACCAGAAAGACCCACGCCCGCAAGGAATACGAGCAGGCTGCGCTCGATGAAGCCACGGTGGACCGCGACCCGATCTCGCAGTTCGCCGCCTGGTATGACGCCGCGGTCGCGGCCGGCGTGCCCGAGCCCGAGGCCATGGTTCTCTCTACCGCCGCCGTCGATGGGCGTCCATCGGCCCGCGTCGTGCTGCTTCGCGGATTCGATGCCCGCGGCTTCTGCTTCTTCTCCAACTACGAGAGCCGCAAGGGGCGGGAACTGCAGGCCAATCCCCAGGCCGCGCTCACGTTTCACTGGGCCGACCTGGAGCGGCAGGTGCGGATCGAAGGCCGGGTGGAGCGGACGAGCGAGGGCGAGAGCGACGATTATTTCCGCAGCCGGCCGAGTTCGTCACGGATCGGTGCCTGGAGTTCGCCGCAGAGCGAGGTGATCGAGAGCCGCACGGCGCTCGAGGAACTGTATCGGAGGTTTCGCGAGGAGCATCCCGACGACGCGGCGATCCCTCGGCCGGAGCACTGGGGTGGCTACCGCCTCGTGCCCGAGCGGATCGAGTTTTGGCAGGGGCGGCCGAGCCGCCTCCATGATCGGCTCTGCTTCCGCCGCGCCGCTGACGGAGGCTGGGTTCTCGACAGGCTGGCCCCGTGACGCGGCGGCCGCGCGGCCGCCTCATGCCAGAATGGCCTTCACGACGGCGGCTGGCTCCACGCCCGTGAGTTTCGTGTCGAGCCCCTGGTACTCGACCGTGAACCGCGCGTGATCGATGCCGAGGAGATGGAGCATCGTGGCGTGCAGATCGCGGACGTGGACCACGTCGTTGATCGCGTTGTAGCCGAAGTCGTCGGTCTCGCCGTGGGTGATGCCCTCTTTGATCCCGCCACCGGCCAGTGCCATGCTGAAGCCCTTGATGTGGTGGTCGCGGCCGATCGCTTTCCCATCCCCCTGCCCCATGGGCGTGCGGCCGAACTCGCCGCCGATCACGACGAGCGTCTCATCGAGCAGCCCGCGGCGGTCGAGGTCGATGAGCAGCGCCGCCGCCGCGCGGTCAGTGGGTGGGCAGATCTCCTTCATGAAGCCGTCGATGCCGGAGTGGTGGTCCCAGTCGCTGTGGTAGAGGTGCACGAACCGCACGCCCCGCTCCACGAGCCGGCGGGCCATGAGGCAGTTCGTCCCGACGGTCGCCTTGCCGGGCTCGGCGCCGTAGAGGGCGAGCGTCTCCGCCGTCTCGCCGGAGAGGTCGGCGAGCGCCGGCACGCTCGACTGCATGCGGAAGGCGAGCTCGTACTGCGCGATCCGCGTGGCCACCTCGGGATCCGCGAGCCGTTGGAGCCGATGCCGCTCGAGCGCCGCGACCGTGTCGACGAGGTCTCGCTGGTGGGCGGCCGACACGCCCGGAGGATTGGTCACGTAATGCACCGGGGAGCCGCTCGTGGCGAATTCCACCCCCTGGAACTGCCCCGGCAGGAAACCGGAATGCCACTGCCGCGCCGCGATCGGCTGCGGGCTGCGGCCGATCTTGCTCGTCATCACCACGAAGCCGGGCAGGTCGTCGGCCTCGCTCCCCAGGCCGTAGGTCACCCACGCGCCCATGCTCGGCCGGCCCGAGAGCGCCGTGCCGCAGTTCATGAAGGTGTGCGCCGGGTCGTGGTTGATCTGCTCCGTGACCATGCTTTTGACGACGGCGAACTTGTGCGAAAGATCGCCGAGCCGCGGGAAGAAGTCGCTCACCGGCGTGCCGGCCCCGCCGCGACGCGAGAACGACGCCCGTGGCCCGAGGCAGATGAGCTTCTTGCCCTGCAACTGCGCGATCGGCTGGCCGGCCGTGACGCTCTCCGGCATCGCTTTGCCGTCCAGGTCGGCGAGCACCGGCTTGTAGTCGAAGGTCTCCAGGTGGCTGGGGCCCCCGGCCAGGCAGAGGAAGATCACCGCCTTCGCCCGCGGCGGATGGTGGAGCGGATGGACCGCACCCGCATACCCAAGCCCGGAGGACTGCCGGGCGGCGCCCACGGATGCGGCGGCCGACAGCGCGTCACGGGCGAGCAGGCTACCGAGCGCGGCGCCGCCGAGCGACAGGCCCGAGCGGGCGAGAAACGTGCGGCGGTGAACCGCGGCGGCGTCGGGCAACATGGGATGCGTCATGGTCGTCTCCGCTGAGTCGGGCTGTGGGGCGGAAGGTCAATACCGCGCGATGGCCTCGTGGAGGTTGAGGACGGCGCGGGCGGCCGCCGTCCACGCGGCGAGCTCGGCCGCAGGCAGCGAGTTGTCGCGCGGGGCGATGCCCACCGCCAAAAGCTCGTCGGCGGCCTGCGGGGACTGCTGAAACTCCATGCGGCGGCGATCGAGCAGGCCACTGGCCAGGGTGAGCTCCGCGGTATCCGGCTCGCGTGAGAGCGCCTGCCGCCAGAGGAAGGTGATCCGCGCGGCATCCGTCGGGCCGCTTTCGCGCAGCGTCCGCTGCGCGAGAGCGCGGGCGGCCTCCACGAACGTTGGGTCGTTCAGCAGCACGAGCGCCGCCTTCGGTGTGTTCGACCGCATGCGGGCCGCGGTGCACTCCTCGCGGTTGGGCGCGTCGAAGGCCAGCAATTGGGGATGGAGAAACATACGCTGCCAATGCACGTAGAGCCCGCGCCGCCATTGCCGTGAATCAGCATCGGCGGTGTAGTCGCGCTGGGGGAAATTGAGGTGCCGGTAGTAGCCGGCGGGTTGGTAGGGATGAACGCTCTCGCCCCCGAGCTTCTCGACGAGCAGGCCGCTGGCGAACAGCGCCGTGTCGCGGACGTTCTCGGCCGGCAGCCGCCACCGCCCCTGGCGGGCCAGAAGCCGGTTGTCGGGGTCACGGGCGAGCAGATCGGGGGAGGCGGCGGAGGCCATGCGGTAGGCACGGGTGGTCACGATCGTGCGGATGAGCGCCCGCATGTCCCACCCGGTGCGGACGAAGTCGAGCGCCAGGCGGTCGAGTAGTTCAGGATGGTCGGGCAGCTCCCCCTGGCCGCCGAGATCGCCGACGCTGCGGCACAGTCCGGCGCCGAAGAAGACCGCCCACAGGCGATTGGCGGTGACGCGGGCCGTGTATTCGCCGACGCCCCCTTCGCCCACGGGGGTGACAAGCCAGCGGGCGAGGTCGGCTCGCGTGGCGCGGCTGCCCGAGGCCGGCGCGAGCGTGCCGAGAAACGCCGGGATGGCCGGCGCGACCACCGGACCGGATTCATCCATCCAGTTGCCGCGGGCCAAGACGCGCACGGTGCGTGGCTCGGCGAGCGCCTGGGTGACGACGAGCCTCCGGGCGAGCGCATCGCGTTCGGCCTGCAATTCCCCCAACTCGATCCGGCTGGCCACAACGCTCTCTGGCTCCGGCTCTTGCGGCTGGGCCCGCGGCGGCAGCACGAGCGGCGGCAGCTGGTTCTCGAGCGAATGGATAAGCGCGTCGAGTTCGGCGGCCCGCGGGCGGTCGAACGGTCCCACCATCCAGCGCTCGGGCCGCCGCGTGGTGGGCAGTGCATTGAGGTTGTCGCCGCCGAAGCCCGCGTTGGCCATGTGCTTCTCGTCGTCGATGTCGGCGAAGAAGCTGCCGAACGTGTAGAAATCGCGGCTCGTGTAGGGGTCGTACTTGTGGTCGTGGCACTGGGCGCAGCCCAGCGTGGCCCCCATCCACACGCCCGAGACGTTGCGGATCCGGTCGGCCTGGTAGATCGCCCGGTATTCCTTGAGCTGCAGCCCCCCCTCGTGCGTCGTCTGGAGGAGGCGGTTGTAGGCGCTCGCCAGGACCGGATCGTCGGGATGCTCGCCCGAGGCGGGGCCGACCAGGTCGCCGGCGAGCTGCAGCACCGTGAACCGGTCGAAGGGAACATTGTCGAGGAAGGCGCGGATCACCCAGTCGCGGTAGGGCGCGATGCCGAACGTCTGATCGCCGTGGTAGCCCACCGTGTCGGCATACCGCACCAGGTCGAGCCACCAGGCTGCCAGCCGTTCGGCATGCCGCGGCGAGGCGAGCAGCCGGTCGACGAGTTCGGAGTAACGGTCGGGGCTTTCGTCGGCGAGGTAGGCGGCGACCTCGGCCGGCGTCGGCGGCAGGCCCGTGAGGTCAAACGTGAGCCGCCGCACGAGCGTGACCGGATCGGCCTCGGCCGCCGGGGTGAGCCCCTCGCGTTCGAGCCGCGCGAGCACGAAACGATCGACCCAGTTGGCCGGCCAGTCGGGGCTGGCGACGGCCGGGGGCTCGCGGGACTGCGGGGCGACATAGGCCCAGTGTGGCGAATAGGGGGCGCCCGCCTCGATCCACTTCTCCAGCAGCCGCTTCTGGTCCGCGGAAAGCACATGGTTCGTCTCCGGCGGCGGCATGATGGTGTCGGGGTCGGTGTCGTGGATCCGCGCCACGAGTTCGCTCGCGTAGAGCTCGCCGGGCACGATCGCGGTGGATCCGCTGTCGAGCTCGCTCGTCGCCGCGTCGCGGACGTCGAGCCGCAGGCCGCCGCGGCGGTCATGCTCGTCGGGGCCGTGGCAGGCGAAGCAGTTTCGCGAGAGGATCGGCCGGATGTCGCGGTTGAAGTCAGGGGGGGCGTCGGCATGGCCGGCGCCCGGAGCCATGCCGGCGGCGACAGCCAGGACCCAGGCCACGATCCCTGGCCCGAGGGACGCCCGCGTCATTGCTGCCGGCTTCGCTGTCACCATGGCGGGCGAACACTCCAGCGGCGGGGCTGTGGGAAGGGAAACGCAGACACGAAGGCATCCGAGTGTATCGTCATTCGCGAGCCCTCTTCAACACGAAAGCCCGCTACGGATGCTTCGCTTTCGTCAGCGGTGGGAAACCGCCGGCGTCTGCGCCGAGCGTGTCCACAGGAGCCCGGCGCCCACCAGGAGGAGCTGGCTGGCCACGTAGCCCGCCAGCAGCATGAGCACGCCGCTGGTGAACCCGTAGCTATGCAGGCCGATACCGAGCTGGTTGGTGCCGAACCAGCTCCAGGCGGTGATGATGTTGCCGCCGATGGCGAAGAGCCCGAACCCGCGGGGGCCGATCCAGCGGTCCCAGCGCGCGTGCAGCGCGGCCGCGTTCCAGAGCACGATCATGAGCGCGCCATTCTCCTTGGGATCCCATCCCCAGAACCGGCCCCAGCTGTCGTCGGCCCAGAGGCCGCCCAGCACCGTGCCGATGAAGCTGAAGAAGAGCGCGAAGCAGACCACGCCGTAGGTCATGCGATAGAGGCGATCCTGGAGCTGTCGCCCGCCCGCGTCGGCGACGGCATCGCGGTGCGGCCGCCAGGCCGACCAGATGCGTTGCACGATGGAGCAGGTGCCGAGCATCCCGGCCAGGAAGGTGGCACCGTAGCCGAGCGTGACGGTGATCACGTGGGTCGACAGCCAGAACTGCGTGTCGAGCACGGCCTGCAGCACGTGCATCGTGTCGCCGGAGTCGAGGCCGTAGGCCACCATCAGCGTCAGCGCGCCGCTGATCGCGGCCACGAGGTTGCCGATGCCGAGGCGGTAGAGAGCTTCGAGGCCGAGGCCGGCGACGACGCACGCCCAGCCGATGAACACGGCCGAGGAGTACAGATTCACGACCGGGGGCCGGCCCGTGAGGTAGATCCGCGCGAGGATCGCGAACGAGTGGAGCAGGAGAATGCCCACGAGCATCCAGGAGACGAAACGGTTCAGCGTCCGATGCCAGACCAGGAAGCTCGCGAAGCTCAGCACCGTGGCCAGCACGTAGAGCCACTTCGCCCGGTCGGTGGGATTGAAGCCGTTGAACCAGGCTTCGTAGCGGGCCTTGGCTGCCGACCGCTGCACCGCGGGCAGGGCCGCCGCGGCGGACCGGAAGGACGCCAGCGCCGCGTTGAGCCGCTGCGGCGGCGCGTCCACCGCCGCGAGCAGGTCGGTGAACGGCAGGATCGCCGGGTTCAGCCGATACGGTAACGCGCCCTCCCGGCCCTCGAGCACGCGGCCCACGAGGGCGGTGACCACGGCCGGGTAGAGCGCCTGCCACGACGAGCCGGGGGAGGGGCCGTCCACCGGGCCATCGGCCGCTGGCGGGATCGCCGCCGGCGGATGATTCGCCTCGATCATCCGCGCCCCCTGCATCACCCGCTGCACTTGCTCCAGAAACCCGCGCTTGGCCTCTTCGCCTTCGCCGGCGGGCTGCGGCAGCTGCGGTGTTTCGTAGGCGAAGCGGATGAGGTCGTAGGCCATCAGTTTGGTCTCGATTTCCACGTACTTCTTCTGCACGAACGACCGCTGTTCCGGCGGCACGTCGCGAATCGCCTCGAGCTGCTTCCGCAGCGCGGCCCGGCCCGGGGCGAGCTCGGCCGCCGAATAGCGATGCCCCTGGCGGCGCGTGAGGTCGAAGAGATCGAGCACTTCCAGGGCGTCGATGCGAAACACAGGCGCGCGATCGACCCAGTCCGCTCCGGCCATGTGGGCCAGCAGCCACTGCGGTGCGGGGATGCGACCCGTCGGGCCGGATGAAGAGGCCCCTTCCGGCATCACGACCGACGACCGGTTGCCGAGGAGTTGCAGCGTGGTGCGGGCCACGCTGTCGAGCGGCTTCACGCGGCCCTCGTGCATGAGCGGGATCGCACCGACACCCTGCCAGTCGGTCTGGCCCTCCCGCGGCTTGGGTTCGCGCAGGCCCGGCATGGCGACGACCGCGACCGTGGCCAGTGCGAGGGCGGGAATCAGCCAGCCCGGGGCGGCGGCCCCGCCGGCAGCCTCGCGGCCTTTTGTGCGATGCGGCATGGCGGCCGCGGTCCCAGCGTTGACGGTGGGCCGGTCTCCCGCCGCCTCCCGTTCACGGCGATCGGCGAACCGCACGAACGTGCCGCCGAAGTGCACGAGCATGCCCCAGAAGGCGAGTACGCAGGCGACGTAGGGAATCAGCCAGCCGGCGTTCTCCACGACCTGCAGGCCCGTCATCTCCCCCACCCTGCCCCCGCCGAGATCCACCTCGGAATACTGGCTCTGGTAGAAGGTCTCGCCGCGGTACCGGACCGGATTGTTCATCCAGATCCGCCCCTTCTGCTCGGCCCGGATGGCGGTGTCGGTGAACGTGACGTAGGAGGAGTAATCCCGCGGCGTCGCGCTCGCCGCGTAATCGATCTTCTTCACGTCGTCGAGCGTGACCGTGTAGGGCTTGTATTCGCGGCGGTAGCGAAGCTGCAGACGCCAGGGCTTGCCGTCCACGTCGACGGTGTCGCATTCATCCGCGCCGGCGCCCATGAAGATCTGGCCCTGGTCGTTGAGAAACTGGGAGACCAGGTACGTGCCGAGGTTTCGGCCGGTGCCGCGTTCCACCAACTTCACGTAGGCGGAGGCGATGTTGGGCTTGGAAGAGGCGCCCCCTTCCGGCTGCTTGAACGTGGCCAGCCAGCCCGTGCCCAGACCGGCCGTCGCCGGATTGGGCGCCAACGGCCCGACGCGCACGACGCTCGAGTTGGGAAAATATTTCTCGACCGTGATATCGAAGGGAAGCTGCTCGACGGCGAGCGGCGCCCCTTCCGCCCGGGCCGCGAGCAGCCGCCCCGAGATAGCGGTGACGGCATCCTCGGCGGGGTCGCTCGCGTCGATGACAGCCAGTTCCGTCTCGTCGGTGCGGAAGGCCACATTCGTCGTCTGGCCCTCGATGATCGCCATGCGCTCCTCGATCTGCCGATCGCCGAACACGAACTGGCCGACCATGAGCAGGCCGACGGCGACGTGGATGAGCACGTTGCCGCCGCGGGCGCCGAACACGAGCACCAGGCCCGCCAGGAGCACGAGCGCGGCGGCGCTGGATTGGATCAACTGCCACATGATCCGCAGGCCCGGGTCGTTCATCCGCCAGGCATCGCCGCCGCGCACCGTGAGCACGAACATCGCCGCCGCCACGGCCGCCGCGCCGACGAGAATCCAGCGAACCAGTTGCTGCCGGCTGCCCCGTGCCGCCCAGCCAAGCCCGACGGCGGCCAGCAGGCAGCCCCCCTGCACCATCCGCCACACGGTTTCATACGAAATGGGCGGGCTGCCCTGGAGGCCGTCGGCATGATGGCCGGTGAGGATGACAGCCGTGGTGAGCAGTCCGCCGGCGGCGGTGACGAGCAGGCCCCACAGAAGACGGCTACCGGAGGCGGCCACGTGAAACCGCGTCGCCTTGGCGGCGATCAGGTTCACGAGCAACACGAGGCCGACGGTGGCTCCGCCCGGAAACGGCAGCCAGCCGGGCACGTTCGTCGGCCCGAAGACGGTAACGGGCACGAAGTCGGACAGCGGCACCCGCGCCACCCAACTGTTGAAATACTCCGCCTTCACCTCGGGGAGGTTTTTCTCATCCTGGGCGAGCGTGCCCACGAAAAGCAGGAACGTGGCCGCGAGAAACATCACGACCGTGATCTTGAGCGAGCCCGCGGCCTTCATGAGCCACCACAGCCGCTCGCCCATGGCGGCACGGTCGCCGGCACTGACGCCGAAGGATGTGTCGGAAAGACTGCCGATGGCCATGCGGGAATCCCTTTCCTGGCATCACTTCCAGCGGATCGACGAGACAAACCGGGTGAAGTTTTCCCGCTCCCGGCGGGCGACGCCGGCATCACCCTTAAACTTCACGAAGAGAGCCGATGTATCATCGATCGGGATGATCGCCGCGAGGACGGCTTGGCCGGCATCGGCGGAAGACTCCGCCGCCGCGTCGAGAAGCAACACGACGGACGCCTTCGCGCCATCGACGTCGAGTGATTCGGCGGCGGCGATGGCCGCGGCCGCCCGACGCTGGCGGGTGTCTTCGTCGGCCGCCTCGTCAAGTTGGCCAACCCAGCGGGCCACGTTGCTTTCCAGGCTGCCGGAGGCGGGGATCACCGTCACCTCGTGCTGCCCGCCGGGAGGCATGGCGAGCGTGGCCAGCCGCATGCCGGAGGCGCCGCGGTCTTCCCAGCCGGGGGGCACCCCGTAGCGGAGACCCGCTGCCACGGGCTCCCGGGGGGGGCGGGGCCGATCGGCCGCCGCAGCCGGCCGGGGGATTCGATAGGTCCGCACGTCTCCCGGGCGGATGTCGGCTTGGGCCGTGCAGCCGGCGTTGAGCGCCAGGGCGAGGGAGCCGATCAGCGCAATCCCGCAGACGTGGCTGGAAAACGATGTGCCGCTGGCTGGGAGGCAGGTGACCATGGTCACCCCAGTATAGCGCCGCGAGCGCATCCGCCGAGAATCGCCTACCGCCAGCCGAAGGCTTCGGACATGGCGTCGAGCAAGGGGTTGGCCATCTTGGTGGCGTCGGGACTGCCGATCGTCCGCACCAAATCCAGGGCCACGAAACCACCCGTGAGCAGCATGAGCGTGCAGCAGACGAGTCCGCAGACCTGCAGCGCGCTGAAGCGCGTGTCGGGGGTCATGCGGATGCCCGGGAAGCCCTCTTCCGTCGCCACCGCCATGCTGGAGGCGGAGCTTTCCTCAAAGCCAGAACTGGCCCCGGCCATCGTCTCGGTGAAGAAACTCGATTCAGTAGACTCGTCCGCGGCGATCACCACCGAGGCGCTCTCGTCGTCACCGCCGAGGCCGCCCAGTTCGAAGTCGTCGCTGCCGAGCATGGTGGCGGCGTCATCCAACCCGGCATCGAGGCCGCCGCCGGTCTCCATATCGATCGCTGAGCCGCCCAGGGTCGTCAGCGCCGCGTCGTCGTCTTCCAGGGAAAGTCCACTGTCAAGCACCCCCGAGAGTGCGGCGCCTGCGCCGGTTGCCCCGGACCCCTTGGCGAGCCCGGCGCCGGAGCCGACGACGAGCGATCCCCCGGAGGCATCCCCGAGCCTCGTCGCATCGCTCAGGTCGATGGCGAGAGTGCCTGAATCCTGAGACAGCGAGCCACCGCTCAGCGAATCCAGCGAGAGTGCTCCACTTCCCGCGGCACGTCCGGGAGCCAACGGCTCGTCGATGAACACCGACGCCGCGTCCTTCTCATCTTCGATGGCCAGGTCGTCGAGCACGAGGTCGTCGGCCTCGATGCCGCTCAACGCGGGTGCGGCCGATCCGCTGCCGATCACCGAGCCCGAGCGGATGTCGAGCGAGAGGTCGTCGAACCGCGAACTTTCCTCACCCAGGTGCCCGGCCGCCGCCTCCACGTCATCGACCTTGAACTTGATTGCGGCACCATCCCGCATCGGGAAAAGCTTCTTGCGATCAACGAGGCGGTTCACCTCATCGACGGTCACGCCCAGACGTTGGGCGGTTTCCTCGAGAGATAGAAAACGACCGGCCATGGGCGGGATCTCGGGATCGGTGGAACCACCTCTTTCATCGGCGGTTTCCAGATCACATTCTACGATCCGCGGTCGACCAAGTGGGAAAAGGCCACGGCAGGCTTTTTCCACGGACTACTGGCGTCGGGTCGGCTCCCGGCCAGCCGGGCCGGCAGCGGATTGCCTGTCTTGCCCGGCTGCCGCAGGCTCGCGCCGCGGCGGGGGAATAGCGAGTCAGAAGGGCAGGCAAAACGAGGTTTCACCCTGCGGGCTGTTTCGATTCAATCGGCGAGGCAAGGCAGACCGATTGAGAGGACAGTTTCGGTGGCGTCGGCTGCCGGCTGTCCGCTGGTTTCGGGAGGTGCCGCCCGTGTCGAAGGTCAACGCGCTCTCCGCGCTGCTCATCCGCTCTCCGCTCCTGTGGGGCGGGGCGATGTCGTTCTGCTTCTTCGCCCTCATCCACGGCGGCGTGATCCGCGACGCGAACGTCGTCAGGTATCTGGCCGGGCACTGGGTGGAATATGTCGAGGTCGTGCTGTTTGCGGTGGGCTTGGCCGCGCTCTGCCTGAAAGCAGCCGATGTCGCCGCCCAGAAACGCGCGATGCGCGGCGATCTCCTCCCCGCCATCCCCGCGGGAGGGCAGAACCCGATCGAAGCCGCCGACCTCCAGGAGCAACTGCGGGAAACCGATCTGGCGGCGGAGGGCTATCTCGTGCGCCGCCTGCGCGAGGGGCTCGACCTCGTTGTCCGCACCGGCACGGCAGACGGCCTGGAAGACCATCTCAAATACCTGGCCGACCTCGACGCCGCCCGGGCTGCTTCGAGTTATGGCCTCGTGCGCTTCGTCGTCTGGGCCATTCCGATCATGGGCTTCCTGGGAACGGTGATCGGGATCACCGTCGCCATTGCCAATCTCTCGCCGACGCAGTTGGAGAACATCTCCGGCGTGGTGGCCGGGCTCGGCACCGCGTTCGACACCACGGCCACGGCCCTGGCGCTGTCGATGGTGCTGATGTTCGTGCAGTTTCTCATCGACCGCAGCGAGCAGAAGCTGCTCGGCCAGGTCGACGAGTCAACATGGGAGGCACTGGCAGGCCGCTTTCAGTCGCTGGCGACGGGAGACGGCACTGCCCTTGCCGTGGCCCGGCTCGGCGAGGCCGTGGGGCGGAGTTCTGATCGGCTCCTCGCGGCCCAGCAGGATGCCTGGAGGGCCCTGGAGAAGACCGCCGCGGAGACGATGGGTGGCGTGCTTGATGCTGCCGGCGATCGGCTGCGTCTGTCTCTCGAGATGTCAATCGACTCGGCACTGAAGCGGTGGGCTGGCGAACTCGCCGAGGCGCAGGCCAGTTTGGCGTCGCAGCGGGAAGACCGCTGGTCGCTGGCCGCCGAATCGATGGCCGCCGCGATGCGGAGTTTCGAGCAGAACCAGAGGGTGATCGCGGGGCAGACGGAGCTCCTCGAGAGAGTGGTCGAGGCCACGCGCGACGTGGCCTCGCTGGAGCGGGTGCTCGACGCCAATCTTTCCACGCTGCGGGCGACCGGGCGTTTCGAGGAACTCGTGGCGACACTGGCCGCGGCGGTGCAGCTTCTCGCCGCACGTGCGGGCGACACCGCGGCCGAGACCCGCCACGTCGACCTGCAGGCGAGTCGTCGCACCGGAAAGGCCGCATGAGTCGCTCCCGCCGCGCAGTCGGCCCGACCATCTCCCTGTTTCCGTTTCTCGCGGTGCTCCTCTGCACGATGGGCGCCCTGCTGGTGGTGCTCGTGCTTTTCAGCCGCTCCGCCCAGCACCATGCGGGAGTGGCCCAAGCCTCGCAAGGCGCCCGCGCGGAGGAGGATCTCGTGCTCGCCCGCGATGATCTCGCCTGGCGGCTGGAGCAGACGCGTGGCATCCGCGACCGCACGGCCGAAGACCTCGCCAAGGTGCGGATGCAGTTGGCGGGCATCGAGGAAAATGCGCGGAGCCTCGCCGACGAACTGGCGCGGCTGGAGCGCACCGCTCGGGCACTCGACGAGGAGGGGCGGCCGGCCGCCACGGCGGCGGACGAGATCGCGGCTCTCGAGGCCCGGCTGCGGTCCGCCAAGGAATCGCTCGACGAGAAACGCAAGAACCTCGCCGACAAGCCGCCGGCCTACGCCGTGGTGCCATACGTGGGGTCGGCGGGCACGCACCGTCGTCCGCTGTATATCGAGTGCTGCATCGACGGCGTCTTTCTCCAGCCCGAAGGCATCCGGCTGAGCCCGGCGGATTTCGAGGGGCCGCCGGGCCCGGGGAATCCGCTCGCCAGCGCGTTGCGGGCCGCCCGCGAGCATCTCGCCAATACGCAGCCCTCTCCCGGCGATCCGGCCGCCCAGCCCTACCCCCTGCTGCTGGTGCGGCCGTCCGGAGTGATGGCCTACTACGTGGCCCGGGAGGCGATTCAGTCGTGGGGGAGCGAATTC
>JBIIIP010000155.1:0-4190 GCA_044234625.1 Pirellulales bacterium | reverse complement strand
TTGGACGCTCACGTTTCCACCGCGGGATGCGGCGCTGGCCGAGGTCGAGCGCCGGGCCGTGGAGGAGTCGCGCGAGCGGCTGGCATGGCTGGCAAAGGCACGGCCCACGCGGCCGAACCGTCCGCCGCAGCAGTACCGCGCCGCCACGACCCGCGGGGGCGTGGTGGCCAACGGCGGCCCCACGGTGCTGGGTGACCAATCGCGGTGGGACTGGTCGACGCAACAGAAAGCCCGCGGCTTTGCCGCCGGCGAGAGCGACGGGGCGGTGGGAGGACCGTTCGGCGGAGGATCGGAAAACGCGACGGGTGGCGGCTCCGGTGGCAGCGCTTTGCTCGCGGCCGCTGGTGACCGCGGGGCGGGCGCCGGCGGTGGTCCGGGCCAAGGTGGCGGCGACGGGAACGACGGCACGGGAAAGGGCAGCGGCAACGGCAGCGGCACCGGCACCGCCAGCGCTGGCGCTGGCGAAAACAACGGCCCGGGCACCGGCAATGGCGGCAACGGTGAAGGTGGCCGAGATGCGCGGGGAAAGGGTTTGGCCCCAGGCGCTGGGGCCGATCCGGCCATGGCTGGGTCGCCGGGCGGCGGTGCTTCAGGCGAAGCTGGCAGCCCGCGATTCGCGGGCGGGTCGGCGGCCGGCAGCGCCGCTTCGGGTGGTGGGCAGGGTTCGGCTGGCGGACAGGCCGGAAGTGCGGGCGGTGCTGGCGCAAGTGGCTCCGGCGCGAGCCAGGCCGCCGGTGGAGCCGGCGCGGGAGGCGGCGGCACCGCGGCGATGCCCGGCATGCTGCAAGTGGGCGGCGCCGCGGGCGGGTCGTCAGGCGGGTCGATGGCCCAGTCGCGTGGCAAAAACTGGGCGAGCCTGGCCTCCGCGGACCGACCGGTGCCGCTCACCAGGCCGATCCACGTGGAGTGTGCGATCGACGAAGTGCGGCTCTTCGACGACGGCGCCCGCCGTGTGCAGACGCGGATTCCCCTGGGCGTGAACACCGCCGACTCGATCGATCTGCTCGTGAAGGCCGTGCACGACCGCGTGGCAGGCTGGGGCATCGCGGGCGACAGGATGTATTGGCGGCCGCAACTGATCCTGTCGGAAACCGCCACGGGCCGATCGCGGCGCGAGGATATCGAGCGGCTGCTCACCGACAGCGGCCTCGACACGCGGCATAAGTCAGGTGACGGCATCCGGCGGCTGCCGCCGGTGGAACGTTCAAGCGCCATGGTCACGTCGCCCTGACGACACCGCTCCGGAGGAATCTCGCATGCGAAAAGTGCCCCGTGAGGAGAGCGAGTCGGTCGGCCAAGACTCATTTCTCGACGTGATCACGAACATCGTGGGCATTCTCATCATCCTCGTGATGGTGGTGGGCGCACGGGTGCAGAAGATCGTGCTCGATGCCGCGCCGGGCGCGCCGGCGCGGCTGGAAGCGATCTCCGGCGAGGTGCGGGATCTGCAGGCCACGCTCGTGGGCGTGGAAAGCGAGGTTGAGGAGCTCGTCGCCCAGGGGCAGCAACTCAGCGTTGCCGCGGAGGCGGCCAACGCCGCTCGCGTCGAATTGGCGACCGCGGTGGCGGCGGCCGCGCGCGAGGTCGAGGCGCGCAAGGCGGCGGCCGACGAAAGCCGCGTGCGGGCCGTGGAGGTTTCCGTCCGCAAGCAGCAGTTGGTGGATGAGATCGAAAAAACGCAGCTCGAGGCCGAGGGCCTAGCCCATGCGCCGGCCACCACCGAGCAGGTGCTCGCCTATCCCACGCCGATCGGACGCACCGTGACGGGCGAGGAGATCCACTTTCGCCTCGAGGGCGATCGCATCGCCTACATTCCGTTGACGGAGCTCTTCGAACTGGCAAAGGCCCAGACGCGACGGCGCTCGGGCGACATCGCGGAGATGGCCGCGCGGGTCGAGTCGGTCGGCCCCGAACAGGATTTCTGGCTCGACTACGTGATCGAGGCCAGGATCGACCAGTCCCGTGGCCAGGTGCTCGTGCGGTCGCGGGAGTGGGTGGTGCGGCCGTCGTCGGCCGGCGCGGGGGAACTCGTCGCCGATGCTCTTAGGCCGCAGTCGCGGTTTCATGCCCTGCTCGCCAATGCCGCGCCCGACACGACGGTGACGCTCTGGTGCTACCCCGACAGCTTCGAGGGTTTCCGAAAGATTCGCGAGGAACTGCACCGCCTCGGCATGCCCACGGCAGGGCGGCCGTTGCCCGAGGGGGCGCCGATCGGCGGCTCCACCGACGGCAGCAAGTCGGTGGTGCATTAGCCGTCAGGACGTCGCGGCGCGGATGCCCTGCTCGACCGCGTGGGCGAGGAGGTCGATCTCGTCGAGCGTGATGGCCAGGGGCGGCATGAGCACGACCGTGTCGCCCATCGGCCGCAAGAGCGCGCCTTGGTCGCGGGCCGCCCGGCAGGCCCGCATGCCGCGCTGTTCGTAAGCGGGGTAGCGGGCCCGCGTGTGCTTGTCGGCCACGAGGTCGAGCCCGGCCACGAGGCCGCAGAGCCGCACGTCGCCGACATGATCCAAGGAGGCCAGCCGGTTGGCGTGTGCGGCGAGCCGCGAGATCTTTTCCGGCAGGTGTTCGAGCACGCGCTCGTCGCGGAAGATGTTCAGCGATTCCAGCGCCACCGCCGCAGCCAGTGGATTGCCGCCGTAGGTATGGCCGTGGAAAAACGTCCTCCGGTCAGCAGCGGAGCCGAGGAACGCGTCCCACACCCGCTCGGTCGTGAGCGTCGCCGCCATGGGCAGGTAGCCGGCGGTGAGGGCTTTGGCGAGGCAGAGAAAATCGGGGCTCACATCTTCCTGTTCGCAGGCGAACATCGTTCCCGTGCGGCCGAACCCCACCGCCACCTCGTCGAGGATGAGGAGCACATCGTGCTTCCGCGCGAGATCGGCCACGCCGCGAAGAAATCCGGGCGGGTGCACGTAGATCCCCGCCGCCGCCTGCATGAGCGGCTCCATGATGATGGCCGCCACTTCGCCCGCATGGGTGGCGAGTGCCTGTTCCACGCTGGCGAGAGCCTCCGCCAGCGATGGCGCCGGGCGGCCGGTCGCCGGGCAAGGCCCGCCGGGCGACGGGAGGCGGATCGCCACGAAGGTCAGCGGGGCGAAGAGCGCCGTGAAGCGATCCACTCCGCCGACGCCGATCGCGCCGAGCGTGTCGCCGTGGTAGGCCTCGCCGATGGCGATGAAACGGGTCTTCGCCGGCTGCGGGGGATCGGTCTGCCGCCAGAATTGAAATGCCATCTTCAGCGCGGCCTCGACGGCGCTCGAGCCATCTCCCGTGAAAAACACCTTCTCCAGGCCGGCGGGGGCGATGCCGACCAGCCGCCTGGCGAACTCCACCGTCGTCGGGTTGGAGAGGCCGAGGTTCGTGGTATGGGCCACCTTGGCGAGTTGCGCGGTGACGGCGGCGTCGAGCCGCGGATGGCGATGGCCGTGCACGTTGCACCACATGCTCGCCGATCCATCGAGGTAGCGGTTGCCTTCTGTGTCGATGAGCCAGGAGCCCGAGCCGCTCTCCAGGAGGAGCGGCTCGTAATCCCGCATCTGCGTGAACGCATGCCACACGTGGCGACGGTCCCAGGCAGCGAGGAGGTCGGCCGCAGGGGCCGGGGCCGCCGTCGGGGCGGAGCGTGCTTCGGACGTGGCTCGGCTGCCGGGGGCGGTCGGACTCATGCCGCCAGTGTAGCGGGCGTCGGTCGGTTCACTCTCGGAGCGGCCCGCCAAGCCCAGCCGTAACAGTGCACGCGGGAGGTCAGTGCGTCCGCGGGCCGGCGACCGCCACCAGGCTGCCGCGGCCGGCGTGGCATCGTGCGTCGGCGCGGCCCTCGACGACGGCCGCCTCGATGAAGCCCTGCGAGCCGACGAGGGCCACGGGTGTTCCCGGGGAGGCGTCGCCATAGGTGCGGACGAGCACGGTGAATTCGTGCTCGCCCACCCGCAGGCCGCCGGCGGCGACGACGTGCGGCCAGAATGCCGCCGGCAGGTTCGTGATCAGATTGCCGAAGGCATCGACTTGGACCACCTCGCCGGCGAGGCCCGCTGCGGTGGTCTGCGGCTCGGGCCACGGCAGCCGCACGACGTCGGCGATGAGCGGGCCGAGGGCCTCGGGTTCGACGCCGTCGAGCAGGCGTGCGGCCGCGGGGGCGAGCACGTCGCGGCCGTGGAACGTGGCGGCCGCGCCGGCGGCGACCGTGATCT
>JBIIIP010000126.1:0-7412 GCA_044234625.1 Pirellulales bacterium | reverse complement strand
CCGCCGTGACGGTGGCCCCCGTGATCGTGCTCAGGTTCGCACCCACGTCAGGCGTCACGAGGATGCCGCCCGAGGAGAGCGTCAGTGTGGCGCCAGCGGAGTTCGTCACCGTGTAGGCCGCCGCAGCCCCGAACCGCAGGCTGTTGATCGTGGTCGTGCCCACCGTCGTGTTCGCACCCACGGTGGCGTTCGCGGTCGTCGTGCCCAGGCTCCCGGAAGTGCTCGTGAAGTAGCTCGTGCCCGACAACGCATTCAGCTGGCCATTCACGCCGTTGGTCGCGTTCACGCCCCAGCTCGTGCCCCCCACCGTGAGCCAGCCGCCCACGATGCCATTTGTGTTCGTATTGCTCACGAGCAGGAGGCCCGGCTCGGCCACATCCATCACCGCCCCGGAGTTGCGCGTGATCGCGCCCGTCTGCAACGTCGAGGAGCCGCCGCTCCGCGAGATCGTCGTGCGGCCCGCGTTGAGCGTGGTGGAGCCGACCACCTCCCTATGGCTGCCGCCGACGAGCGTCACCGAGGCGCCGGCGAGCGTGAGGGCGGCCGTGTCGGAGAGCTTGCTCGTGTCGGACGTGCCGTAGTCGAGCCGCAGGCCGCCGCCGGTGACGCTCGTCGTGCCGGTGAACGTGTTGGCACCGGCGAGCACGAGCGTGCCGCCGCCACTCGCCGCTAGGCCGCCCGTCGTCTGGTTCAGGGCCTGGCCCACCGTGAACGTGTTGTTGGCCGCAGCCACCCGCAGGCCGACGGTCTTCGTGGCCACGAACGACGTGGTGCGGCCCGCGGCCAGCGACGTGAGCGACGTGCCCGTCACCTGCAGCGCGCCACCATCAAAAACCAGCGGCACGGCCGTGCCGCCGATGTTCGCATCCGACGCGATCGAGAGCGTGCCGGCCGTGAGCGTGGTCGTGCCGGTGTAGGTGTTGGCGGCGGAGAGGGCGAGCAGGCCCGTGCCCCCCTTCTGGAAGTTGCCGGCCCCGGTGAGGGAACCCGTCACGATGCCGTCAGTCGCCCGGTCGAGCCGCAGCGTGCCGGCCGCGATCGACACGCCGTTGGGCAGGAATGACACGTCCGTGGTCGTGAGCGCGACCGTGCCCGCACCGTTCTTCACCAAGACCACGCCGAGAGCGCTGCCCAGGTTCAAGTTGCTCACCGTGAGCGTGCGGCCCACGCCGTCCTTGTCGGCCGAACTGAACGTGAAACTCGTGCCGGTGAGGGTGAGAGGGGCGCTCACCGTCGCGTCGGCATTCCAGGGGGCCAGGAGGCCCGGGCCTGCGTTGAATGCGCCCGCACCCGAGATACCGTTCATACGGACGGTGCCGCTCGTGAGATTGAATTGACCGCCGCTTCCGATCGTCGTGGCACCCACGAGGTTGACCGTGCCGCGGTTGATGTTGAGCCGCCCGCTCGCGTAGATGGTGCCCACGCCGGACACAAACTGCCCGTTGGGGGAACCAACCGTGGTGGCGCCCGTAACCGTCAGTGACGTACCGTCACCAAGGTTGTAGGCACCTACGCCGTAGCCCCCGTTGCCGATGAAGAGGTCTCCACCGATGGCGACAGCTGTATTGTCGGATTGGTTGAACGTGCCGTAGGCGGCATTGGACCATTGGCCGCTTTCGGCGATTCTCACGCTGCCGGCAACAATCAGGGGGGCATCCGTGCGGTTGTACGTGAAGATGCCAGTCGAACTGCCTTGGTGGACTGTATTGCCCCAAGCGAGGTCCAGATTACCGCGGAGCGAAAGGCTGAGCGTTTCCGGCACCGTGAAGGCGCCGTTTTTTATGTTGAAAGTGCTGCCAATGGTGAGGGTTGTGTTGGTGCCCACGTTGTAGGTGCCACCGCCCCAACCTCCCATACCCATATTAACACTCCCAGCCACGTTCACCGTCGTGTTGTCGGATTGGTTGAACGTGCCGGAGGAAGAAGACCACCAGTATCCGGACTCACCGATATTTAGGTTGCCAGGGACGTTCAAGGCGACGGACGGATTGCTGTAGGTGAATGCAGCGGACTTATGGGTAGCATTACCGCCAGTGCCCCAAGCGATGTCCAGATTGGAGCCGAGCGCAAAACTTGCGGTCGTCGGCACAATGAACGTGCCTCTCCGGACCGCGATTCCGCCGACAGAGAGAGTCGTGCTGTCACCTAGATTGTAGACGCCGGAACCACCATTCACGCTAGCGAGGAAGAGAGTCCCGCCAACGGTCACCCTCGAGCCTTGGCCTTGGTTAACCGTGCCGCCGCCGTCTATGCCGAGCTCCATGTTGCCGCCCGTCGTCAGGCTGCCGTCCACGTTGAGCGTGCCGATCTGCGAGCCGCCATAGCCCACTCTCACCTCGGCCGCCTCACCGCTGGTGCCGCTAGCAATCGTCGCGATGCGGCTGGAGTTGATCGTCACCGTGCCGCTCAACGGCACTTCGGCCGGGCTCCAGTTGGCGGCGTCGTTCCAATTGCCAGTGGTGACGTTGAAGGTGTAGGTCTGCGCATGGGCAGAAGAGCACCACAACGCGAGCACGGCACTCGCGAGTGCGACAGACCGGCGACGCAAACTAGCCGCGATCATGGTTCGCTCCCCGGCCCCTTTGCTCTGCCGACATTCCCACCCCAGGCGACAAACACGACACAGACTCCATTACAAATTCTTGCCCCCAGGTCGCTCACTCGCTATTGGATGATCCTCCACAAGGAGGGTTTTTTTCGGTCCCGGAGCCTGTTTTAAGGGAACTCCGAACAGGCCGGGCGACCAGACATACGGAAGATCCGGGGCCGAGGTTCACTGCGCCGTCCGGGGGGCCAACGCCCCCGTACAATACAACAGGGAAGAGAGGAGGGCCGCGACGGCATTTCGACCGCAGGCCACGACCATGCTTCGGATTCGAACCACCGCGGGCATCCTGCTCACGGCAGCGAGTCTCGCCGCCGCCGCCGCTTCCGCGCCGGCGGTCGAAGCGATGAAGATCAGCGAGATCCGGGCTCTGCCCGACAGCGTGCTGCAATCCCACCCCACGGTCCGGATCCGCGGGGTGGTGACGTTTGTCAACGATGTCGCGCTCATCATCCAGGATGACTCCGGCGGCCTGTACGTGAATTTCGAGACCGCCGCGCTGAGCGGCCTCCGCAGCGACGGTCGCCCGCCCCCCGGCGTGAGCATCGGCGACGATGTCGAGATCCAAGGCATCGCCGCCGACGCTGACATCGGCCCTTACTGCGTGCCGCAAAGAGCCGTCAACCACGGGCCGACCCGGCTTCCCGAAATCGCCGAGACCGACGCGGAACGTTTCTTTGGCGGCGCACACACCTGCACGCTTGTCGGGTTCTCCGGCATCGTCCGCCGTGTCGACGAAGCGGGCAGTCGCTGGCGGATCACCTTTGGAGACACCCCGCTGCAGTTCTCCGCATTCATCCCCAAAAGCCTGCTCGCAGCCGCGCTCCACGAGGAGGAAGGATCGCTCACTCCGGCCGCGCTCGCAGACCGACTCGTGGACGCAGTCGCATGGGTCGCCGGCCCCGCAAAACTGCTGCCCCCCATTCAGGGAAGTTCGTTCGAGCCGCAGCTGAACGTCGGTCGGGCCGAGTGGTTCAAGATTCTCACGCCGCCGCCACAGCCGGCGTTCGAGTCGCCGCTCGTGCCGATGCAGATGCTCGGAAGGCTGCGTCCTTTGGCCTCGCGCGGCCACCGCGTGCGCGTGGCGGGCGTGGTGAGCCATGCCATCCCGGAAAAAGCCGTATTCCTCCAAGACGCAGACCGCGGCCCGGGCATACGGGTCGAGACGGCCTCCGCCGAGCGCTTCCGCCCCGGCGACGTCGTGGAGGCTGCCGGCTTCAGCGTGCGGCGCGGGATGATGACCGGACTCACGGATGCCGTCGTGCGGAAGGTGGGATCAAGCGCGGCACCGACGCCGCTCACCATCGAGACGTCCAATCCTGATGGCCTCCAGTTCAACAACGGGATGCTCGTGCGGGGCGTGGCCACGCTCCTCGAGTCCCGGCCAACGGCCGATGGGGGCGTTCTTTCACTCGCGGCCGACGCAACACGGATCGACGGGATCGTGCCGGCGGAGGCATTCGAGACAATCCGCCACATCCAGCCCGGAACGGTGCTGTCAGTCACCGGCGTCAGCGAAGCATCCTTGCGGTATGACGAGAAACGCTGGCCGCTTCGGGTGCCCGACCGGATGATGATCCTCGTGCGCGACTCGGCGGACATCGGCGTCGTCAGGGCGGCGCCGTGGTGGACCCCCGCCCGGCTCGGCAGCCTTCTCGGCCTCGCCGCCGCCGCGCTGGCGGCCATGCTCGCCTGGACGATCACCCTGCGGCGACGGCTCGGTGTCCAGACCGCCAAGCTCGCCGCTGAGATGCGGTCGCGGCGGGATGCCGCCGTCGAATTCACGGCCGCGCTCCAGGAACGCAACCGGCTGGCAGCCAACCTCCACGACACGATCCTCCAGACCCTCGGCGGCATCGGCTTCCAGCTCGATGCCTGCGCGGTCGGCAGGAGCAGGGACGCCGACGAAGTACGGCTGCATTTCGACGTGGCCCGGCGGATGGTGAGCCATGCCACGAGCGAACTCCGCAACACCGTCTGGGCGATGCGGAGCCTGCCAATCGACGAGGCGTCGTTTCCCGAGGCGGTGCGGGCGGCGGTTTCCCGCGCGGCCGAGGGCCACCCCGCCACGGTCGATGTCCGCCCGCGCGGCAGGTTCGACGACGTGCCCCGGTTCGTGGCCGGCAACCTGCTTTTGATCCTGCAAGAGGCGGTGAACAACGCGCTGCGGCATGGCCGTCCCCGGCACGTGGTCGTGGAGATGGAGGAGCAGACCGAAACAGGCATGCTTCGCGCGACGGTGCAGGACGACGGCGTGGGCTTCCACGGACCGACGGGCAGGGAGGCCGCCACCGGGCATTTCGGGATCGTGAGCATGCGGGAACGGGCCGAGCGGCTCGGCGGCCGCCTCGAGATCGCCAGTGCCCCCGGCCACGGCACCACCGTGACCGTCGAAATCGACCGCCGTGACTATGACGAGCAAATCGACTCCGCCGCATCCGCTGCGACAGGCTGACGGGCAGCCAGACTTTCCTCCAATGGTGCTCGGCGTCCGGTACGCGGTAAGAGGATGGTTGAATGAGAAGTAACTCTGCCAGCACGGGAATTCGTTTGTTGCTCGTCGACGACCACCCCATCATGCGGGCGGGGCTGGCGAACGTGCTGTCGCTCAACCACGGATTCGAAGTCGTGGCGCACGCCGAGGACGGTGCCTCGGCGCTCGTCATGTGGGAGAAGCACAGGCCCGATGTCTGCCTGCTCGACGTGCGCATGGATCGCATGGACGGGCTCGAGACGCTCCGCCGGCTCCGCGCGGAATTTCCCGAGGCGCGGGTGCTGATGCTCAGCTCGAGCCGCAGCAGCGACGACATGACGCGCGCCATCAAACTGGGCGCCCGCGGATACCTCGAGAAGACGGTGCAGCACGGCGAGCTTGCCCAGGCGATCCGCACCATCCACGAGGGAGGCATCGTCGCCCCCACGTTTTCCGCGCCGGTCGTGGCGACACGCCAAGGAGCCCTCTCGCCGCGCGAGGTCGAAGTGCTCAGCCTCGTGCGGGAAGGCATGAGCAACGACGAGATCGCCCATGTCCTCGGGATCACCGAGCGCACGGTGCGGGCCCACATGACGGCGATTCTCGCCGAACTGAAGGCCGCCGATCGCGCCCAAGCCGTCGCGATCGGCTACGACATCGGGCTCTTCAAGCCGGCTGTCCCGTCCCGCCGGCCGTGACGCGGCATCGGCCCATCGCCGACAGAAACCGGCCCACGGCATCGATGAACGGCCCCGGCGCGTCGGCGTGCACCCAGTGGCCCGCCCCGGCGAGCACCGCAAATTCCGCCGCGGGAAACAGCCTCGCGATCTCGGCGTGATGCTCCGGCCGCACGTAGTCGGACCGGCCGCCGACGACGAACAGCGTGGGGCCGTCGAACCGCTCGCCCGCGGGCACGCTCGGAAACCCGGCGATCGCGTCGAAGTGACGCTCCAGGGCGTCGAGATTCACCGTCCACGACAGTCCCTTCGGGCCGGGCACGAGGTTGAGGACGAGAAAGCCGCGCACGGCCGGATCGGGAATCGCCTCGGCCAGCGCCGCCTCCACCTCCGCGCGGCGGCCATGGGCCTCGAGCGGCACGGCCCGCAGGGCCCGCAGCGGCTCGATCAGGCTGCCGTTCGAGCGGGCCGGCGCGATGTCGGCGACCACCAGCCGCTCGACGAGCTCCGGCCGCGTGAGCGCCACGAGCATCGCGGCCTTGCCCCCCATGCTGTGGCCGAGCACGGCCGCCGGCCGGCCGATCACGCGGTCGATCAGGTCGGCCACATCCTCGGCCAGCGCCGGGTAGTCGTGGCGGTCGTCCCACGGGCTCTCGCCGTGGTTGCGCAGGTCGACGGCCAGCACGCGGCGGACGGCGCCGAGCCGCTTCGCGACCGCCGACCAATTCCGCTTCGAGCCGAAGAGCCCGTGCAGGATGACGAGCGGCTCTCCCGCTCCGTATTCGGTGTATGACAGCGCAACGGCCATGCTCGCCTCGGCTCCAGAGCCCCGCCACGCGCAGGGATGCAACGACGATAGTGACGGATGCCGGCGGGAGTCAATTTCCCGGCGGAACCACTCTGGTATCCTCGCGTCATGCCGCACAAGACCGCCTTCCTCTGCGCCCTGACCATCATCCTCGGCCTCGCCCCGCGGCCCGCGCCCGGCGACCGGATCGCCGACCTGCAGGCCGAGGCCGAGGCCACCGGCCGCGCCTCGTGGGGCCACTGGGGCGACCAGCCCGATCGCTACGTCGCCTGGTCGAACCACTCCAACCGGCTCATCCCGGTCTACACCTTCGGCCTCTCGCTCGCCGACGTCGCCGGCGAGAAAAGCCCCTACCGCGATGAAGCGCGGCTGCGGGAACTCTACGGCCGGCTGCCCGACCACACGCTCAACCCCACGGCCGACTACTTCGACCAGACCGATGTCTACCGGCTGCAGCGGATGGCCGCCGACGCGGGCAAGAAGATCATCGTGCTCGTCGTGTTCGACGGACTCGATTGGCACGTCACCCGCACCGCCGCCATCGCCACCCGCGGGAAAGTGGACTACGCGGCCGGCCGCGGCAGCGGCTTCTCCTTCCAGGACTACCGCGGCGCGGCCACCGACTTCGGCTTCTGCGTGACGAGCCCTGCCAACGACGGGACGGAGTTCGACGTTGACGCCCAGGCGGTGAGGAACCCGGGCGGCGAACGCCCCGGCGGCTACGATCCCCACCGCGGCGGCGACACGCCCTGGGACCCGCGGGCCAGCATGCGGTATCTCACCGGCCGCGACCGCGACGTGCCGCACCCCTTCACCGACTCCGCCGCCTCAGCCACGGCGCTCTGCTCG
>JBIIIP010000125.1:0-7503 GCA_044234625.1 Pirellulales bacterium | reverse complement strand
GGCGAGGTTTTCGTAAAGCGAGCGAGGCACGGGGCTGCCCATGCCTCGTGAGCCGGGCTATGGGAGCAAGCGAAGCCAGGAGGCGCAGCGGACATGCAGAGAGCGGATGCCTGGAGGGCATCTGCGAACGTCCGGCGATGGGGCATGGGCAGCCCCGTGCCGGGTTGAGCCAGCTGACCCCAATCCCGGACCACGACGACAGCGCGACAGCCGTCAGGGCGCGGCAGACTGCGCCGGTCATGACGGTCGCGGCGGGCGCCGAAAACCCTTGTTTTTATGGGGTGAAAAAACTTCTCCGAAAATATTTGACTCGCATGAGCGCTCGCCCATAATGCGATTGTTCATCACGAACAACGCCCGCTGCGATCCCCATCGCTCCCATCCGCGGGCTGAGCGTCGGCCGTCAGGTCGCCGGTGATCACGATGCTGGTCATCGGTGTGGTGTCGTCAGTTTGAAAATGCGCTTGGAGGCGTCGGAACGGCCGGTTCCTCATCGGGCGCGAATGCCCTCGTTTCAAGAAAGGATTTTGTTCGCTCCGATGGCCCGGATCCGCAACGTCTTCGAGATCATCGAACTCTACGGTCACGACGAGAACTTCGAACCGCAAACCACGCCGGATTTCGTGCCCACCCGGGCGCCCGCCGGCTCCAAGCAGAAGATCGACATCCTTGCCGACCGGATCCAACGGGGCATGCCGCTGTGGCACCCCGAGGATTCGACCGATTCGCCCAATGGCGTGCTCGTCGGCGCCAATGAAGTCTGACCGATCGCCTTCTGGCGACGGCTCTCCCGCAGCGCTCATCGCCCTCCGCGGCCCCGGCCGCGGAGGGCGATTTCAATATCGCGGCGGGCCGTGTCGGCCTTGAGTTTCTGCCGCTTGTCGTGAGCCTTGCGGCCACGGCCGATGCCCAGAAGCACCTTCACGCGGCCGTCCTTGAAATACATCTTCAGTGGCACGAGCGTCAGCCCCTTCTCGAAGGCCTGTGCGGCGAATTTCCTGATCTCCCGGCGATGGAGGAGAAGCTTCCGCTGCCGCTTGGGCTTGTGGTTGAGCTGGTTGGCCTTGTCGTATTCGGGGATGTCGCAGCCAAGGAGCCAGACTTCGTCTCCCTCGACCCGGCCATAGGCCTCGTCGAGCGACATCCTCCCGGCACGCAGGCTCTTCACCTCGCTGCCCACCAGGGCGATGCCGCATTCGAGGGCATCGAGGATCTCGTAGTCGTGCCGCGCCTTGCGGTTTTCCGCGACGACCCTTTCGGCCGGCTTGTCGCCGGCCTTGGCCTTCGGGCCGGCCTTGGGGCCCGGCTTGCCAGACTGCGGTGAGGTGGGTTTCGGTGCGGCCACGGGAGCGAGGTGGTGCGTGGGCAGGCGACGACGACACAGATTACACTGTACGCGTTTTCCGCCAGCGTTGTCCCACGCCGGTGTCCTTCGCCGCCCTTGGAGCGACCATGTCCAGCGCCCGTGCCCTGTTCGCCATTCTGCTGGCCTTCATCTCCCTGGCTTCGGCGGCGTCCGGACGCGCGGGGGAGGATCGCCCCGGCTTCGTGGCCGGCGACGCCAAGCCGGCGGTCGACGGCCCCGCCATCCAGGTGCCGGGTGGATGGATGGTGGCCTATGACGAGACGATCCCGGGCACGAAGGTGACGTTTCGGATGATTCCCGTGCCGGGCGGCACCTTCCGCATGGGCAGCCCGGAGGGCGAGACCGGCCGGGCAGACGACGAGGGCCCGCAGTTCGAGGTCGCGATCGAGCCCTTCTGGATGGGGCGGTGCGAAGTCGCCTGGCAGGAGTACAAGGCCTACATGGCGGCCTGCGACCTCTTCAAATCGCTGCAGGCGAACGGCAAGCGCGTGGTGACGGCAGACAATGAGGCCGACGCGGTCACCGCGCCGTCGGCGCTCTATGACCCGACGACGACCTTCACCAACGGCGAGGATCCGCTGCTCCCGGCGGTGACGATGTCGCAGTTCGCGGCCCGGCAATACACCGGCTGGCTGAGCGGCCTGACCGGCCGTTTCTACCGCCTGCCGAGCGAGAGCGAGTGGGAATACGCCTGCCGCGCCGGCATGTCGACCGCGTGGTCGTGCGGCGACGACGCCGACGCGCTGGCCGATGTCGCCTGGTTCGCCGACACCTCCGACGACACCACGCATCCCGTGGCCACGAAGAAGCCGAACGCCTGGGGGCTCCACGACATGCACGGCAACGCCGCGGAGTGGGTGGTGGATGAGCTTGTCGACGGGGGCTACGGGCGGGCGGCGGCGCTGCCGCAGCCGGTGCCGGGGGCCGATGCCATCGAGTGGCCGAAGAATCTCTCGCCGCGCGTGGTCCGCGGTGGCGCGTATTACGACGAGGCCGACCGCTGCCGCAGCGCCTGCCGCCGTGGCTCCGAAGACGAGGCGTGGAAGGAGGTCGATCCGAACTTCCCCAAGAGCCCGTGGTGGTACACGGAAGAGCCGGCGCTCGGCGTCGGGATGCGGGTCGTGCGGCCCCTTGCCGAGCCGGCCCTCGCGGAGAGGAAGCGGTGGTGGGACGCCGACACGGACGGCATCCGCGAGGACATCGCCAGCCGGATGAACGAGGGCCGCGGCGCCGACTGGCCGGACTGGCGCGGCCCGGAGCAGAACCGCCACTACGCGGGCCCGCCGCTGGTCACCTCGTTCGACCTGGAGAAGGGCACGCACGTGCTCTGGGCGAACGACGAGGCCGGGGGCATCTCCACGCCCGTGATCATGGGCGGGCGGCTGTTCACGCTCGTGCGGCACAAGCCGGGCACGCAGGAAGAGGCCGAGAAGGTTCTCTGCGTCGATGCCCTGAGCGGAAAAAAACTCTGGGAAAACGTCTTCAACGTCTACCTCTCCGACGTGCCGGCCGAGCGGGTTGGCTGGTCGGCGGTCGTGGCCGATCCGGCGACGAACACGGTCTTCGCCCACGGCGTCTGCGGCGTGTTCACGGCGATCGATGCCACGACCGGCGCCACCAAGTGGCAGCGGTCGCTGCACGAGGAGTTCGGTTTCCTCTCCACCTACGGCGGGCGGACGAACGTTCCCGTCGTGTTCGAAGATCTGGTCATCGCCAGTGCCGTCGTCACCGGCTGGGGCGACACGGCCCGGCCGGCGCATCGCTTCCTCGGCATGGACGTGGCGACAGGGGCGGTGCGGTGGATGAACGGCACGAAGGAACTGCCCGAAGACACCACCTACAGCACGCCATCACTCGCCGACTTCGGCGGGCAGGCGGCGCTCGTCTTCGGGTCGAGCGATGGGAGCGTCTGGAATTTCCAGCCGCGCACCGGCAAGCCGGTGTGGAACTTCAAGCTCTCGCGCCGCGGCATCAACACCGCGCCCCTCGTGGCCGGCGACACCGTCTTCATCTCGCAGGCGGAGGAGAACCTCGACAACACGTCGATGGGCTCGGCCACCGCCTTCAGGGCGGCCGGCGCAGGCGACATCACGGCGACCGCCACGATCTGGCAGAAGAAGGGCCTGATGGACGGCCGCTCGATGCCGGTGATCCTCGGCGAGCGGATGTATTTCGTCGACGATGGCGCGAAGGTGTATGCCCTGGATCGCGGCACGGGCGAACCGATCGGTCGCCCACAGAAACTTCTCGGCACGATCGTCCGTGGCAGCCCGCTCGTGGCGGATGGCCGGCTCTATGTCTGCTCGACCAGCGGGTGGCACGTCATCGAGCCGACGGCCGACGGCATGAAATTCGTCGCTCGCATGCGGCTCGACGAGGAGGATGAGGTGACGGCGTCACCGATCGCGGCCGCCGGCCGCATCTACCTCACGACCGGCGCCCGGCTGTATTGCCTGGGCACCGGGGACGAGGCGGTGGCGAGTGGCGGGAAGCCATCCCGGCCTGAAGCCGTCTCGGCGGCCACGCGGAGCCCGGCGGGCGAACCGGCGTGGGTGCAGGTGGTGCCCGCCGAGGCGCAGGTCGCGGCCGGCGAGACGCTCCGGCTCACGGCTCGGCTTTTTGACGCGGCCGGCCGGTTCGTGAAGGAGACGCCCGCCACGTTCACGGCCACGGCCGGCACGGTCGCCGCCGACGGCACCTACACGGCTCCTCCGGGGCAGCATGCCGCGGCGATCGTCACGGCCGCCGTCGGCGGTCTCGAAGGACGCGCGCGGATCCGTTCGATGCCGTCACTGCCGTGGCAATTCGACTTCGAAGATATCGCCTTCACGCCCGACCCGAAGACGAAGATTCCGCGCGGTGAGCCGCCGTTGCCGTGGATCGGGATGCGGTATCGGCACGTCATCCGCGAGGTGGATGGGTCGAAGGTGTTGGTCAAGGTGACGACGATTCCCAAGGGGACGAGAAGCCAGGGATGGATCGGGCCGATCGCGCTCCACGATTACGTCATCCGCGCCGATTTTCGTGCCCAGGAGACGGGCGTGGAGAAGCCCGGCGACCCGGCCACGCCGACCGCAAAAGCCCTCACCTCCGACGCCGATGCCTTTCAGAAGGCCTTCGGCAATCCTGCCGCGCTGGAAAAGGCGCGGATGCCCGACATGGGGCTCATCGCCCAGCGATACACGCTCGACCTGATGGGAGCCGCGCAGCAGCTGCAGGTGCGGTCTTGGCCGCCGCAGGTGGCCACCCACTTTTCCAAGACGATTCCCTTCGCCTGGGAGGCGGGCCGCTGGTACACAATGAAATTTGAGGCCCGCACCGCCGGGCCGGTGGCCGTGCTCCGCGGCAAGGTCTGGCCCCGGGGCGAGGCGGAACCCGCGGCGTGGACGATCGAAGCCGAGCATGCGGCCGGCAATCTCCGCGGCAGCCCCGGTTTCTTCGGCAATTCGAAAGACTCCGAAATCTACATCGACAACGTTTCCGTGGAGGCCGCGCCATGATCCGTTTCCTCGTGGTGTTTCCACTGGCCGTGCTCATGCTGCCCGTCGATGCGGCCGACTGGAGCCAATGGGGCGGGTCGCCCGTCCGCAACAACGTCTCTCCGGCCACGGGCATTCCGGCCACGTGGGTTCCCGGCGATTTCGATGCCGCCACGGGCGCCTGGAAACCCGAGACGAGCGAGAACATCGTCTGGGTCGCGGCCCTCGGCAGCCAGTCCTACGGCAATCCCGTCGTCGCCGGCGGCAAGGCGTTCGTCGGCACCAACAACGGCAAGGGCTGGCTGAAGCGCTACCCGCCCGAGGTCGACCTCGGCTGCCTGCTCGCCTTCGACGTGAAGAACGGCTCTTTCCTCTGGCAGGACTCGAGCGAAAAGCTGCCCACGGGCCGCGTCCACGACTGGCCCTTGCAGGGAATCTGCTGCGCGCCACTCGTCGAGGGAGACAGGCTGTGGTATGTCACCAGCCGGGGCGAGGTGAAATGCCTCGACACCGAGGGCTTCCGCGACGGGGAAAACGACGGTCCCTTCACGGCGGAGAAGGCTCCGGCGGAGGACGAGGCCGACGTGGTCTGGGTACTCGACATGATGAAGCAACTGGGCGTCTCGCAGCACAACATGTGCTCGTGCAGCGTCACGAGCGCCGGGGACTTCCTCTTCGTGAACACGAGCAACGGCGTGGATGAAGGCCACATCAACCTGCCCAACGCCGAGGCGCCGAGCTTTCTCTGCCTCGACAAGCGCGACGGCAAGGTGCTCTGGGCCGATGCCACGCCCGGGGGCAACGTGCTCCATGGCCAGTGGTCGAGCCCCGCCTACGCGGAGCTCGGCGGCGTGCCGCAGGTGATCTTCGGCGGCGGCGACGGTTGGCTCTACGCCTTCGACGCGCGGGGGGAGAACGGCCGCTCGAAGAAGCTCTGGGAATTCGACTGCAATCCAAAGGAGTCGAAATACACGCTCGGCGGACGTGCCGACCGCAACCACATCATCGGCACCCCCGTCGTCCACGACGGTCTCGTCTACGTGGCGGTGGGCGAAGACCCCGAGCACGGCGAGGGCGTGGGGCACCTGTGGTGCATCGACCCCACGAAGCGGGGCGATGTGTCGAGTGAGCTGGCGGTGAGCCTGAAGGATCCCGACACCCCCCTGCCCCGCCGCCGCGAGCAGGCCGTGATCAAGACGGAGGGGGAGGTCGCCCGGCCCAACCCCAACTCGGCCGCCGTCTGGCACTACCCCGGCTTCGACGCCGACAAGAACGGCAAGCTCGCCTTCGAAGAGACGATGCACCGCACCTGCGGCACCGTCGCGATCAAGGACGGCCTCCTCTTCGTCGCCGATTTCAGCGGCTTGTTCCACTGCATCGACGTGAAGACCGGCAAGCCCTGGTGGACCCACGACATGCTGGCCGCCAGCTGGGGATCGCCCCTCATCGTGGATGGGAAGGTCTACATCGGTGATGAAGACGGCGACATCACCGTGTTCAAGCTTTCCAAGGAGATGGAGATCCTCGCCGAGATCAACATGGGCAACAGCGTCTATTCGACACCGATCGTGGCCGGCGACACGCTCTACATCGCCAACAAAAGCCATCTGTTCGCGATCCGCGAGGGAGCCAAACCATGACGACGAGCACGCCGGGCCATGTTGCCGATTCACGAAACCGGGGCCCCGCGGGGTGGATGGCGGCCGTAGTGTGTGCGGTGCTGCTGGTGGCGTTGCCCTGCCTCACCGCGGCGGCCGCGCCGGCGCCGCTTGACGTGCTGCGGCAGGCCAAACGGATCGTCTTCCTGGGCGATTCGATCACGTACGATGGCGCGTGGATCGCCGATCTGGCAGCCTGGATGGAACGCGAGGGTTTCCCCGCGGAGGTCATCAACATGGCGCTCCCGAGCGAAACCGTCTCGGGCCTGTCGGAAGATGGTCATGCCGACGGAAAGTTTCCCCGGCCGCACGTCGCCGAGCGGATCGACCGCGTGCTGCGGGTGTCCCGGCCCGACGTCGTCGTCGCCTGCTACGGAATGAATTGCGGCATCTACCGGCCGCTCGATGCCGAGCGGTTCGCGGCGTTCAAGGAGGGCATGGGGCGGCTGCACGACGCTGTGACGAAGGCGGGCGCGACGATCATCCATGTCACTCCCCCCGTCTATGACAAGCGGCCGGGCAAGCCCGGCCCCGCCGGTGAGGCCGATTACGACGCCGTGCTCGACGCCTATTCGGCATGGCTCCTGTCGAAACGAGCCGACGGCTGGCTCGTCATCGACGTGCACGGCCCGATGAAGCAAATGATCGCCGCGGCCCGGGCCAAGGATCCGGCCGTGGTCTTCGCACCCGACGCGGTGCACCACGACGAGGCTGGCCAGTGGCTGATGTGCCGGGCGTTCCTCGCCGGCCTCGGGGCCGACCCAGCCGCAGCAGCCGAGTCGCCCGCCGCCCAGGCGTGGTTCCTGCCGGAAGTGAAAGCCCGCATGACGATCCTCCGCGACGCCTACCTCGCGGCGGCCGGCCATCTCCGCCCGGGCATCCCGGCAGGGCTGCCGCTGGGCGAGGCCGAGGCCAGGGCGCGGGCCCTGACGGAATCGCTCCGCACGCGGCGGATGCAGCTCATGGGCGGCCAGCAAGGCACGCTCGAATGGAAAAATCC
>JBIIIP010000047.1:0-24915 GCA_044234625.1 Pirellulales bacterium | reverse complement strand
TTGGCTTGCCCTCCGCCTGCGCAAGCCCGCAGGGGCCATGGATGGCCCTGCGGGCGTGAAACTAGTCGAGCCAGTCCGCTTCCTCGATTCGCTCGGGCGCGTAGACCTCGGTCACGTAGCTGATGTCCTTGGAGATCAGCGACTCGACCTCGAGTTTGAAACCGTTGGAGAGCATCGTCTCGAGCTCCTTCTGCCAGCCCTTCTTTCCCGCGAACCATGGGTAGGCGGCGATCTGCTTGGCCCGCTTGATGTCGGAATCGTTGAGGGCGATCTGCACGCTCGACGAAAGTTTGCAGCGGTCAAAATCGCGGGACCGGAGGCCGAGGAAGCGGGCCTCCGGTATCGCCATCCGTTTCGACTCGTAGGCGAGGTTGATCGATCCCTGCTTGAGCACGGAATAGATGTAGTAGCCCCAGGGGTCGTTGTCGAGCAGGCAGTAGACGGGGAGCTTGAGTTCGTGGTGCAGGCGGTAGAGCATCCGCCGCACGCCGCGGGGAGGCTGGCCGCCGCCGTGCGTGAGCAGGCAGTTGTGCTTCCTCCAAAACTTGTCTTCGTTGAACCGTCGCCAGACCGTGTCTTTTTCCACGTGGAGGATGAATCGGGCGTCGCACGACTTGAACCGGATGATGTCGGCTTCCACGATCGAAGGGATCGAGTAGCCTCCTGAACCCATCCGCGCGCAGTCGATCTCGTCTCCCGAGTCGACGAGCGTGATCGGCCCCACCATGCCGCCGCGGTTGCTGGCGTAGACGTGCAGCTCTTCGCGGAGGCTCTCCAGCGTCACCTCCAGGTCTTCGATGATCGGGTCGCATTCCTCCTGGGTGGCGAACGTCTCTTCGCGGGTGCCCTCGATGGTGTGCTTGAGGAGGTAGTAGAGACCTCGGATGCTGGTGGTTTTCTGCTGCTCGATGAGCGACTTGCAGCCGGTGGCCACCAGCAGCGTCTGCATGTAGCTCTTGGCCTGGGAGAGGTTGAAGAGCTGCCGCCTGTTGGTCTGGTTGCCCATCTCGATGATCTTCCGCGACTTGTTGAAGCGGACGTTCGAGAGGCTGCGGGTGGGGATGTCGAGGAAGGGGTCGCGTTTGCGTTCGGCGGCGGCGGCGACCTCGTTGGCTAGTTCGACGATCAGTTTGCGGGTCTTGATGTCGACGGGTGGGAGCTTCGTGGATGCCGCCTTGGAGCGGCCTTTCGATGCGGAAGCCATGAGCGTCCTCGGGATCGGGTCGAACGGGCGGAAGGCCGACATGGTACCTCCGCCACGCGCGTCGTCCAAAGCAGGTCTGAAGTGGCGACACGTCTCCTCATACCGTGGCGACAGACCTCTGGTCTGTCGAGAAAATGAGTCACAGACCGGAGGTCTATGCCACGTTGGGCAGTCACAGGCCCAAGGGCTCGTTTCACGAAGACCTCGCCATCGTGGCCTCGGTCTTCTTGGCGGGCTCGGCCCGCTGGTGGTAACCCGGCCCTCCGGGCCTGGGCGGATGGAGGGGAACAAGGAACGTGGCGACAGACCTCTGGTCTGTCGAGAAAATGAGTCACAGACCGGAGGTCTATGCCACGTTGGGCAGTCACAGGCCCAAGGCCTATGCCACTTTTGCGGAAGCGCTAGGTTCCACGAGCGGTCGCCGGGATGGCGGCCGTTCGCGGCTCGGGGCAACCTTGGCTTGCCCCGCAGCCGCGCAAGCCCGCGGGGGCCATGGAAGGCCCCGCGGGCGTAAATCTAGCACCGCACCTCGTCGGCACGGCCGACCGCGCCCGTGCGCCGCAGAACGTGCGGGGCGTCGAGGGCAGACGGATCGGTGGCAGGCTTCTGTCGGACTGGCTGCAACGCCGGCGGGGCCGCGAGAAACTCCGTGATCCGAGCCACCACCGTGTGCTGCTCGTCGAGCGTGAGCTCGGGAAAAATCGGCAGGGCGAGCGTTTCCTCGGCGGCCCGCTCCGTTTCCGGAAGGTCGCCCTTCTGCCAGCCCAACGAGGCGAAGCACTTCTGCAGGTGCAGCGGAACGGGATAGTAGATCTCCGTGCCCACGCCGACGCTCGTGAGATGCGCCCGCAGGGCGTCGCGGCGGCCGTCGGCCACGCGGATCACGAACTGGTTCCACACGTGCCGCCCCCGCGGCTCGTCGGTTGGCACCGTCGCCCGGCCGGCCAGATCGTATCGCGAGAAGAGGTCCATGTAGCGCGCTGCATTCGTCTGCCGCGACGTGGTCCAGGCGTCGAGGTGCGGCAGTTTTACGCGCAGCACGGCTGCCTGGATCGTGTCGAGACGGCTGTTGATGCCCACGACCTGGTGGTAGTAGCGGGGCTCCATCCCGTGCACGCGGAGCAATTTCAGCCGCTGGGCGATGTCGTCGCGGGTGGTGGTGAGGAAGCCACCGTCGCCGATGCCGCCGAGATTCTTCGTCGGATAGAAGCTGAAGCAGCCCACGTCGCCGAGGCTGCCGGAGCAGCGACCATGCCAGGTGGAAAGGATCGATTGGGCGGCATCCTCGACGATGGGAACGCCCGCGGCCGTCGCGATCGGCGTGAGCGCATCCATGTCGGCGGTTCGGCCGAAAAGATGCACGGGAATGATCGCCTTCGTCCGCTTGCTGATCTTCCGTTCGACATCGGCCGGATCGATGAGATAGGTGGCCGGGTCGATGTCGGCGAAAATCGGCACGGCACCGAGCCGTGTGACGGCGCTGGCCGTGGCGAAGAACGTGTAACTGGGAAGCACGACCTCGTCGCCGGGCTGGATGTCGAGTGCCATCAGAGCCAGGAGCAGTGCGTCGCTGCCGGAGGCACAGGAGATGGCATGCGGCACCCGCAGCGCGCGGGCGAGGTCGGCCTCGAGATCGGCGACATCGGGGCCCAGCACGAAGCGGCCGGAATCGCAGACGCGGTCGATGGCCGTGCGGATCTCATCCTTGAGGTGGGCATACTGCCGATCGAGCGCGAGCAGCGGCACCGCCTCGAGCAACCGGGCCATGGTGGAGGATGAAGAAGCGGAGGCGGGACGGCTCATGATGCGGTTGACTCCATGGCGTGATGATTCGGCGCCGAGGCGGTCGGTCGGCAAAGCCCGCCACGTCGCTCTCGCGTGTCGTGATCGTCACGCCCGCCACATCCGCTCCAATCAATCAGTCGTGCTCTGTGGAACATCCTGCCGCGACGCCGTGGGGCGCCGTCCTCGCGCGAAGCGCGGGGAATAGGGGAATTTCGGCAGGGGCGTCAAGGGCAGGCAGGAGCATTTCTCCCCATCCCGGTTTGACACCCATGCCGTGGCGGCCCTAGATTCCTCGGATTACCGAGTTTCACCGTATGGGATCCATCGCGCTCATCGACCTCGGGCTGATTGCCCAAAGGCTCGGTTTGCCAGTTGCCGACGTCGAGGCGACCGTTCGCCTGCTCGACGAGGGAAACACGATTCCCTTCATCACGCGGTATCGCCGCGATCAGACCGGCGGACTCGACGAGGTCGATATCCGCCGGGTCGCCGAAAGCGTGGGCAAGGCCCGGGCCCTCTCCGATCGCAAGCAGACGATCCTGCGGACCATCCAGGGGCAGGGAAAGCTCACTCCCGAGCTGAAGGCGCGGGTCGAGGCGGCAGCGAGCCCCAAGCAGCTCGAAGACATCTACCTGCCGTTCAAGCCGCGCAAGCTGTCGCTTGCCGAGATTGCCCGGGAGCGGCGGCTCGAGCCGCTGGCCCGCGAGATCATGACGGCCGACCCGGCCGCCGCCGATTTGGACAGCCGCGCGGCCGATTTTATCGACGCCGAGGTGCAGGTCACGTCTGTTGCCGACGCGCTGCTCGGCGTGGGCCACATCATCGCTCACGAATTCAGCGAACGCGCCGACCTCCGGCAGCGGCTCCGCGGCATTCTCGGTCGCAAGGGCCGGCTCACGAGCCAGCGGGTCGAGGGTGAGGGCAAGCCGCTCTCCAAGGACGAGAAACACTACCGCGACTACTTTTCCTACGCCGAGCACATCGACCGCGTGCCGCCCCACAGGGCTCTCGCCATCAACCGCGGCGAGCGGGCGCGGTTGCTCAAGGTGCGGATCGAGGCGCCCGAGGAGGAGGTGCAGGCCGCCGCCGAGGAGCTGCTCGTGTTGGCCGACCATCCGCATGCCACGTTTCTTCGCGGCTGCGTCCGCGACGCGCTGCAACGGCTGGTGCTGCCGAGCCTGGAGCGAGAGATCCGTCGGGAGATCACCGAGGCATGCGAGGGGCATGCCGTCGCCGTGTTCGCCCGCAACCTCCGCAACCTCCTTCTCCAGCCCCCCGTGCCCGCGCGCCGGGTGCTGGCCATCGACCCCGGCTTCAAGAGCGGCTGCAAGGCGGCGGTGCTCGACGAATGCGGCACCCCAGTGGAGCACGCCGTGCTGCACATCATCGGGCAGAAAGAAAAAAAGGAGGCGGCGGCCCGCAAACTCATCGAGTTGGCCACCACGCACGGCTGCACGGTGATCGCGATCGGCAACGGCACGGCGGGGCGCGAGGTGGAGTCGCTGGTGGTCGATCTCGTGGCTGGCGAGCTCAAGCCGCTCGATGTTGAATACGTGATCGTCAACGAGGCCGGGGCGAGCGTCTATTCGACGAGCGCGTATGCGCGGGATGAGCTGCCCGGCCACGAGGCGGCCGTTCGCGGCTCGATTTCCATCGGCCGGCGGCTCCAGGATCCGCTCTCGGAACTGGTGAAGATCGAGCCGGCAAACATCGGCGTCGGTCTCTACCAGCACGACGTGAAGGCCAGGCACCTGCATGCCTCGCTCGACGCGGTGGTCGAGAGCTGCGTGAACTACGTCGGCGTCGACATCAACACGGCCAGCCCCGCGCTGCTGCGGTATGTGTCGGGGCTCAACCAAGCGACGGCCAAAAACCTCTACGAATGGCGGGCCCAGCACGGGCCGTTCACCTCGCGTCAGCAGTTGTTGGAAGTGCCCGGCTTCGGCGAGGCGGCCTTCGTGCAGGCGGCGGGGTTTCTCAAGATCCCGTCAGCGGCGAATCCTTTCGACGCCACCTGGATCCATCCGGAGAGCTATGCGGTGGCGGAGAAGGTGCTTGCCCGGCTCGGCGGCACGGTGGAGGACCTCACCAGCCGGCAGCGGGCCGCCGCGCTCTCCGAGCGGGCCGCCGCTCTCGACCTGCGCGAACTGTCGGCGGAGTTGGGCGTGGGCAGGCTGCTTCTGGCCGACATCATCGAGCAGTTGTCGCGGCCCGGCCGCGACCCGCGGGAAGATCTTCCCAAGCCGTTTTTCAAGAAGGGCGTGCTCAAGCTCGAAGATCTGGAAGTGGGCATGGAACTGCTCGGCGCCGTGCTCAACGTCGTCGACTTCGGGGCGTTCGTCGACATCGGCCTCCACGACAGCGGCATGGTGCACATCAGCCAGCTCTCCACGCGTTATGTGCGCGATCCGCACGACGTGGTGAGCGTCGGGCAGATCGTACGGGTGTGGGTGCTCGAGATCGACAAGGCCCGGCGCCGGGTGGCCCTCACGATGATCGCCCCGGGCACGGAGCTGAAGCGTCCGGACCGCGAGGAGAAGAAGCAGCGGCCGCCGCGAGGAGCGGCGCGGCCGGAGCAGGCGGAGGGCACGCCGCGGCCGCCCAAGCCGCCCAGGGCCCGCGATACGGCCCGGCCGCCGCGCGAGCAGCGGGTGCGCAGCTATACGGCTGCGGCCAAGAAGCCCGCCAAGCCGCTCACCAAGGAAATGCGAGAGGGGAAGGAGCCGCTGCGAACGTTTGGCGACTTGAAGCAGTTCTTCGAGAACCGCGAGGAGAAGGAAGAGTAGCCGCGGGACTCTTGCGAACGTGGAGGTAGGCCTCTTCACCAACTGTGGCGACAGGCCTCTTCCCAGCCGTGGCGTTGCGCGTCCTCCCAGCCGTGGCGCCGCGCGCCCTGCCAACCGTGGCGTTGCGCGCCCTCCCAACCGTGGCGACAGACCTCCGGTCTGTCGAACTATTTAGTCACAGACCGGAGGTCTGTGACACGTGGGGGTCCGATCAACGCTCGCGGAACGTGATCCGGCCCTTGGTGAGGTCGTAGGGGGAGAGTTCGACCTTTACCTTGTCGCCGGGCACGATGCGGATGAAATTTTTCCGCATCTTGCCGGCCACGTGGGCGTTGACGATGTGGCCGCCCGCGATCTGCACACGAAACCGCGTGTTCGCCAAGGCCTGCGTCACCACGCCTTCAACTTCGAGAGCCTGTTCTTTTTCCGCCATCTGGAACCTTGTGCCGTTGGCCTGTCGCCCGAGACGCAAACTCTATCCGCCCGTCGACATGCCGTCCAGCCGCCGCCACCAGAGCGGTCACTCGTCGCCAGCCGCCTCCGGCGCGGCGCCCGACGCCTTCCACCGCAGGTAGGCATCGAAAAAACCGTCGAGATTGCCGTCGAGCACGCTCTGGAAGTTGCCCACGTAGTGCCCGGTGCGCTGGTCCTTCACGCGTTGGTCAGGGTGGAGGAAGTAATTGCGGATCTGCGAACCAAACCCCGTCTTGGGCTGCTGCTTGTAGCGGGCGAGCTGCTCGGCTTCCCGCTTCTCCTCCTGGAGGCGGGCCAGCCGGGCGCGGAGCATCTTGATCGCCGTGGCGCGGTTCTTGTGTTGGCTCCGCTCGCTCTGGCACTGCACCACGATCCCGGAAGGGAAGTGGGTGAGGCGGATGGCGCTCGATGTCTTGTTGACATGCTGCCCGCCAGCGCCGCTGGCTCGGAACACATCCTCGCGGATATCCTCGTCCCTGATCTCCACCTCCACGTCGTCGTCGGAGATGTCGGGCGAGACATCAACCGCGGCGAAGCTCGTCTGCCGCTTGCCCTCGGAATTGAAAGGGCTGATCCGCACCAGGCGATGGATCCCCGTTTCGCCCTTGAGATAGCCGTAGGCCCAGGGGCCGCGGACGGCGATCGTCGCGCTCTGGATCCCGGCCACGTCGTCGTCCTGGCGGTCGAGCAGCTCCACCGCGCACTCGTGCTTGGCGGCCCACGCCGAATACATCCGCAGCAGCATCTCCGCCCAGTCGTTGGCGTCGGTGCCGCCGTCCCGCGCGTGGATCGACACCAGCGCATCGCAGCCGTCGTGGGGGCCGGAGAGCAGCGACGCCAGCTCCAGCGCATCGACGAGCTTCTCCACGCGGTCGGCCTCCCGGGCGAGCTCGGGCTCGAGCGACCCATCCTCGCGGGCCAGTTCCTCCAGAGCCTCCAGGTCGGCTCCGGCCGCGAGGGCTTCCTCCAGCGGCTTGAGGATCGAGTTGACGGTCTTCAGCTCGGCGACTGTCGCCTGGGCCTTCTCGTTGTTGTCCCAGAATCCGGCTTGGCCCATCGCATCCTCGATGCGGGCCGCCGACTTCTTGCGTCCTTGCCAGTCAAAGAGAGTCCCGCAGCTGCATGAGGCGGGCCCGGATGGCTTCGGAACGGTTGAAAAGCGCGGTGTCCATGGAAAAAGATTCTACGGGCCGCCGGCCGATCCGCACAGGTGCCGGGCCGCATGCTCGGCTACTTCCGCTTCGTAGCGCCGCTGTTGAACGCTTCCAGGGTGGCGAACGCCGCGGCGAGCCTGGCCCGGGCAAAGCCGACCGGCTCAGGCCCGCGAAACGCGGTTGCCTGGGTGGCGGCGCAGGAGCCGGCGCATCTCCAGCACGCCGATCGTGGCCAGCACCTGCGAGGCCGCCAGATTCGTGCCGGCGACGATGTCGTCGACGGCGACGAGCCCCCGGTCTCCCCCCGCATCGACGGCATTCATCACCCGGCGCTCGATGTCGCCCAGCTGCAGCTCCGCGGCATGGCTGATCGACCGACCGTCGGGGGTCGTGCATGTTTCGAACAGGGGGCCCAATTCCTCGAGCACGTCGTCGATGCTTTCCACGAGCTTCGCCCCGTCGCGGATGAGGGCGTGGCAGCCGCGCGACACCCGGCAGTCGATCGCTCCCGGCACGGCAAACACCTCACGGCCCTGCTCGCCCGCGAGCCGGGCCGTGATCAGGGCCCCCGACCGCTCCGAGGCCTGCACCACGACCGTGCCCAGGCAGAGCCCGGACACGATCCGATTGCGCTGCGGGAAAGTGCCTTGATGCGGCTCGGCCAGCGGCGGCAGTTCACTGATCAGAGCCCCGTGCGCGACGACCTCATCGGCGAGCTTCTCGTGCTCGGGGGGATACACCGCGAGCACGCCGCTGCCGAGGACGGCGATCGTGCGGCCTCCCGCCTTGATGGCGCCCGTGTGGGCCGCGGCATCGATCCCGCGGGCCAGCCCGCTGACGACCGTGTAGCCGGCCCGCGCCAGGCCGCCGGCGAGTTGTTCGGCGACGCGGAGGCCGTAGGCCGTGGCATGGCGGGCGCCCACGATCGCCACGGCGAGCGCGTCATGGCTCTCGAATCCGCCGCGCACGAACAGCACACCGGGCGGATCGTCGATGCGGGAGAGCAGGGCGGGGTAGGCCTCTTCCCCCTCGACGACGATTTCGATTCCGCGTCGCCGGCACAGTTCGATCATCTCGTCGGCGCTGCGGGCGATCGAGGCGTCGGGGATCAGCTTCGCGAGGACGGGGCTGATCTTGCCCACGCCGCGGATCTCGTCGGCGGTCGCGCGAAACACGCCCGCGGGGGAGCCGAAGCGATCGAGCAGCATGCGCCGCAGCCGCGGCCCGATACCGGGAACGCAGGCGAGCCGCACGTGGTCGTGGCGTTCGGTGGCAGGAATGGTGTACATGCGTCACGTTGTATCGCGAGGTGCGGGGGCGGTCAAACGGCCCGGTCCGGCCCGGGGCTGCCCACACCCTCGCTCGGACGTTCGCTGCGGGCCTCCAGCCCTCCGCTCACTGCATGTCCGCTGCGCTTCGGCATCCGGACTCCGCTTGCTCCCATAGCCCGCTCGAGGGTGTGGAGAGCCCGAAGCCGGGTTGAGCTCGTGGGCCCGTGATCCTCAGCCGGCGGCGGCTTTCAGCTCGGCCAGTTTTTGGGCCGTGCCCACGAGACGGTCCCAGTTCTTCTCGACGTAGTCGGGCGGACCGCCGATCTGGGCCACCACCTGGGCCACCTCCTCGGTGGGCACCATCTCGATCGCATCCCATGGGCAGACCTTCAGGTCGTAGGGATTCGACTTCTTGCCCGGGATGTGGACGCACACCTCACAGCCCACGCACCGCTCGATGTCGATCTCGCACCAGCTCTGCAGGTTGTGAAACTGGTCGTACTGCTGGATCTTCACGATGCAGTCGACCGGGCAGACCTCCAAGCACGACTCGCAGCCGGTGCAGTTGTCGGCGTTGATGACCGCCAATTCCTTGGGAAGCTTCTTGCGGGGGCCTGCTTTTGCCATGGTGAGGTAAATCGGTGGGAAAAGCCTTCTGACTTCAACAACGGTATGGTAGTCGTTTCGTTCGTCCCGTCCAAACCGGTCCTCTGACCGCTCAAATACGCGAAAAACCGCCAATGACCCCGCATCCCCTTCCTCCGCGCGTGGGCTGGTGGCACAACGAGGATTGGCTGGCCACCGTGGTGGCCATGCTCCTCATGGCAGCCGTGCTCGCCGGGTGGCAGGTGCGGCTGCCGGCCCTGGGCTGGACGCAGGCTGCCGATCTCGCCGGTGTCTTCACCGCGGCAAACATGGCCGCGATCGGCCTCACCACGGCGATGCTCGTCGCACTGGCCGTGGCCGCGCTGGTGCCGGTCGCGGGCCGGCGCGTGGCGGCTCTCGGGGCGGGCTGCCTGATCGTGTTCGCACTAGCCTGGATCGCGCAACTGCTCGCGGCCAACGCCCGGGCCAAGGCCCTCGGCATCGAGTATGTCGTCTTCGCGTTGGCGCTGGGGCTCGTCTGGCGGCAGGTGCTGCCCGTGCCGGCGTGGCTCATGGCCGCCGTGCGGACCGAGTTCTTCATCAAGGTCGGCATCGTCATTCTGGGTGCCGGGATTCTCTTTCCCGAGATCATGAAGGCCGGCCTGCCGGGCCTCGCGCAGGCGGCGCTGGTGATCCCCGTCGTCTGGCAGGCGGCCTTCCGCATCGCCCGCCGCCTCCGCGTCGACGACGAATTCGCCGTGATGATCTCGAGCGCCGTCTCGATCTGCGGCGTCTCGGCGGCCATCGCCACGTGCGGCGCGATCCAAGGCGACCGCCGCAAGCTCTCCTATGTGACGTCGCTCGTGCTCATATGCGCGGTGCCGATGATGCTGCTCATGCCGTGGGCATCGCGAGCGCTCGGGCTCGGCGCGGCGACGGCAGGCGCCTGGCTCGGCGGCACGCTCGACACCACCGGCTCGGTGCTCGCCGCCACGGAGATGCTCGGCGAAACGGCGTCGAAGACCGGTGCCGTCGTGAAGCTGTCGCAAAACGTGTTCATCGGCATTGCGGCGCTGGCGATCTCGCTGTGGTGGACCGCCCGCGATCCCGCCGCCGGCGCCCCCCGCGTCGAGGGTTCGCGGCTGCGGCTGGTGTGGGCGCGGTTTCCCAAGTTCGTGCTCGGTTTTCTCGCGGCCTCGCTCGTGTTTTCCTTCGTGCTCTCGCCCGCGGCCGTGAAGGCGGCCGACAAGCCGCTCAAGGGGCTGCGCGAGATCTGGTTCTCGGCCGCCTTCGTGTCGATCGGCTTGGAGACGAAGCTCGGCGACCTGCTCAGCCTTGGCGGCGGCCGGCCCGCCCTGGCGTTCGTGGCGGGCCAGGCCGTGAACATCGCCTGGACGCTCGTCTTGGCGCTTGCGCTCTTCGGCGGTTTTCGCTGAAGCCGTCGCCGTCGATCGTGGTTTTTGCCCGGGCGGTCAGACCGTTTCGCCGCGGACGAGGTCTTCGGGCGTCTGCCGGGCGCGAACCAGCCGCGGCTGGCCGCCGTCGACGAGCACCTCGGCCGGCAAGGGCTTGGAGTTGTAGTTGCTCGCCATCACGAAGCCGTAGGCGCCCGCGATCTCGATGACGAGGTGATCCCCCACGCTCGCCCGCGGCAGGCTCCGCGTGGCCACGAAGCCGCCGTCTGCCTGCGTGAAGATGTCGCCCGACTCGCACAGCGGCCCGCCCACCGCCACCTCCTCCATCTCCGCCGCCGCGGCCGGGCCTGCCGGCGCGAGGCTCATCGGGTGGTAGGAACCGTAGAGCACCGGGCGGGCGAGCGTGTTGAAGCCCGCGTCCACGAGGATGTATTTCCGCGTGCCCTGGTGCTTGATCGCGCGCACCTCGGTGACCAGGAAGCCGCTCTCGGCGGTGAGATAGCGGCCCGGTTCGATCTCCAGGCGGATGCGGTGGCCGAAGGCGTCTTCGAGCTTCTTGCGGGTCGCGTCCCAGAGCGTGAAGTAGCCGGAGAGGTCGGCGTGAACCTCGCCCGGCTTGTAGGGCACGGGCAGGCCGCCGCCGGCCGAGATGACGGTCAGCGACCGGCCAATCTCGCGGGCCACCTTCTCCAGGGCGCCGGCCACCTCGGCCAGGTGCGCGAGGTCGGTGCCGCTGCCAATGTGCATGTGCAGGCCGCTCACCGCGAGGCCCGCCCACTCGGCGCGGCGGAGCACGTCGGGAATGTCGGCGTGCCAGATGCCATGCTTCGATCCCTCGCCGCCGGTGTTGGTCTTCTGGCTGTGGCCGTGGCCGAATCCCGGATTCACGCGCAGCGTGACGTTCGCCCCCGGCACCCGCTCGGCCAACTGCTCGATCATGTCGGCCGAGCCGCAGTTCACATGGATGCCGAGCTGCGCCACCGTGTCGAGGCTCTCACGGTCGAAGATGTCGGCCGTGTAAACGATCGGATGCACGGGCGGCAGGCCGTCGGCGGCTGGGCTGCGGGCGGCATGCGGCGCGTAGCCGGCGGCGAGGGCGCGGTGGATCTCGCCCGTGCTCACGGCATCCACCATCACCCCCTCGCTCCGCACGAGGTTCAGCACGGCCAGGTTCGAGCAGGCCTTCTGTGCGAACCGCACGGTGTCCCATGCGGCGAGATCGCGGCAGCGGCGCCGGATCATCTCCGCGTCGTAGACATAGAGCGGCGTGCCGAACGCCCGGGCCAGTTCGTGCACGCTCGCGCCGGCGATGGAGTGGCGGATCGCTGTCATGGCCACGGTCATCGTGCGGGCGCCGGGATGGGGAAGCCCTGCGGCAGCGGCACGCCCGCGGGCAGCCCGGGCCGCGGCGGGGGCGCGGCCATCGCAGCGGCCGCCTTGAGCGCGGCGGCATCGATCGAGACCCGCGTGGCCACGCCCCGCTCGATGGGCCGCACCGCGAGGAGCATCGTCCCGCCGCCGGCCGCCCGGGCGGCGGCGCTGCCCTTTTCGGCCGCGGGCTCGGCGCCGACCGCGCGGCTGTATGCCAGCATCTCGTCGACGGCCACGCGAAGATCGGCGATCGGCTTGGCATCGGCCACGGCCTTGCCACTGGCCGCCGCCGCCGCCGCCGCCCGCTGCTTCACGTCGCCGCCGGCGAGCACGAACGCATATTCCGGCGCGACCGCGAGCGTCAGTTCCAGCGCGTCGCCGATCCGCTCGGCGAGTGTTTCGTCTTCGATCGCCACGCGCACGGTGTGGAGCTTCGTGTCGCCAGCCGTGCCCGCGTCAAACGCCACCGTCACCCCGCCCGGCAGGGCCGAGCCGTCGCCGAGTGCCTTCTTCAATTGGGCTTCCAGGGCCCTGCCATCCTTCACCCGCACGCCGGCGGTGACCGCCGGGAGGGCCGCCTCCTTCGTCGCGGCCGACGTGTCGACGGCCAGCGCGGCTTCGACCGTGCCCGTGCCGAGCGCGGCGGCCACGAGGCTTCGCGCCACCGTGGCGAGGGTCTTGGCCAGCGGGTCGTCGCCCGCCTGCTCGACCGCGTCATCCAGGGATTTGACGACGGCCGGCTGCACGTCGGCGGGGATGACCTGGGCGACGTGGCCCGAGATGGCCGCCCGCTGGCCATCGGCCCGCGGTGGGAGGCCGACCGTGAGCGTGCCCTGCTTCGCGGCCGTCATCCGAACCGCGGCGGGCGAGCCAGCCACGTTCGTCGCGTCGGTCGCCAGAAACACCTCCTGCGCCGTGGCGTCGATGGCCATGCCCACGGCGAGCGATTCCGTGTCGGCGAGCCCGGCGACGAACGATTCGATGGTGCCGGGGGCGATGGGCTGCCCCTGGGCAGCAGCCTGCCTGGCAGCCCGGTCGAGCACCTCCTCGAGCTGCTTTCGCAGCGGCTCGGGCATCAGGCTGGGATAGACGCGCAGTCCGGTTGAGAACTCCTTGGCAACGCCCTCGAGCAGGGGCAACGGGTCGGCCATGCCGGCGGGGCTGCCGGCCACCGTGGCCACGGCCCACGTGCCGCTCGGCGCCACGCGCTCGGTGAATTCGAGGGTGGTGCCGCTGGGCAGCATCACGCGTCTCACGTCGCCATCCTTCGTGGCAGCGCCAAGCGAGGCCTGCAGCGACTCGAGGAGCTTGTCGAGGCTCTTCACCGGGATGTAGCCGTGGACGATCGGCAGCGTGCCGTCGGTGGTGACGACGACGCCCGCCGGCCGCGTGGTGTCGAGACCGTTCAGCCCGCGGCCCTGCGTGGCCATCATCGCCGTCGTGTCGGCGGCGACGGCCAGCGCCGGCTGGCCGATCTGCCCGCCCAGCCACATGAGCTGCTTGCGCACGTCGGCGAAGCTGTCGACGGCGGCGACGGCGAGCACCTGCGGCTCGGAGGCCCGCAGCCCAGCGGGCCCGAGCGTGGCGGCCGCAGCGAGCAGCCAGGCCGCGCGCGGCGGCAGACGGTCGAGAAGACGGCGCATGAAAAGACACTCCATTGATTGGTACGGGGAACGTGAGTCGGGGATACGGAACCCCGGGTCGGAGTCGGAAGGCGAAATCATCGCAGTTTACCAGCGGCGTCATGAAAGCAGTATCCTTGCCGCCGCATGACCACCTCACCGCCCCCGAACGAGCCACCGATTCCGCCCGATCTGGCGGCCCTGCGGCGGCGGCGGCGGCGGGTCCAGGCCGTCCTCTACCTGCTCACCGCGGCCACGACGTTTGCGGCCGGCGTCGTGGGCTGGCAGCCGATGCTCCTGGGTTTCGACGACGACGTGCTTGCGCAACTCGGCGCCCAGTGGCTGCGCGGGCTCGTCTATATGGTCGCGGTGATGGCCGTGCTCACCGCGCACGAGGCCGGCCATTTCATCGCCGCGCGGTGGCACGGCATCGCCGCCACGCTCCCCTTCTTTCTCCCCGTGCCGATCCTCCTCACGGGCACGCTCGGCGCCGTGATCGGCATGGAGGGATCGCGGGCCACGCGCCGGCAGCTCTTCGACATCGCCATCGCGGGGCCCATCGCCGGGCTCGTGGTGGCGCTGCCCGCGATGGCGGTGGGCATGGCATGGGGCACCCCATCCGCCGTGAGCCCCTTCGCGCTCTCGCCGCTGGCGCGGTGGATGCTCGCCGTGGTGCGGCCCGACGCGGCCCCGGGGATCGAGCCCAACGCCCTGTTCATGGCGGGCTGGGTGGGGCTGCTCGTCACCGGGCTCAACATGATGCCCGTGAGCCAACTCGACGGCGGGCATGTGAGCCATGCGATCTTCGGACGGTGGTCGAAATGGATCGCCCGCAGCGTGCTCGCCGCCGCGGTCGTGGGCATCGCGGCCTACGGCCTCTACAACTGGATCGCGATGGTGGTGATCGTCCTTCTCATGGGGGCCGACCATCCGCCGATCCGCGACGACGGCCGGCCGCTGGGGCTCGCGCGCACGGTGCTCGGCCTGGTGGCGCTGATGATCCCCATCGCGACGTTCATGCCCGAGCCGCTGCTGATCGAATGAGCTGCCGCGTCAGAGCATCTCGGGCGGCAGGGAATCGAGCCAGCGGGCGGCCCGGTCGAGATCGAGGGAAAACGGCTCCTTCCAGCGGGGCGTCTGCCAGAAATCCTGCCGCGCGTTGAAGGCGGCGGCGCGGCCGCCCAGGTTCACGGCCGCGTTCGAGAACACCGGCACGAAGTAGTGCGGCGAGTGAAACTCGACCACCGTCGGCGGACGGGCCGTGAGGCACACGAGCGAGAAGGCGGCTCCGTGCGGGCCCGCCAGGTGCGTGGCCGATGAGAAGAGGCCGCGCTGCTCGTCGAAGGGAAGCAGCCCCGGATCGACGAGCCGGTAGCCGCGCGGCTGGAAACACCGCGTGAAGAGATCGTGCTCGTTGACGAGGTGGCGGCCGCTGTTCACGCCGTTTCGGGAGAGAAAGAGCTTTGCGGGCTGGTCGGCGGCCGGCAGCGGTGGCCGCAGGCGGCGGAGAAACCTGAGCAGCTCGCATGGCGGCACGTTGCTCGACGTGCAGTAGTAGCTGGGCAGCACGGCCCGGCGGAAGCGGTGCCGCACGCCGCCCTGCAGCGACCGCGGCTCGATGCCGAGCAGCCGGAAGACATCCCCCTGCCAGGGATATCGGACGTTGAAATATACGGCGTGCGAGCGGGGCCCGATCCCGTAGAGCTCCGCCACGGCCAGCTTCCCGAGCACGTCGTAGAGGAAGTGGTAGAAGGCGCTGTCCCACGTGCACGAGAGCAGCAGGGCCGGCTCGTCATGCACGATTTCGGGCATGACGGCCGCGGTGGCGACGAGCCGCGCGGCCGTGTCCGCGGGCTCGTCCCGCGGGATGCGGTTGAGGCGCGTCGCGCGGAGGGGGCGGCCGTCGGCCGTCATGTACAAGGCCGGATTGACGGTGAGGCACAGTTCGCCGGCGATCGCTCCCTGCAGCACTGCATCCGCCGTCCGGGCGACGTTCGCGGAGTCGCTGCATGAACCGAGCCCGATGATCCGCACGCTACCGGGCGGCGCGGCGGCGATGCCGAAGGCCGCTACGGTGGCCGCCGCAGCCGCGCGAGGGGGCTCGGGCCGGGCGGGCGGCGTGGCTGGTCGATCGGCGGCAGCCTCGGCCGCGGGGGGGTCGACACGGCTGGCATGCACGTCTTTCCAGCCAAGGCCGGCCTCCGCCAGCCGCTTGAAGAACGCGGCCTTCGGCAGCCATGGCCCGGGGATGTCGTTGCCAAAGGGGCCGGCCGCATGCCGGGGGAATGAGTGCCGTCGCAGACCGTTGCGGGTGGCGATGGGGTGGTCGGCGAAGAGCGTCGCTACGGTCTTCCCGTCGACGAGCTTGAAGGCGTCATAGCCGGCGACGGCGAGCAGCGGGAAGACATCGACCTCATGGCACTCCGCCGAGATGTAGTCGGGGCGGATGCCGGCGTGAAAGAGGTCGCGGAGGATGACGGCGTCGAGCCGTTCGAGATCGATCTTGATGTAGTGGGGCTGGCCGTGCCGCCCTACCACATCGCTGGCTCGGAGCGCGGGCAGCCGCACCTCCGCGAAGGCGGCGGCCTTGGCCGCATCCGGGGCGCCGAACTGGCTGAGCACGTGCACTTTCTTGTGGATGTAAAAGGGCACCGTCGGCGGCTGCCCTGCGGGCACGACAACGACGTTTTCCACGACGACGCGGCCCGCGGCCACCTCCGCCGCGTAGCGGCGGCGGATCAGGTCGCAGAGGGCGGGGTTGGCCTCCACGGCCACGACGCGGTCGGCCTTGTGCAGGTAGTAGGCGATGTCGTCGCCGTTATTGGCGCCGAAGTCGTAGATGATGACCGGAGGGGGCATGGTCGCCGCTTTCGCCGAGGGAAAGCCTCGATTATCCACCCGTCCATCCGACGATGCGAGGGGCTTTGGCGGGCGGGAAGGCAGGTTCGTTGACGCTGTCTGCGTTTCGTTCGACAATGCTCGCATTGCACGCCCACGCTTCAGGAGGAACACCGTGACGTCGATCCAGGCCGGAATGACGAACTTCGTGGAGATGGAAGACCCCGAGGTGTGGTCGGCGATCGCCGCGGAGCAGACGCGGCAGGCGGAAGGCCTGGAAATGATCGCCAGCGAAAACTTCACCAGCCCGGCCGTGATGCAGGCCGTCGGCAGCGTGCTCACCAACAAATACGCCGAGGGCTATCCGGGCCACCGCTACTACGGCGGCTGCGAGTTCGTGGACAAGGTCGAGGATCTGGCCCGGGAGCGGCTCAAGGCGGTGTTCGGAGCGGAGCACGTCAACGTGCAGCCGCACTCCGGGAGCCAGGCCAACGCGGCGGTTTACCTGACGGCGATCCAGCCGGGCGACACCGTGCTCGCCTTCGATCTCGCCCACGGCGGCCATCTCACGCACGGCATGAAGCTCAACGCCTCGGGCATCCTCTACCGCTTCGTCCATTACGGCGTCCGCCGCGCCGACCACCTGCTCGATTTCGACCAGATCGCGGCCCTGGCGCGGGAGCACAAGCCGAAGCTGATCGTGGCGGGCGCGAGCGCCTACCCGCGCGAGATTCCCCACGGCCGCTTCGCCGAGATCGCCCGCGAGGTGGGGGCGAAGCTGATGGTCGACATGGCCCATTATGCGGGCCTGGTGGCCGCGGGCATCCACGACAACCCCGTGCCGGTCGCCGACTTCGTCACGAGCACGACGCACAAGACACTCCGCGGCCCCCGCGGCGGGATCGCGATGTGCCGCGCTGAGAATGCCAAGGCCCTCGACCGCTCCGTGTTTCCCGGCACGCAGGGAGGGCCGCTGATGCACGTCATCGCCGGGAAGGCCGTGGCCTTCGGCGAGGCCCTGAAGCCGGATTTCAAGCGTTATGCGCGGCAGGTCGTCGACAATGCCCGCACGCTGGCGGCCGCGCTGGCCGCCGGCGGCGTGAAACTCGTGAGCGGCGGCACCGACAACCACCTCATGCTCGTCGATGTCACGCCCCTGGGCCTCGGCGGCAAGCTCGCCGAGGAAACGCTCGATCGCTGCGGCATCACCTGCAACAAGAACATGATCCCCTATGACGAGCGCAAGCCGATGGATCCCTCGGGCATCCGCCTCGGCACGCCGGCCCTCACCACCCGCGGGATGGGCGCCGACGAGATGCGGCGGATCGCGGGATGGATCCTCCGGGCCCTGGCGGCGCCGAACGATTCCGCCGTGATCGAGCGGACGAAGCGCGAGGTGGCCGAGCTCGCCGAGCAATTCCCCGCCCCGGCGGCAAAGCTGCTCGATCCCTCCGCGAACGAGCCGGTGGCCTGATGGCCGCCGCGGGCCGGCGGAAGAACGCCGTGCGGGTGGGGATCGTGCAATCCGCCTGCACGGCCGATCGGGAGGCGAACATCTCCCAGGCCCTGGCCGGCATCGCCGAGGCCGCCGCGGCCGGCGCCGAGGCCGTGTGCCTGCAGGAGCTGTTCGCCGGCGAATACCCCTGCCAGGCCGAGGACCACGACCAATTCTCCGCGGCCGAGACGGTGCCCGGCCCGCTCACTGACCGGCTCGCGGCCGCGGCCCGGCGGCATGGCGTGGTGCTGGTGGGCAGCGTGTTCGAGCGGCGCACGCCGGGGCTGTTTCACAACACGGCCGTGGTCTTCGAGACCGATGGCTCGCTCGCGGGCGTGTATCGCAAGATGCACATCCCCGACGACCCGCACTACTACGAGAAGTTTTATTTCGCGCCGGGCGACACGGGCTTCATGAGCGTGGCCACGAGCCGGCTCGCGGTCGGTCCGCTCGTCTGCTGGGACCAATGGTATCCCGAGGCGGCGCGGCTCACGGCGCTGGCGGGCGCGCAGGTGCTCTTCTATCCCACCGCGATCGGCTGGCTCGACGGCGAGGAGCCGCTGCATCGCGAGCAGTATGAATCGTGGGACACGATGCTCCGCAGCCATGCCATCGCCAACGGCGTGTTCGTGGTGGCCGTGAACCGCACGGGCCGCGAGGGCCCGCTCCGCTTCTGGGGGGCGAGCGTCGCCTACGCCCCGAACGGCCAGCCGCTGGTGAAGGCGGGGCACGACGCCCCCGAGACGCTCGTCTTCGAATGCGACCTCGACCGCATCGAATGGTCGCGGACGCGGTGGCCCTTCTTCCGCGACCGGCGGATCGAGGCCTACGGCGGCCTCCTCGACCGCTGGGGGCGCTGACATGCCCATGCCGCGGCTCACGCCCGCCGAGATCGGCTACCGGCTGCCGGCCGAATGGGAGCCGCATGCCGCGACCTGGCTCGCCTGGCCGCACCGTCGCGCGACCTGGCTCGGTGATTTCGCGGTGATTCCCCAAGTGTTCGCGGGGGTGGCCCGTGCGCTTGCGGCGCATGAGACGGTGAAGGTGATCGCGGCCGGAGAGCCACTCGCCGAGGCGCGGCGGCAGTTGGCCGACATCGCCGGCATCGAATGCGTGGAGATCGCCACCAACGACGCCTGGCTGCGCGACACGGGCCCCGTGTTCCTCGTGCCGCGCGACGGCGTGTCGGCCGCGCCCGCGGCGGTGGCCTGGGGCTGGAACGCCTGGGGCGGAAAGTATCCGCCGTGGGACGACGACGCGCTCGTCGCGCATGCCATCGCGGATCGGGCGGGGCTGGCCGTGTTCGAGCCCGGGATCGTGCTCGAAGGGGGCGCGATCGAGACGGACGGCGAGGGCACGCTGCTGGTCAACGGCCGCTGCGTCGTCGACGAGAAGCGCAATCCCGGCTTGTCGCGCGAGGCGATGGAGCGGGCACTCGTCGAGCAGCTCGGCGTCCGCAGGGTGCTGTGGATCGGCGGCGAGCTCCAGGGAGACGACACCGACGGCCACATCGACCAGCTGGCCCGCTTCGTCGCGCCCGGCCGCGTGGTCGCGGCCCGGCAGCCCGACCGCGGCGATCCCAATCACGCGTCGCTGGAGGCCAATCTCGCGGCCCTCCGCGGGATGGAGGATGCCCGCGGCCGGCCGCTGGAGGTGATCCCCATCGACATCCCCTCGCGGTTTTCCTTCGCCGGCGTGCAGCTGCCGGCGAGCCATCTGAATTTCTACATCGCCAACGGCGTGGTGCTGGTGCCGGTCTTTGGCGCGCCCACCGACGAGCCGGCGCTGGCGACGCTGGCAGCCTGTTTTCCCGGCCGGCGGATCGAGCCGGTGGCCTGCGACGCCCTGGTGCGCGGCCGCGGGGCGCTCCACTGCATCACCCGCGACCAGCCGGCGTGGGGCGGCTGAATGCCGCGGAAATGGCAGCGGATCTGGACTTGCGGACGGGCCGACCCTCCGCGACCATCGTGAGCCTGGCGCGGAGAGAGTTTTGCGGAGGGTTCGACGATGTCGCAGATGGCCACGGCCGCACGGGGGCTGTTCGCGCTGCTGGCGCGGCTGATGATCGCCGCGATCTTCCTGTTCACCACCCTCGGCGACAAGATTCCCCGGTTCACGGCGGTCGCCCAGACGATGGCGCAGGAAGGCGTGCCGAACCCGCGGCTGCTGCTGTTCGGCGCCATCGGCCTGATCCTCATCGGCGGCGCGAGCCTGCTGGCCGGGGCCTGGACGCGGATGGGGGCGGCGTTTCTCCTCGTGTTCCTCGTGGGGGCCACGTTCTACTTCCACGATTTCTGGCTCTTCGGCGATCCCACGCTGCGCACCTACCACATCGAGCAGTTCATGAAAAACATGGCCATCGGCGGCGGGCTGCTCGCCCTGGTGGCCTTCGGCGGCGGCCCGTGGAGCGTGGATGGCTGGATCGAGGCGCGTCGCGAGGAGGCGGAAGGCGGCGGCGGTGCGGCCACGGCCAAGCCGCGGGTCACGCTCAAGAACTGAGTGATCGATGCGATCGAGCCGTGCGGTTCTCGTCGTGGTGGCGTTGGTGATCGGCGGGTCGGTGCCGGGCCGCGGAGAGTTGCCTTCCATGCCGGATGACGTCATCCATCTTCCCGCGGTGCAGCCCTTCGGCACCCTGCCCGATGGCCGGCCCGCGCATCTCTTCACGCTCGAGGTGCCCGGCGGCTGGAAGGCCACGGTCACCGACTACGGCGGAATCCTCACGGCGTTCCACGTGCCGGTGCGCGGCACTGCCGGCGCGGAGACGATCGACGTCGCGCTCGGCTTCGACTCGCTCGCCGGCTACCTGAAGGGGCATCCGTATTTCGGCGCCCTTTGCGGCCGGGTGGGCAACCGGATCGCGGGCGGCCGCTTCGAGCTCGACGGAAAGTCCTTCGAGTTGGCGTGCAACGACGGCCGCAACCACATCCATGGCGGCGTGGTCGGCTTCGACAAGCGGCTCTGGAAGGGCACGCCGCGGCTTACCCCGCTCGGCCCGGCCGTCGAGTTGGAGATGGAGTCACCGGATGGCGACGAGGGCTATCCCGGGCGGCTCTTCGTGCGGGCCACCTACACGCTTACCCGGGATGGCGAACTGTGGGTCGACATCGCCGCCACCACTGACGCGGCCACGCTCGTCAACATCGTGCACCACTCCTACTGGAATCTCGCCGGCCACGCGTCCGGCACGATCCGCGACCACGAGCTCACGGTGGCGGCCGATCGCTATGTGCCGGTCGATGACGCCGCCATTCCCACGGGCGAACTGGCTCCGGTGGAGAACACGCCGTTCGATCTCCGCCCCGAGCGGCCCGTGGGTCGGCTGGCAGGCGCCCTCGACCGGTTGTCTCCCGGTCCGGGGGGCAAGCCGCCGGGCGGCATCGACCACACGTTCGTCGTCCGCGGCTGGCGGCCCGACGGGGCCCTGCGGCCGGTGGCCGTGCTCCGCGACCCGGCCAGCGGCCGGCGGCTGGAGCTGCTCTCCGACCAGCCCGGCGTGCAGGTCTACACCGGCAATTTCCTCGACGGCTCGATCACCGGCAAAGGGGACGCGGTGTATGGGAAGCAGGCCGGGATCTGCCTGGAGACGCAGACCTACCCCGACACGGCCCACCATCCCGAGTGGCCGACGCAGCGGCTCGACCCGGGGGACGTCTATCGCCACACTATGGTGCACCGCTTCACTCCGTGAGGCGGCTTCCCGCCACGCGAGCGCCCCATGGTCTTTCCGATCGGTGACGACAACAGCGACCGCCGCATCCTGCCGCTGGTCACCTACGCGCTGATCGCGGCGAACGTGTTCGTGTTCGTGGTGCCGCAGGGCATGGGTGCCAACGAGGCGTTCACGATGGCCTACGTGCAGGTGCCGCGCGAGATCCTCACGGGCCGGGATGTGGAGACACCGCCGTCGGTGCGCACGGTGCACACGCCGCAGGGGGATTTCCAGGTGCCAGACCCCGGCCTGCGTCGCACGCCGATCCCGGTCTGGCTGACACTGCTCACGGCCATCTTCATGCATGGCAGCATCATGCACCTGGCGGGCAACATGTGGTTTCTGTGGATCTTCGGCGACAATGTCGAGGACGACATGGGGCATGTGAGGTATCTGCTCTTCTACCTGGCCACCGGCATCCTCGCGTCGCTGGCCTTCGTGGTGTTGAACGCCTCCGGTGAGGCGTCGCTTACACCCTGCCTCGGCGCGTCGGGGGCGATCTCGGGCGTGCTCGGCGGCTATCTCGTGCTCCATCCGCAGCGGCGGGTGAGCGTGATCTTCCTGCGGATGATGGTGGACGTGCCGGGCTATGTCGCCGTGGGCATCTGGTTTTTGTTCCAGATCGTGAGCGGCGTGTTCGACGCCAATGCCGGGGGCGGCGGGGGCGTGGCCTATTCGGCCCATGTGGCCGGCTTCGTGGCGGGCATGATCCTCGCCAAGCCATTCAGCTCCCGGGACGTCCGCGCTGAAACCGACCCCCTCGTCGTGCTCCGCCGCCGCATCCCCTGACGTGGCGGCTGGCCTCGTCCCCACGGTGGTAAAAAAGTGGCATAGACCTCCGGTCTGTGACGAAGAATCTCGACAGACCAGAGGTCTGTCGCCACGTTGGGGAGAGCCGGTGCTCCACGACAGCCGGATGCGGGCTAGAATCTTCCAGGCCCGGAGACGGCCCCGCGAAAAACCTGGTGGTGAGGGTGCGATGGTTGACGTGGATCGCGAAGCGGCGGAAGTGGTGGTGATCGGCGGCGGCCCGGCCGGGGCCACGGCCGCCACGCTGCTGGCGCAGCGCGGACGGAAGGTGACCCTCTTCGAGCGCGACCGCTTCCCGCGGTTCCACGTGGGGGAGTCGCTGATCCCCGAGACGTTCGGCGTCTTCGAGCGGCTCGGCATGCTCGACGCCATGCGCGGCAGCCGGTTCGTGGAGAAGCATTCGGTGCAGTTCGTCAACGAGAAGGGCGTGCTCTCGGAGCCCTTCTATTTCGCCGACCACCGTCCGCGGGAAAGCTCGCGCACGTGGCAGGTGCGCCGCGCCGAATTCGACGAGATGCTGCTCCGCAATGCGGCCCGCCAAGGCGTGCTCGTGCGCGAGGGTTGCCGCGTGCTGGAGGTGCTCTTCGACGGGTCGGGCGCCGATGCGCGAGCCTGCGGTGTGCGGGTGCAGGACGACACGGGCGGGATCCACACGGTCGCGGCGGAGGTGGTCGTCGATGGCAGCGGCCAGGCGGCGATGGTGCAGAGCCGTCTCGGGCTGCGGGATTGGGACAGGCAGCTGGAGAAGGCGGCGGCGTGGAGCTACTGGAAGGGCGCCACCCGCGGCACGGGCCGCGACGAGGGGGCCACGCTCGTGCTGCAGCTCGACCGCAAGCAGGGATGGTTCTGGTATATCCCGCTGCATGACGACATCATCAGCGTGGGCGTGGTGGCCGATCACCGGTATCTCTTCAAGGATCGGCCCACGAAAGACGTGGAGGCGGTATACCGCGAGGAGATCGACCGCTGCCCGGGCCTCGTGCCGCGGCTCGTGGGGGCGGAGCAGATCGAGCCGGTGCGGGTGGCGAAGGAGTATTCGTATCGCTCGCGGCAGGTGGCCGGAAACGGCTGGGTGCTCGTGGGCGATGCCTTCGGCTTTCTCGACCCGCTCTATTCGTCGGGGATTCTCCTGGCGCTGAAGAGCGGCGAGCTGGCGGCCGATGCCGTGGCCGACGCGCTCGACGCCGGCGACACGTCGGCGGCGCGGCTCGGGCATTGGGCCCCTGATTTCATCCGCGGCATGGACCGCATGCGGCGGCTGGTGTGCGAGTTTTACGACGGCTTCAACTTCGGCAAGTTCGTGAAGCGGCACCCACACCTCAAGGGCCACATCACCGACATGCTCATCGGCGACCTGTTCAACGACCGGGTAGACGAGATCGTGGCGCCGCTCGACGCGATGCGGCGCGAGGAAGGGATGGCGGCCGTCGGCTGACGCGGCGGCCGGTCAGTCGGCCGGGGATGCGGCGAAGGCCTGCGGCTCCACCAGCACGAACGCATGGCCGTGGTCGCTCGTCACGATCACCGCCGCCTCGTCCCAGCGGCCGTGTCGCTCGATCCATTCGACTACCGCCCGAAACGCCGCGTCACCGCTTTGCACCGCGCCGATGCAGGTGTCGATGTTGTTGGCATGCGCGGCCCAGTCCACATCGCCGGCCTCCACCATCAGCCAAAACCGTTCGTGCCCGGAGAGCACGTCCATCGCGGCCGTGGCCATCTGCGCCAGCGTGGGGTTTTCCGCGATGTCGGCCGCGGTGTAGCGGATGGTGCCGCCGTATTTCTCATGGAGGGGATCGATCGCGCCGTCGTGGTCGTCGTCGTGGCGGCTCTCGCCCGGCTCGTGGTCGCCGTCGGCCGTGCGGAACGGCAGATGGCCCTGGGCGGCCCCGAAAAAACCGAACAACCGCCGGCGGTTGGCGACGGCGTCGCGGGCCGCTTCCGCGAGCACGTCCGCGCCCGGGCGGCCGGCGGTGCGCCGGGCCATGCGGTAGCGGCCGCCGTGGGCCGTGTCGATCGCGGCGAGCGTGGAGTCGGCGATGTATTTGTTGCCCGGCTCGAAGTTGCGGCCCTGGTCGAAATCGGCCGCCACCGTCACGCCCTCTCCGCCGCCGATGAGCACGTCGAGTCCGGGCAGGGGGGAGGGATGGGCGACCGAGGGCTGGCCGACGAGGTCGCGGGCGATGTCCTGGTAGTCGTCGCGCGACACGTTCGTGGCATACGCGCAGGCCGGCGTGGCATGCGACACGGGCACGCTCGACACGGCTCCCACGCCCCAGCCGCGGGCCTGCAGCAGACGGGCGATCGGCTCGAGCCGCGCGCCCGCGGGATCCACGTTGATGGCGTCGTTGTAGGTCTTGCGGCCCGAGCAGAGCGCCGTGGCGGAGGCGGCGGAG
>JBIIIP010000042.1:0-25319 GCA_044234625.1 Pirellulales bacterium | reverse complement strand
GCCGGCACGCCTCCTGCGTGCTCCTCGCCTGGTAGGCGAAGTGCCCTGCTTCACGCCTGCAAAGCCCTCCATGGCCTTTGCAGGCTGATAACGGCCGCTCCGCAGCCGGCACCCGTGAGTCACACCACGTGGCTCAACCCGGCTTCGGGCTCCGATACCCGAAAGTGGCATAGACCTCTCCCCACCGTGGCGACAGACCTCTGGTCTGTCGAGAAAGCTTGGTCACAGACCGGAGGTCTATGCCACGTTGGGGAACGGCGAGGCACGGGGCTGCCCATGCCCTCGAGCGGGCTATGGGAGCAAGCGAAGCCAGGATGGCGAAGCGCAGCGGACATGCAGTGAGCGGAGGGCTGGAGGCCCGAGGCGAACGTCCGCGCGAGGGCGTGGGCAGCCCCGTGCCGGGTTGGGCCAGTTGATCGTGACACGCCGCAGGCTCGCGCCTGGCCTATTCGCCGTGGATCGTCACCACGATTCGACGTGGGCCGCCGGCGTCGCGGTGCTCGCAGAGATAGATGCCCTGCCACGTGCCCAGACAGAGGCGGCCATCGCGGATCGGCACCGTCACCGAACTGCCCAGGAGCCCCGCCTTCACGTGCGCCGGCATGTCGTCCGGGCCCTCGCAGGTATGAACATACGGCAGCGTCTCCGGAACGATCCGATCGAAGGCCATCTCCAGATCCACCGGCACGTCGGGATCGGCGTTTTCGTTGATCGACAGGCTCGCCGACGTGTGGCGGATGAACACGTGCATCAGCCCCACCCGCACGCGGTCAAGGCCGGGGACTGCCGCCACGACCTCATGCGTGATGAGGTGGAAGCCGCGGCGCCGAGGCTTGAGCTCGATTTCTTCCTGGATCCACCCCATGGGCAGCGGCTACCGCACGTGCACGCGGGCGGGCATCAGCAGCAACGGCCGCCCAGAAGTGAGCAGCCCGAGCGCGGCCATGTCTCCAGCGAGTTGCCGCGCTCCCGCATGCCGGCTCACCAGATCGATGAGCCCTGCGAGGAGGGCCGGCTGCGCGAGCGGCGCAGCGCCGTCGGTCTGCATGCCGAAGAGATCATCGAACAGCCCGCGGGGCTCGGGCAGCAGCACCCGCTCGAGCGGCATATCCTCGGCGAGACCAGCCAGCTTCCGCGCCTCGTCGATGGCGTCGTCGAGCGTGCCGAGACGATCGACGAGGCCCAACTCCTTCGCCATGCGCCCGGTGAACACCCGCCCTTCGGCCAGGGTCTTCATCTTCTCCGTGTCGATCCGCCGGCCCGCCGCCACCTTCGAGGTGAAGAGCCGGTAGACGTCCCGCATCGTCCTCATGAAGGCCTCCCGCTCGTGGTCGGTGAAGGATGATTGCATCGACAGCCAGCCAGCGTTGCGGCCCTTGCTCACCACGTCGGTGTGCACGCCCACCTTGTCGAGCGCCTTGCCGACGGCGATCTTGCCGCCCACCACGCCGATCGACCCGGTCAGCGTGCCCGGCGCCGCCACGATCCTGTCGGCAGCCACGGCCACGTAATAGCCACCGCTCGCCGCCGTGTCGGAGAGGCTCGCCACCACAGGCTTTTCCACCCGCTCGGCCTCCCGCCAGATGAGGTCGCTGGCCAGCGCCGATCCGCCGGGCGAATCGATCCGCAGCACGATCGCCGCCACCTTCTCATCCTTGGCAGCGTTGCGAATCGCCTTGATCACGCTGTCGCTGCCGGCGGAGCCTCCGGCCAGCAGGTCGTCGCTGCCCTTCCCTTCGCGGATTTCACCAGTGAGATGGATGATCGCCACCTGACGATCACGACCCGCCGGGGATGCCGGCTTCTTGCCCGAAAGAAGTTCGACGAGCTTCACGAGGCCGCCGATGCCGGAAAAATCGTCGTCCACCTTCTGCTCGGCGTAGTCGCGCACGACCTTCGCCTGTGGCTCCCTGACCCGCCCCGCGAGGCCGGCGGCCACTTCGTCGTCGTAGGCGACGGCATCAATCAGCTTGGCCTCCAGCGCCGCCTCGGGCGTGAACACGCCCTCGTCGACGAGCTCACGGACACGGTCGATGGGAAGCCTGCGATCGGCGGCGATTCGTTCGACGAGCTGCTCGAAGAGATCGCCCACGAACTGTTCGTACTGTTGCCGGAGCTGCGGGCTCATGCTGGCCCGGGTGAGTGGCTCGCCGGCTCCCTTGAAATCGCCCACCTGGAGGATTTCCGCGTCAACACCGAGCGTGTCGAGCAGCTGCTTGAAAAAGGTCACCTCCGCCCGCACGCCGGTGATCTCGAGCGTGGCCGCGGCGGGCATCGACACGCTGTCGCAGGCGGTGGCGAGCGTGTAGAGCAGGGGCCCGCCGCTGATCAGGTGCGCGGAAACCGGTTTGCCGGCCTTGCGGATCCGGCCGATGGCGGCGCGGATCTCCTCGGCCCGGGCGCGGCCCAGGTCCGGGCTCTCGATCGAGAGCACGACGCCCTTCACGCGGTCATCCTTCGCCGCCTTGTCGAGCCGCTCCACGATTCGGTGCATGTGCGGCGACACGTCGGCCAGGAGGCCACCCTGGCCCACGCCATCCGGAAGGGGTCCCGCCAGGGTGATCTGCGCGATGATGGGGGCGGCCTTCTTTTTCGCCGGCTGCTTTTCTGCCGCCGCCGGCTTCTCCGCCACCGCCGGCTCCGCCGCGGCGGCCCGCCTCCCCTGCATCGCGCCCGTCACAAGCATCGCCGCCATCGCGACCATCGCCAGCATCCACGGTTTCGCCATCGCTTGCATCGTTGCCATTCCTGAAGGAATTTCGTCACCAGCCCTTTCAATGTAGCCACTCGGGCCGGCCCATGGCGAAACGCCAGCCGTCCGTGAAAACGTCCACTTGAAAATGAACGGAAGTATAGTAAGATACCCACGTCCACTCGACCGCCTCCATTCCCCTCCAGGAAAGCGACTTCGCTCACGACCATGGCCAAACGGAAAACCTCACTGGCTCGCGGCACATCTCCCCGGAAAAGCAGGTCCTCGCGGAGGGCAGCCGCCAAGTCGCGTGCCGCCTACCCACGCAGCAACGGCTTTTTTGGGGCGCCCGTCGCCGAGAGCCAGGATGCGAGCGACGCCCCGACCGAGCGGCAGGTTGAGATCTACGACTTCATCCGCGACAAGATCCACTCCCGTGGCTACGGGCCGACGGTCCGCGAGATCGGCTTGGCGTTCAAGATCCGCTCGCCCAATGGCGTGGTCTGCCATCTCAAGGCCTTGGAGCGGAAGGGCATGATCACGCGCGGCCGCAACATGTCGCGGGCGATCGAGCTGGTGAACGAGCCGGCCCACCTGCGTGGTCTGCCGATGGCGGGATGGGTGGCGGCGGGCACGCTGCGGGCCGCGGAAGAGCAGAAGGAGCGGATCGACTTCGAGGATCTCTTCAACCGCGACAATCATTTTGTGCTCAAGGTGATGGGGGATTCCATGATCGACGCCCAGATCGCCGACGGTGACTGGGTGGTGATCCAGAAGAAGCAGACGGCTCGGTCTGGCGACATCGTGGTGGCCCAGACGGAGGATGGGGAAGCGACGCTCAAGCAATGGTTTCCGGAGCGCGATCGCATCCGTCTACAGCCGGCAAACGCTTCGATGAAGCCGATCTACGTGAAAAGCGCGAAGGTGCTTGGTGTGCTGGTGGGCGTCGTCCGCAAGACATGACGCAGCCAAAGCCCGACACGCCGGAGGCCTGTCGCCACTTTCCACAGTGGGGACAGACCTCTGGGCTGTCCTGCCCAGCGCACAACTTTCCCAAGGCCCGTGGGGACGGGCCCAATACCCGCGGACGACTCTCCCAACACCCGTTGGAACGGACCCATCACCCGCGGACGACTTTCCCAAAACCCGTGGGGACGGACCTCCGGTCTGTCCTCCCCCCTACCTCGTTTCCTGGACCTACCTCGTTTCCTGGAGTTGGTGAAGCTTGTTGTAGAGCGTCTTCAGGCTGATGCCGAGCTCCTCGGCGGTGCGGGCTTTGTTGCCATGGTTGCGCTCCAGCCCGGCGAGGATGGCCCGCATTTCCAGCTCCCGCAGGCTTTCCGGCTTGGCGGCGTGAGCCGGCTCGGCCGCGGCGGCCGCCGGCACAGGCGGTGGTGATGCCGCGGGGGCCGTCGCGGCCCGGGCGCCGAGCCGGGCCGGCAGATGGTCAACCTGCAGCGGCAGTTCGTCGCAGAGCACGAGGGCGTGCTCGATCACGTTCGCCAACTCGCGGACGTTGCCGGGCCAGCGGTAACTGGCGAGGAGCTGGAGCACCTCGGGGCTGGCCACGGGCACCCCGGCGGGCAGATGCGGCCGCGTTTCCCGGACGAAGTGCTGGATCAGCATGGGCACGTCCTCCAGCCTGTCACGGAGCGGCGGGATCTGGATTTCGAAGGTGTTGATGCGAAACAGCAGGTCCTCACGGAACTCGCCTGCCGCCGCCATCTGCTCCAGCGACCGGTGCGTGGCGCAGACCACCCGCACGTCGACCGTCAGCGAGTGATTCTCCCCGACGCGGCGGATCTCTCCGCTCTCGAGCGCCCGCAGGAGCCGTGGCTGCAGGGCCTTGGGAAGTTCGCCGATTTCGTCGAGAAAGAGCGTGCCGCCATCGGCCACTTCGAACAGCCCGGCGCGGTGCTCGTCGGCGCCGGTGAAGGCTCCCTTGCGGTGGCCGAAAAGCTCGCTTTCGACGAGATGCTCCGGGAGCGATCCGCAGTTCACTGCCACGAGCGGCCCGCCGGTCCGCGGGCTGGCCTCGTGGAGGGCCCGGGCGACGAGTTCCTTGCCGGTGCCGGTCTCGCCACGGATGAGAACGTTCGAGTCGCTCCCGGCGACCCGCGCGATCAGCCGCCGCACCTGCCCGAGCGCCGCCGATTCTCCGATCAGCCGCCCCGAGCCCTCGGCACGGCGCACCCGGCTCTCCAAGGCCCGCAGCCGGGCGGTGAGCTCTCGCTTCTTCCGCACCCGCTCCAACACGGCCTGGATCTCCACGAGCTTGCAGGGTTTCGTCAGGTAATCGAAAACCCCCTGCCGCACCGCGGCCACCGCGCTCTCCAGTGACGACTTGCCGGTGATGATCACGGCCTCGGTGTCGGGAGCGGTCTCGCGGACGTGTGCGATCACGTCGAGCCCGCTGAGGCCCGGCATGTCGAGATCCACGATCACGCAGTCGTATGCCGTCTTCTCCAGCGCCGCGAGGGCCGTGCGGCCGTCGGGGCAGACGGTGGCCTCGTGGCCGAGCCGCGGCAGCTCGATCCGCATCAGCTCCTGGATCGATGTCTCGTCGTCGGCGAAGAGAATCCGCATCGGCCTAGGCTGCTTGGGTGTGATGGTCCACCTCCTTGGGTTTGGGGCCGGCCGGAGAAGCGGCGGCGGGTTCGCCCGCCGCCACGTCGGCGAGCGGGAGTGTGACGCGGAAGGTCGCCCCCTTCCCTTCGCCGTCGCTCGACGCCTCGATTCTTCCTCCGTGGTCGGCAATGATCCGGTGCACGATCGAGAGGCCGAGGCCTGTGCCCTGCCCCGCCTTGCGGCGGGTGAAGAAAGGCTCGAAGAGGTGCTCCAGCACCTCGGCGGTCATGCCGCAGCCGTTGTCGGCGAACGTGATCTGGGCCTCGCCGCCGCTCCGCTTCACCGCCACTTTCACCCGCCCCGACTCCTCGATCGAGTCGAGGGCGTTGACGAGGAGGTTGAGCACCACCTGCTTGATCTCCTGGGGATTCACCATCACGAGAACGTCCGGCCCGTCGACGATCTCGATCGTCTTCCCGGCGAAGCGACCCACATGGCGGAGCATGTCGGCCACGTCCCTCACGAGCGCGGCGACGGCCGTGGCCTGCCGGCGCACCTCGCCGAGGCGGGAGAAGTCGAGCAGTTTTTCGGTGATGCCCTTGCAGCGGAAGGCCTCGTTCTGGATGAGTTGCAGGTAGCGCTGCACGACCTGCGCCTCCTCGGGCGAGGTTTCCGTGGCGGCCAGGCGGCTCTCCAGCGACTCGGCGCACATGGCGATCGAGGCCAGGGGGTTGTTGATCTCGTGGGCCACGCCCGCCGCCAGAAAGCCGACGCTCGCCAGCTGCTCGCTGCGGATCACCTCGCGGGTACGGAGCTGCACCTGCCTGTCGAGATCGTCGCGGATCTCGCGGAAGCGGCGGGTCATGTCGTTGAGGGCGTCGGCCAGTTCGGCCATCTCGTCGCGGGTGTCGAGATGGATGCGGAAGGTGAAGTCGCCGGAGGCCACCCGCCGCGAGGCGTGGCCGAGATGCCGCAGCGGGCGAAACACCCACCGGTAGGTGAGCACGCCGAGCGACGCCAACAGCGCGGCCGCGGCGGTGCCGGCGACAAAGGTGGTGAAGATCAGCGTCCGGTAGCCGGTGCGCACCTCCCGCGAGAGGTCGTGGAGTCGATTCTGCAGGAAGGTGGGCAGCTCGGCGGAGAGGGCGGCCAAGCGCTCGAGGTGCGGCTCGACGGACGCCATCTTCACCTGGCGTTCGGCGGCGGACGCAGCGGCATCATCGGCATTGGGCTCGTTGGCGATCCGGTCGATCGTTGTCAGGCAGGCATCGATCTCCCGGGCCGTTTCCTCCTCCAGGCTGCGGTCGCCGAAGGGGAGGTCGTCGAATTCGTTCTCCACCAGTTGCAGGCAGTAGCGATCGAAGGCCTGCCGCGTGCGCGACAACTGCTCCAGGAACGTGTCGGCCGCGGCGGCATCAGCGACGACCTGCGCCTCGGCCAGCCGGAGGAGCCCCACGCTCTCGCTCAATTCGCTGGCCCGGGGCAGTTCCACGGCCCGGCAGCTCAACGCGCGGACGAGCCGGCGGTAGGAATAGATGCCGAGAAAGCTGCTCACCGACAATACGGCCACCATGACGAGCACCACGAGCCCGCCGAGCAGCAGTTTGTCACGGATCGGTCTCCGCTTCGCCACGTCCGACCTCCCTGTCGGCCACGCCTCTCACACCTCTCGACCGACCCCATGCTACGTTCCTCCGCAGCCCCTCTCCTAGAGCATGTCGCGACCAGCCGGACCGTCGACGTGGCGATCCGGGGGGCGTGGGCGAGGGGGCGGGCTTCCCTGCTCACACCAGGCCGAACCGCTTCCGCGCGAACCACTCGCCGCAGAGGAACCCGGCCATCAGCAGGAACATCGGCCACTTGTCCCACGGCGCATACGACCACTGCTCGAGCGTCTCGTAGGACGCCGGTCGCGTGCGGATCTCGTCGAGGATGCCGGCGATCTCCTCGGGCGACCGCACGCCGCCGGGGGTGGCCTCCGCCAACTGCCGCATGAGCAGGGGGTTGGCCCGCGGATTGGCGAGTTCGAGATCCTGCCGATAAACCGTGAATCGCGTGGTCCGCTCGAAGGGCTGCTCGACTCCCGGCTTCACGGCCTTCACCACGAGCTTCCAATCGCCGGCCTCGGTGAACTCGCCGATGGATCCGGCGGACGTCTCGCCCCGCCGCGCCACGCGCACGGGCCGCGTGCCGCCGGAAGGCGCGACCACGGCCGCCTGAAACGATGCGTCGGCCACGGCCGCTCCGTCGGGCTGCGTGAGCCCGACGTCGAATTGCAGCGTGCCGCCCGGCGAGAGCCGCCGCTGGGCGGGTCGCACCCACAGCGCATCCTTCTCGGCGCCGTCCTGCTTGGCGAGCCACAGCACCATCTGCCGCCAAAACCTCCGGTGCTGTTCCCCGGCCCCCTGCATCACCCACCGCCAGGTGGAATCGGCGGCGAAGGCGAGCACGCGGCCGGCGCCGAACTCCCGCGCCACCAGCAGCGGCCGGCCGTCGGGCGTCACGGCGAGGGGCTTGGCCGTGGGGTCGAGGCGGCCCAGGTCGTTGGCGCCATCCAGCGGCGGCAACGCCTGCCATGCCGTGCGGGAGTCTTGGTCGGTGGCTCCGAGACGAAGAATCGACACGCCGCCGAACCGCTGGTCGGGCATCATCTGCAGCGGCCCGCGGAGGTGCAGGCTCTCGCGTACCGGCTCGCCGAAGGGCTGGCGGGCGAGCCGGTCGGACTGAAACGGCAGCGCGGGGCCGAGCGGCGAAGTGGCCCAGCCCCCCGCCTCGAAGGCATGAAATCCGCCGAGCATTCCGAGGCCCGCGCCCGCGCGCACGCGGCCGGCGAGGGCCGCGAGATCGGCGGGCCGGAGGGCCGACGAGTCGAGATCGCCGATGAGGATCACGTTGTGGTCGGCGGCCAGTGCCCGCGAGATGTCGACGGGCCAGTTCGCCCTCTTCGCGGCGTCGATCCACTGGAAGTCGACCTGCATGTCGGGGCTGGCGGCGAGCACCCGCCGCAGGAATCGTTGCTCCACCCGCAGCGCGCCCTCCAAGTAGAGCACGCGGAGCCCGCCGTCAATGACATCGACAAACGTCGAGAGTTCGTTGTTGGTGGTGACGACCTCCCCCTCCTGCGGCTCGACGACGACCGACAGCTTCTTCTCCCCGAGGCTCTTCGGCGTCCACTCCAGCCGCACCGGCACCTCCGCCGACTGCGGCCCGCCGCGGACGGTCGTGCGGGCCGCCTCCTCCATGCCGCCCTTGTCGTCCTCCGTGAGCAGCTTGACCACGGCCTCGCGATCGCCGAGCCCTTCGAGCCGCACGCGGGCCGACACCTCGAGCGAGTTCTTCACATACACCGTCTCACCGACCGCGAGGTTGACGAGCGCCGCATCGCGGGCCTGCCCCGCGCCGCGCTGCTGGCCGAAGGTGACGCTCCACAGCGGCACGCCGGCTTCGCCGAGTTTTCGTGCCACCGTCTGCGGCGGCACGTCGCGCGGGGGATAGGCATGCTGGGCGCCGTCGCTGAGCACGACGATGCCGGCGATGTTCCTGCCGGCCGCGGCCCGCACCGCGTCGTCGAGGGCCGCCCCGATCGCGGTCTCCTCCCCCGAGGGCTCCTCCCCGCGCGGGCCGAGGGCCAGGGGATCGGGGTCGCCCGCCGCCACGGGGCGGCAGTCGCGGTCGAACCGCCAGCGGGCGATCGAGACCGTGCCCTCTCCCACCAGCGCCTGGGCTGCCGGCCGCGCGGCCGCCAGCGCCTCTACCATCTCGTCCCAGCGCGTGCGGCCATCGGGGCCGTCCGCCACCGACATGCTCTCCGACGCATCGGCGAGCACCACGAGCGTGGCCGGCTGCCGGGCCTTCTTCGTGGAGACGAAAGTGGGCCGCAGCATGCAGCCCACCAGCGCCAGGAACGCCCCCAGCCGCAGGGCCACGAGCACCGCGAGCCTCGCGGAGGAGACACGCGTGCGGTCGGGGCCCACGAAAAAGAGTACGGCCCCCAGCACGGCGGCGACCGCGGCCACGCCCCACCAGGAGCCCACGGGATCGAAATGGAGCGCCAGGTCTTCGATCGACACCGTCGCCGGCAGAAAGGCGAGTCTCATGGCGCGGCCTCCGCGACAGCGGCGAACTCAGCGGCCGGACGGAGCGCCGCGTCGGCGTCGTCGCGCGGCGCGTAAAAGCGGTTAGCGAGCACCCAGTCGACGGCCATCGCCGCCGCCGCCACGAGGATCAGCCAGCCGAACAATTCCGCGCCGATCCGCCCGAGGTCGACGTCGCGCACGAGCTCGCTTTCGGTCTGGGCCACGCGCTGGCCCTGGCTGATGAGCGCGGCCAGTTGCTCCGGCGGCAGCCGCGTGAAGTCGGTGGCCCGTGGATCGAGCGTCGCGCTGAAGCCCTTGGCGAAGCCGCCTGCCTCGCCGCCGGCGCGCACGGCGTAGTTGCCCGGGGCCTGCGTGCCATTGACCGTGATCGTGCGCCGCTGCTGGTCGACCGCCACCGGCACCTCGTCGCCGGCCGGCGTCCGCACGAACACGGAAGCGATCTCGCGACGGCCGACGTGCAGCACTGCCGGCTGGCCGGCGACCACGTTGCGGTCGTCGTCGGTGTCGATGGCGTGTAGCAGCGTCTCGTTCGCCAGGATCACGAAGGGCCAGGGCTCGAAGCCGGTCGCGAGCGTATTCCAAGCGTCGGGGTCGCCAGCGGCCTGTGACACGGGCGTGGTGACCACCACCACGCTCCCCTGGCCGATGCGGTGCTCGAGGATCGCGGGCAGGCCGTTGCTGTAGGCCGCGACCTGGCCGGCGGCCTCGGCGGCGAACTCCCAGTGCCGCTCCACGGGAAAATCCTGCCACGGCACGGCATCGCCCGCGCGGCGAAACGCCGCCAGCAGCGGGTGGTCGAGCGCGGCGGGGGCGATGAAATAGCCGCCGCCCGCGGAGCGCCACACCCGCACGATGCTGCCGCCGAGCACCTGCCGCGCGGCGGCGGAATTGAACCGCGCCGCATCCTGCGCCCGCGGCCCGAGCCACACGACCAGGCCATGCCCCTCCGCGGTCCACTCCCCGAGCTGGGCCCATGTCGCGTCCGCCAGCGGAGGCGGGTCGACCAGCACCACCGCGTCGAAGCCATCCCAGGACGTGCCGGCGAGCTTGTCAACGTCCACGCGCACGGCCTCGAACCGGGCCCGTCCCGCCTTGGCCAACGCCGGCGGCGCGATCGCCTGCGATAGGAAACGGCCGGTCACGTCGGCCGGTGCGGGCGCCGCCACGAGCACCCGGGCAGGCCTGCCGACCTCCACCGTGAAGCTCCGGGCGTCATCGGCCGCGAAATCGTCGGTACCGTCGATCACCACCCTGCCCTGCCGCACGCCCGGCTCCAGGCCCGTGATCTCGAATGTCACCTCATTGGGCGCGGCCGCCTTCCAGGCCACCGGCTTGATCGCCCGCCGCGTCGCGCGGCCATCCGCTCCCGTCATCTCCACAGCGACGGCCCGGGTGGCGTCGGGGCCGCTGCGGCCGAGGGCGACGGTGAGCACCAGCGGCGTCCCCACCGGAAGCCGCTCGTGCGAGAGATCGACGGCCTCGACCGCGAAGTTCTGCGGCGCCTTGGCCCCCACGTCGATCCACAACACGCTCGTGCCGGGATGCGCGGCGGCGAGGTCGGGCACGGGCGGCCCCTGCGCGGCCCCGCGCGAGCAATCGGTGAACACATACAGTTCGTGCCGCGGCAGTTCCGCCGACTCCAGCAGCCGGAGGCCCTCCGCGATCGCGTCGGAGAGAGTGACCGCCGGCGTCGACGTGGCCAGGCGTTCGATCCGCGTGGCCGCCGCGGCGATGGCCGGCGAAAACGCCGTCAAGCCGCCGGAGGTGTCGACCACGGCCACCCGGCTCTCCGGGGGCAGCTTGGCGAAGAGCGCCCGGGCCATCGAGGCCGCCTGCTCGAGCCGCGTGCGGTTGCCCTCGCGGAGATCCATCCGCGGCGCGGTGTCGAACACGAACACCGCCGCCACCGGCCCCTCCCCATCGGCCAGCCAGCCCGCGCCGCGGAGCACGGGGCGGGAGAGGGCCAGCGCCAGCATGGCCAGGGCCGCCATGCGGGCCAGGAGCAGGAGCAGGTGATTGAGCCGCAGCTGCCGCCGGTTCGCCACCGACCGGGCCTGCAAAAACCGCAAGGCGGGAAACTCCCGCTTCACGGGCTTGCGCCGCATCATCATGTGGAGCACGATCGGCACCACGACCAGTGCCGCACCGCCGAGAAGCATGGGAGTGAGGAATGACAGGCCCATGATCAAAGTCTACGACAAGGCATTCGCAGGCCGGAGGCCTACGCCACTTTTCGGCAGGCGTTACCCCCAAGTGACGCAGACCTCCGGTCTGCGAAGAGGGCCTCTCGCAGGCCGGAGCCTGCGCCGCTTCCGGCCGGAGGCCGGCAAGGAAACGCGGGCCATGGATGGTCGCGTTTCCGTGAAGTCAGAAACGATTCCGCCGGCTGACGAGGTATCCCATCAGGGCACGGTCGAACTGCATGCTCGTGTCGAGGGGCACATAGTCGATGCCCGCCTGCTGGCAGAGCGTGCGGTAGTCGTGCCGAAACGCCTCCACGCCGGCCACGTAGTCGCGGCGGGCGGCATCGGCATCGATCACGAGCTTGTCTTCCGACTCCGGCTCGGTGAATTCCACGACGCCGTCGAAGGGAAACTTCACTTCCGCCTCGTCGAGCACGTGGAACAGGATCACGTCGTGACCGCGGTGCCGCAGCCGGAGGAGGGCCTCGCGGATCGGCTGCGGGTCGGCGAGCAGGTCGCGGAACACCATCACGAGCGACCGCTGGCGGAGCCGGGCCGCCACCTGCCCGAGGCTCTTGGCGATGTCGGTCTTGCCCGCGGGCTTCACCCGGGCGAGCACGGAGAGCACTTGGGCGATCTGCGACCGCTTCGAGCGGGCCGGCAGGCTGGCATGGAGCTTCTCGTCGAAGAGCATCAGCCCACATGGATCCTGCTGGTGGATCATCAGCCAGCAGAGGGCCGCCGCCAGCGAGATCGAGTAGTCGAGCTTCGTCAGTTCCTGGCGGTAGGTGTAGGCCATCGAAGCGCTGGCATCGACCACGAGGTAGCCCGTGATGTTGGTCTCGGCCTCGAACTTCTTCACGTAGTGCTTGTCGGTCTTGGCGTAGACGAGCCAGTCGATGTCCTTGGGATCGTCGCCGGCGACGTATTTGCGGTGCTCGCTGAACTCGACCGAGAAGCCCTGGTAGGGGCTGGCGTGGAGCCCCTGCAGGAAGCCCTTGACGATGAACTGCGCGCGGAGGTCGAGGCGGGCGATCTGCCGCACCACTTCCGGCTTCAGGTATTCCTCGACCGCACGCGCCATCGCCTCTCCCCGCCACGCACCGCCGGGCCAGGTCCGGCTTTCGCTACTTCACGAGCTTCGGAATCTCGGGCTCCGGGAGCTCGCGGAGCAGCCGCTCGATGATCGATTCGCTCGTCAGGCCGTCGGCCTGGGCCTGGAAGTTGGTGGCGATGCGGTGCCGCAGCACCGGCACGGCGATGCGGCGGATGTCGTCGAGCGACACGCTGAACCGGCCGTCCATGGCCGCCACCGCCTTTCCCCCGTGGATGAGAAACTGCCCCGCCCGCGGGCCCGCGCCCCAATCGACGAGTTCGGCGACGTATTTCGGGGCCTGCGGATCCTTCGGCCGCGTCGACCGCACCAGGCTGGCGACGTATTTCACCACGTAGTCGCTCACGGCCACGCTGCCCACCAGCTTCTGGATGTTCACGATCGCCCGGCCCGAGAGCACCTTCCGCACCTCCGGCTTCTCCGACTTCGTCGTCGCCAGGAGGATCTGCTCCTCCTCGGCGGCCGTGGGGTAGCCAACCTTGATGTTGAACATGAATCGATCGAGCTGCGCCTCGGGCAGGGGATACGTGCCCTCCTGCTCGATCGGATTCTGGGTGGCGATCGTGAAGAACGGGTCGGGCAGGTTGTAGGTCTCCTGGCCCACCGACACCTCGCGCTCCTGCATCGCCTGGAGCAGGGCCGCCTGGGTCTTCGGCGGCGTGCGGTTGATCTCGTCGGCGAGGAGGATGTTGGTGAAGATCGGCCCCTCGACGAAGCGAAAGTGCCGCTTGCCGGCCTCGTCCTCCTCGAGCACGTTCGTGCCGGTGATATCGGAGGGCATGAGGTCGGGCGTGAACTGCACCCGCTTGAAGCCCACGTCGAGGATCCGTGCGAGCGTGGACACCATCAGCGTCTTCGCCAGGCCCGGCACGCCCTCGAGCAGGCAGTGGCCGCGGGTGAAGATGGCCGCGAACAATTGCTCGATGACCTCGTTTTGGCCCACGATCACCTTCTGCAGTTCCTCCTGCATCAATTTCCGATGCTGGGCGAACTCCTGCAGGATGTCGTCGAGGGTCTTCGGTCGGGAGGCGGTGGACACGCGGTGGTCATTCCTGCAAACGGGTCGGCGGGCGAGGCAACCGTAGTATCGACTGCCCCGGCCAAAGGGGCAACGTGGTATGATCCGAGTTCCCTGGAGCCATCCCTCGTGATGAGAATCCGCAGAAGTGTCGTGCCGACGCTTCTCCTCGCCCCTCTGGCTGCGGCGGTGCTGGCATGGGTGGCCGATGGCGGCGCGGCGGCCGCCGCGCCGCCGCCGCTCACGCCGCAGCAGATCCAGCGGTCGATCGAAAAGGCCCGCGACTGGCTCATCAAGGAGCAGCGGGCCAACGGCTCGTGGGAATGCGCCATGCGCACCGACGAGACCCGTGTGGGGGCCACGGCCCTCGTGATGCTGGCGCTGGCCAATGCCGGGGTCGCGGCCGATCAACCGGCGATGAATCACGGCCTCGAATGGCTGCGGAAGCAGGAGCCGAAGGAGACCTATTCCGTATCACTCCAGACGATGGTGCTGGCCATGCTGGCGCCCGACACCGACCGGGCGATGATCGCCCGCAACGTCAACTGGCTGGAGAAGGCGCAGGTTTCGGCGGGCCGCGCGGCGGGGTCGTGGTCGTACGGAGCCGATCGCGGCACCGGCGACAACTCCAACTCGCAGTTCGCGCTCCTGGCTCTCCACGAGGCCGAGCGGACGGGGGTGCGGGTCCGCGAGGAGGTGTGGGCGAAGGCCCAACAATACTGGGTGTCGTGCGCCAACGGCGACGGCTCCTGGGGCTACACGCTGGGCAACAGCGGCGGCTCCGGGAGCATGACCTGCGCCGGCATCGCCAGCATCTGGATCACCTCCGAGCATCTCGGCACGCCCGCCGCCATGGCCAATCGCGACAGCGTCTCCTGCTGCGGCGGCGGCGGCGTTCCCAAGGCGCTGGACCGCGGGCTCGACTGGCTCGGCCGGCGGTTCTCCGTGGTGGAAAACCCCGCCACCGGCGGCCAGACCTGGCTCTACTACTACCTCTACGGCCTGGAGCGGGTGGGGCGGTTCACGGCCCGGCGGTTCATCGGCGAGCACGATTGGTACCGCGAAGGCGCGCGGATGTTCGTGGGCGTGCAGGACGGCTTCTCGGGGGCGTTCCGTGGCGGCAAGATCGAGGATCCCACCGTGGCCACCAGCTTCGCGCTCTTGTTTCTCGCCAAGGGCCGCCGGCCGGTGGTCGTGGCCAAGAGCAGCCACGATCCCGTCGCCGACTGGAATCGCCACGGTCACGACATCGCGCATCTCGTGGAGCACGTCGAATCGCGGTGGAGGAAGGAGCATCCCGCCGGCCTCTCCTGGCACGTCATCGACACTCCCACGGCGACACTCGAAGACTTCCGCCAGGCGCCCGTCCTGTGGCTCTCGGGCAAGAATGCCTTCGACCTCGGGCCGGACGCCGGACGCCGACTGCGGGAATACATCGATGAAGGGGGCTTCATCTTCGCCGAAGCGTGCTGCCCGAAGAGCGGTGATTTCGACCGGCGGATGCGGCAGCTCGTGGCGGAGATCTTCCCCGAGCCTGAATACCGCCTCCAGCTCCTCCCGCCCGAGCATCCCGCCTGGCACGCGGAGGAGATCGTGCCGCCGGAGCTGCACCGGCCACTCCTGGGCATCGACTACGGCTGCCGCACGTGCCTCATCTACGCGCCGCCGACGGATGCCGAAGGGGGCGGCCCCGCGATGCCGAGCCTGTCGTGCCTCTGGGAGATCGGCGGACCGTCGCGGATGAAATTGGCCCCCGCGGTGCAGCGCGAGGTCGAGGCGGCACTGGCGATCGGCACGAACGTGCTGGCCTACGCCACCAACCGCGAGCTGAAGCGGAAGGACGAACTGTTCGTCATCGACACGCCGGCCGACCCGCCGGCCGACCGCTTCGAGCGCGGCCAGATCGCGATCGCCAAGCTCACGCACACCGGCCTCTGCGACGCCGCCCCGGCGGCGCTGGCCAACATCCTGCGGGCGGCGGCCCGCGAGCTGGGCGTGCGGGTCGACGATTCGCCCGCCAAGATCAGCGCGGCCGACGAGCAGCTCTTCTCCTATCACCTCGTGTTCATGCACGGGCGGCAGGGCTTCGTTTTCACCGGGCCGCAGCGGGATCGGCTCCGCGAATTCCTCAGCCGCGGCGGCATGCTCCTGGCCGACAGCGTGTGTGCCGCGCCCGGCTTCACGAAGGCCTTCCGCGAGGAAATGGCCGCCCTCCTGCCGGAACAGCCGCTCGAGGAGATCCCGGCAGACGACCCGCTCTTCACGGCCGCGGAGTACGGCGGCTACGACATCCGCGAGGTGATGCTCCGCGAGCCGGTCGGTGGCGACGGGCCGCTGGCCGCCCGCAGGCGGCGCACCGCACCGAAATTGGAGGGCATCCGCTGCGGCGACCGGTGGGGGGTGATCTTTTCTCCGTACGACATCTCGTGCGCGCTGGAAAAGCAGAACTCACTCGAATGCACGGGCTATGACCGCGACGACGCCGAGAAGATCGCGCTCAACATTCTTCTCTATTCGTTGAACCACTAGCCGCGTCGCGTCGGTCTCTGACCCAGAAACGTGGCATAGGCCTCAGGAAAGGTGGCATAGACCTCCGGAAACGTGGCATAGACCTCCGGTCTGTGACTAAAAAGTTCGACAGACCGGAGATCTGTCGCCACGGTTGGGAGAGGGTCTGTCGCCACGGGGGAGAGGGGCGCGCCGTCGCCACTTCTTTCTATTCCCCTCCAAATGCGCCAGGCCCGGAGGGCCGGGTTCACACCAGCGGGCGGAGCCCGCCAAGAAACCTGAGGCCACGATGGCGAAGGTTTCGTGAAACTGGCCGCATGCAAGGCCGCTCAGGCCTCGTCGCTGGAGCGGCCCGTGAGATGGCTCGCGTAATAGAGCAGCACGAGCACGCTCTGCAGCGTGGCCGCCACGTATGTCCAGGCCGCGGCGTTGAGCACGTTGTTGACGGCCGGCATATCCTCGGGCGGCACGATGCCGAGATTCACCAGTGCCGCCTTCGCACGGTTGCTTGCGTCGATCTCGACGGGCAGGTTCACCACCTGGAAGAAGACGGTCGCGGCGAACAGGCCGATGCCCACCCAGGCGATCGCCGAGTTGCCCATCGACAGGCCGAACACGAACGCCAGCAGGCCGATCTGGCTGCCGATGTTGGCGATGCCCACGGCGGCGTTGCGGATGCTCATGAGCGGGTAGCGCTGCGCGTCCTGCAGGGCATGGCCCGCCTCGTGCGCCGCGATGCCGACGGCGGCCAAGGACCGCGCCCCGTAGACTTTCTCCGACAACCGTAGCACCTTGTGCTGGGGGTCGTAATGGTCGGTGAGCATGCCCCGGCTCGGCTCGATGTCGATCGACGGCGCGCCGGCCGAATCGAGGATGTGCCGGGCGGCGGCGGCGCCCGACAGCGGGGCCGGCTCCTTGGAGGCGCTCTCGAAAGACGACCGCACCCGCCACTGGGCCCACAGGGCCAGGAGCACGGCCGGCGCGGTGACGAGCATCAGCATCGGGTCGTAGAACATCGGCATCGAACGACATACTCCTCGGGAAAAACCGGCCCACGGACGCCTGCCGGCGGCCACCACCGGCGAAGGTATTCTAGACGTGAGTCCAGCAGCTCGCCTGCCACGCCATGCCATTCCCGTCCCATTACGCACCGCTTCTCGCCTGGGTTCGCCGCCTGCGGGTCGCCGGTCTCGTCGCGGCAGCCGTCGGCTGCGGCTCCAGCCTGGCGACGATCGGCTGCGTCCCGGCGGCCGCCCGGCCGGTGGCCCCCGCCCACGCGCCGGTCGACCGGGCCGCGCTGTGCCGCCGCATCGACGCCGTGTTGGCGCATACCCGCGATGAGCGGCTGCTCGACGCCGCGGTGCATGGGGCCTGGCAGGTGGTGCACGGGATCCTCGCTTTCGGCGCCGACTTTCCCCTGCAGCATGACGGCGAGGTGACGCCCGCGCTCGACTACCTGCTCGGTGGCGGGCCGATCAGCGGCTGGGTGCTGCGGCCGGCCACGCCGGGCGTGCGGGCGATCGTCGAGGGGGGCAGCACGATGGCACAGGGCCACCCCGACCAATGGCTCGGCTATCTCTCGCAGTGCGGTCTCGCTGCCTGCGGCAAGGGGGGCGTGCCGCTCGACACGAAGCTCGTCGCCGCGGGCCGCGGATTCACCGTGGCCGATCTCCTTTCCCAGGCCCAGGCCGACATCGAAGAGGGGCAGGAGGCGACGTGGACGTTGATGGCCCTGTCGGCGTATCTGCCCCACGACGCCACGTGGGTCTCCCGCGCCGGCGAGCACTGGACGATCGAGCGCGTGGCCGAGATGGAGGCCGAGGCCGACATTTTCTCGAGCGCCTGCGGCGGCGCCCACCGTCTCTACGGCCTGATCGTGGGCCTGAAGCAGCACATGCAGGCCACCGGCCGGCGCCGCGACGAGTTGCAGGGCGGCTGGGCGGGCGTGGCCGACGTCATCGACGATTGCCTCGACCGCGCGCGGCGGTTTCAGCAGGCCGACGGCAGTTTCTCGACGCATTTCTTCGAACGGCCCAGCACATCGGCCGACGTGTTCGCGAAGCTCGGGGCCACCGGGCACGTGTTCGAGGTCGTGGTCATGGCCCTCGACGACGAGCGGCTCGCGGAGCCGTGGGTGACGCGGGCGGCCGATCGGCTCGTCACGCTCCTCGAGCAGACGTCCGATGTGGAGGTGGAGTGCGGCGGCCTCTACCACGCAGCCCACGGGCTCGTGCTCTACCGCGAGCGGATGTGCCGGTGAGGCATAGGTGGTGACAGACCTCCGGTCTGTCGAGAAAATAAGCCACAGGCCGGAGGCCTATGCCACGTTTCCGGCTACCGTGCCGCCTCGATCCGTGAGTGCACCGCATCGACAAGCACGCTCACGTCGCCATGCCAGTCGATCGTCGTGCTCTGCTGCGTGGCGAGCTGCTTGAGCTGGGCCGTGCCGGCGGCAAACTCGTCACTGCCGATGATGAGCGCCAAGGGAAATCCCTTCTTGGCCGCCACCTTCAATTGCTGCCCCACCTTCTTCGCCTCGGGGAAAAATTCCACCGCGATTCCGGACGCCCGCAGCGACGCGGCGATCTGCAGGTAATCGCCCAGGTGCTTCTCGTCGAAGAACACGAGAAACACCTCTGCCGGCGTCTCCACCAGGTCGAGCCGGCCGAGTTCCTCGAGCCCGGCCAGGAGCCGGTCGATCCCGAGCGACGCGCCCACCCCCGGCAGCGGCTGCTTGGTGTAGAGCCCGGCGAGGTTGTCGTAGCGGCCGCCCGAGCAGATGCTGCCCAGCCCCGGCATCTCGTCGAGAAAGCTTTCGAGCACGATGCCCGTGTAGTAGTCGAGGCCGCGGGCGATCGATGGATCGACGACCACGCGTCCGTCGGTCACACCGGCCCGCCGCACGCCGTCCACGAGCCCGCGGAGCGCCGCCACGCCCACGGCGCCCGTCTCCGATCCGGCCACGAGGGGCTCCAGCCTCGCGAGCACGCTCGCCGCGTCGCCGGCCAGTTCCGCCATGCCCACGAGCGTCGCCGCGGCCTCGTCGGCCACGCCGTGGGCCCGCATCTCGGCGGCCACGGCGTCAGGGGTCGCCTTGCCGAGCTTGTCGAGCGATCGGAGCACGGCCGTGGAGCGATCGGCGAGACCGAGTCGCTGGAGGATGCCGGAGAGCACGCGGCGGTCGTTGACGCGGATCGTGAACCGCTCCAGGCCGATCGCCGCGAGCAGGTCGTGCACCACGAGCACGGTCTCGAGATCGGCCACCGGGCTGGTCGTGCCAATGGTGTCGAAATCGCACTGCATGAACTCCCGGTAGCGGCCGCGCTGCGTGTTCTCGCCGCGCCACACCGTTGCCATGTGGTAGCGCTTGAAGGGCGTGCCGAGCGTGGCGATGTGCTGCGCGCAGAACCGCGCGAAGGGCACGGTGAGGTCGAACCGCATCCCCACATCGCGGCCGCCGTGGTCGGTGAAGCGGTAGAGCTGTTTGTCGGTTTCCTCGCTCCCCTTTCCCGTGAGGATCTCCAGGTATTCAAGCGCCGGCGTGTCGATCGGCGCGAAACCGTAGGAGCGGTAGATGCGGCGGGCCGTGTCGAGGATTCGCTCCCGAGCCAGCGCCTGGGCGGGCAGGTGGTCGCGAAACCCCTTGAGCGTGCGCGGTTCGATCATGAAAGGATGGGGAGCAGGGCCGGCTTGGGGCTGCGGATCGACTTGTTGCGGTTTTTCTTCCTGCGGCCGTCGCCGATCTCCTGGCCTCCGGGGCCGAGCACCGCCTCCATGTATTCCACCACCTGCTCGGCAGTCTCGAAATACTGGTCGTAAACCCAGTCGTCCTCGTACTCACACTCCTTCGTGGTGTAGTCGCGGCAGATCTGCGGCCGCGTGTCATAGATGCCGCAGCGGTGGTCGTCCTGCAGGTGCTTGCAGACGGTGTGCACGCAGACATACCAGTCGCCATCTTCGGTGAACACGGTGGCATGGTCGTGGAGGAGAAACCAGCGGATGTATTCGAACTCCTCCCGCGTGGTCGGGGTTTCGAGGGGCAGGGCGAAGTAGCGGCAGCACTTCGCCGTGCAGAACTCGCAGAGCACCTGGTCTTTCGACACATCCTCCCGCTTGGGCTTTGCGGGAAGCTTGGGGAGGACGGGTTCGGCGAGGAGGGTGGCCATGGATCGCGTTTCTCCGGGCATGTCGTCCGCCGGCGGGCGGGGCCGGCAATATATACGGTCTGCCGCCACCCCGCGCCGGCGGGCTCTCGCCGGTCATCCCGTATACTCCGCAGGTCATAGCGAACGGAGTCGGCCCATGCCCAAGCGGTGGCACATCCAGCCCCACGACCAGGCCACCGTGGCCGGCATCGAGCGGGCCGCCGGCGTCTCCAGCATCGTGGCCCGGTTGCTCGCGGCCCGCGGCCTCACCGAGACAGGAGCCGTGAAGACCTTTCTTTCCGGCACCATGGCCGATCTCCGCGACCCGGAGCAGTTGCCCGGCGTGGCGGAGGCGGCCGACCGGATCCTGGCCGCGGCCCGGGCGGGCCGCCCGATCGTGGTCTACGGCGATTACGACGCCGACGGCATGTGCGCCACGGCGATCCTCATGAATTGTCTCGAGGCCCTCGACGCCACCGCATCCTGGTACGTGCCCGACCGGCTGGAGGAGGGCTACGGGCTCAACGCCGACGCCTTGGCCGGGCTGGCGGGCAAGGGAGCGAACCTGGTCGTCACGGTCGATTGCGGCATCGCCAGCGTGGCAGAGGCGCGGCGGGCGAAGGAGCTCGGCCTCGAGCTGATCGTCACCGACCACCATGCGTTTGCCGACACGTTGCCCGAGGCCGACGTGCTCGTCCACCCGCGGCTGCCGGGCCGGGCCTACCCGTTCGGCGAACTATGCGGCGCGGGCGTGGCCTTCAAGCTGGCCTGGGCGATCGCCACGCGGGCCAGCGGCGCCAAGCAGGTCACGCCGCGGCTCCGGGAGATGCTCCTCCGCGGCATGGGCTACGCCGCGCTGGGCACCGTGGCCGACGTCGTGCCGCTCCTCGACGAGAACCGGATCTACGTGAAGCACGGCCTGGAATGCCTGCGGAAGCGCGGCGGGCCGGGCATCGAGCGGCTCATGGAGCTGGCGAAGCTGCACGAGAAATCGCAGCTCGACAGTGAAGACGTGGCCTTCCGGCTCGCGCCGCGGCTCAACGCGGCCGGGCGGCTCGGCCAGGCGGCATGCGGCATCGAGCTGCTCACCACGGCCGACGCGGCCCGGGCCGTTTCCCTGGCGAACTACGTGCACGAACTCAACACGAGGCGCGAGCACGAGGAGCGGAGCATCCAGCTCGGTGCGGCCAAGCAGGCCAAGGAATCCTTCGATCCCGAGGCCGATCCCGCGCTCGTGCTCGCCGACAGAGGCTGGCATCCGGGTGTGATCGGGATCGTGGCCGGCAGGCTGGCGGAGCGGTTTCACCGGCCGGTGGTGATGATCGCCCGCGACGAACACCAGGGGCGGCCCGCGATCGGCAGCGTGCGGAGCGTGCCGGGCTTCGACGTGCATGCGGCGCTCGCATCATGCCGCGACCTGCTCGTCACCAGCGGCGGCCATGCGGCGGCTGCGGGCCTGCGGATCGACGACGCCGCCATCGACGCCTTCCGCGAGCGTTTCTGCGCCGAGGTGGAGCGGAGGATGCCGCCGGCGCTCCGGCAGGCGCAGATCACGGTCGATGGCGAGGCCACGCTCGCCGGCCTCACGCTCGACACGGTGGAGCAGGTGGAGAAGCTGGCGCCCTTCGGCCAGGCGAATCGTCGGCCGGTGCTCTGCGCGTCAGCCGTGCAACTGGCGGAGCCGCCGCGGGTGATCGGCGGCGGCGGCCGCCACCTGTCGATGAACTTCGTGCAGCATGGCGCGAGGGTGCGCGGCGTGGCCTTCGGCGGCGCGGAGTGGCTCGATCACCTACCGCCCCCCGGCCAGCCTTTTCACGTCGCCTTCAAGCCGAAGATCAACGAGTTTCGCGGCCGGCGCACCGCCGAGATGGAGGTCATCGACTGGCGGCCCGACGGGGTGGATGTGGCGGTGGAACTGGCAGCCCAGCCGACCTCGCGGTCGCGATGAGCAGAAGAAATTCGCTTGATTCCGACCGCTGTTATGACGATAGTTATAACATGACTCTGGAACTGAAAATCCGCCGCGTGGGCAACTCGCTCGGGGTGATCATCCCGACCGAGGCGCTGGCTCTCTTGAACGTCAGAGAAGGCGACGCCCTCTTCCTGACGGAGGCTGCTGAAGGCTCGGTGCGTCTTTCGGCCCAGCGACCGGGCTTTGCAGAAAAGGCAGCGATCGCCGACGACCTGATCCAGCGTTATCGGAACGCCCTCAATGAACTTGCGAAGTGACGGGCCGGATCGATGCATGAGCCGGTCTGGATCACGGAAGAAGACTGCTTGTCTTTCCATGAAAAGCTTCTGTTCCGTTTTGGCGGCTCCAGCGGCGTGCGAGACCGCGGGCTTCTTCTTTCCGCACTGGCGCGGCCGCAGCATCTTTTTTCCTACGAGCAGCCGTCCCTTTTCGACATGGCCGCCGCTTACGCCCACGGGATCGTGAAAAACCATCCCTTTGTCGATGGAAACAAAAGAAGTGGCCTTCTCGCGGCGGCCGTCTTTCTCGAGGCCAATGGCGTCCGTGTTTCCGTGACCGAGGAAGACGCCGTCATGCAGACACTGGCTCTGGCTGCCGGGGCGATCTCGGCGAAGGATTTTGCGATGTGGCTCGAGAAGATATGCGGCCCGGGAGCCACCGTGTGACGCTGCTTCGAATCTACTGCGTGATCGTCCTCGTGCTCGGATGCACACTTGCCCGCGCCGACGACTGGCCGCAGTGGATGGGGCCGCGGCGGGATGGCGTGTGGCGGGAGACGGGGATCGTGGAGTCGATTCCCGCGACGGGGCTGCCGGTGAAGTGGCGCGTGCCCGTGAAGGGGGGCTATTCCGGCCCGGCCGTCGCTGGAGGCCGCGTCTATCTCACCGACTACGACCGGCAGGAGGGGGAGATTTCCAATGCGCCCAACGACCGCACGCGGCTCGCCGGCCGCGAGCGGATCCTGTGCTTCGACGCGGCGACCGGGGCCCTGCTCTGGAAGCACGAATACGCCTGTCCGTACGCGATCTCGTACGCCGCCGGGCCGCGCTGCACGCCGACGGTCGCCGACGGCAAGGTGTACGTGCTCGGCGCCGAGGGCCATCTCACGTGTCTCGATGCGCTGACGGGCGCGGTCGCGTGGGCCAAGGACTTTCAGAAGGACTACGCCGCCCCCGCGCCGATCTGGGGCTTCTGCGGCCATCCGCTCGTCGACGGCGGCAAACTCATCTGCCTCGTCGGCGGCGAAGGGAGCGTGGCCGTGGCCTTCGACAAGGACACCGGCCGCGAGCTGTGGCGGGCTCTCTCGGCGAGCGAGAGCGGCTACTGCCCGCCGACGATGATCGAATCGGAAGGCATGCGGCAGTTGCTCATCTGGGATGCCGACAGGCTCAACGCGCTCGATCCCGCGACAGGCAAGGTCTATTGGTCGGAGCCGCTCAAGCCGGCCTACGGCATGTCGATCATGGCCCCGCAGGTGGCGACGACGACGCAGGGGCGGGTGCTCTATGCCGGCGGGATCGGCCGGGTGGCGGCGCTCTACAAGCTCTCGGCCGACGGGCCCGGTGCCACGGTGCTGTGGCGCGGCGAGCCGAAGACGGCCGTCTACTGCGCGAACAGCACGCCGTTCATCGCGGGCGACACGCTCTACGGATGCGACTGCGACACCGGCATGCTCACGGCGGTCGATCTGGCCACGGGCGCGCGGCTTTGGGAAACGCCCGATCCCACGATGGGCGGCACCCGCCGCGGCAGGCACGGCACGGCGTTTCTCGTGCGGCAGGGGGGCCGCGTCTGGCTCTTCAGCGAGACGGGGGATCTCATCCTGGCGGAGCTGTCGCCTGCCGGCTATCGGGAACTCGGCCGCATGCACGTGATCGCGCCGACGAATGAATGCTTCGGCCGGGAGGTGGTATGGAGCCATCCGGCGTTTGCAGGCCGGTGTGTGTTCGTCCGCAACGACCGCGAACTGGTCTGCGTGTCGGCGGCGGAGTGAAAATCTGCGTCGCGTGCGGCTGGCGAGCGGCTGGGGCGGTTCGACATTGTTTCCGCGGCCCGTCGTCGGTAGGCTTCTTGACTCTCCCGCGTGCGGCGTGAAGGACGGTTGCCGCACCCATCGGGGCGTAGCTCAGCCTGGCTAGAGCGCTACGTTCGGGACGTAGAGGTCGCTGGTTCGAATCCAGTCGCCCCGACTCTTTGGGATCCCCTAGGGCGCACAACCTGGGGCGTTTCTCGTTTTTCCCGAGGAACGCGCGTTTCGACCTCGGGGGCTTGCCTGCCGTTGCGATCTCTTGCGGCCCGCTTCTGCACCGGATTCTGCGCCGCCTCGGTTTCGACGCGTGCGCCGCCGTAAAGCGGCGCAGGTTTTTCCCGAGAAAACGCGACTTCGTTTTCCTCGGGCCGGGCCACCGCTGCGGCCCCGCCAAAATGCTGCGGGAGAACCTGGGCGTAATGCCGCATGGCCACCGTAGGCGAGTGCCCCATCCATCCGGCCACGGCCGCGATCCTCCCCGGGAACATCTCCAGCCAGTCCGTCTCGCGCGAGGAGCGAAGATTTTGGAACGGCTTCTCCCACATCGCGAGCCCGGCCCGGGTGACGATCCGGGCCAACTCCGTCCGCAAGTTCACCGTGCCGTCAGCCACGCCCGGGACGATCCGCGTCTCCACCGCTGCGGCCTGCCGGCGGCAGTCCTCCAGGAACTCCTCGCAGACCGGCACGAACCGTTGCCCGTGCCCTTCGCCGTGATGCTCTGCTTTCGGGCTCCTCACCCGCAGCGACCAGACCTCCCGGCCGTCAACCGTCCGCCGCTCCAGGTCGCCCCAACGGAGCCCGACCAACTCACTGGGCACACGGAGCCCGCCGTATCGGGCCAGCCCCACAATCGCCCGCCACTGCGGCGACGAGCAGACCTCCACGATCGCGGCCGTCTCCTCCCGCGAGACGTACCTCCACCGCGACACGTTCACCTTCGACCCGCCGCGGACGAGGGCGATCGTCTCACCCAAGGCAGCCGCGACGGTGGCG
>JBIIIP010000041.1:0-25398 GCA_044234625.1 Pirellulales bacterium | reverse complement strand
AGCCTCAAGGGCGAAGCCTCCCGGGGGTTGCGGGCGCGTCTGGCCCTGGAGCGTTTCTTCTGCAAGATGAACGGCCCCCGCCCCGGAGCCCGTTCGTGAATACCGACCACACCCTCGACCGCCGAGACCTGTGGGACAACCCCCTCGCCGCCCGCTACGCGTCCACCGAGATGACGCGGCTGTGGAGCGACAACCACCGTTACAAGCTCTGGCGGCAGACGTGGCTGGCGCTCGCCGAGGCTGAGGCCGAACTCGGGCTGCCGATCACGCCGGCCCAGCTCGCCGAAATGCGGGCCAACCTCGAGCCGATCGATTTCGCGAAGGCGGCCGCCTACGAGAAGCGGATGCGGCACGACGTCTTCGCACACCTGCACACCTTCGGCGATGCCTGCCCGACGGCCAAGCCGATCCTCCACCTGGGGGCCACGAGCGCCTACGTCACCGACAACACCGACCTCATCCTGATGCGCGAGTCGCTCGACCTGATCGCCGCCCGGCTGGCGGACGTCATCGAGCGGCTCGCCGCCCGCGCCCTGGAGACGAGCGACCTCGTCTGCCTGGGCCGCACGCACCTGCAGCCGGCGCAGCCGACGACCATCGGCAAGCGGATCTGCCTGTGGATCCACGACCTCCTCCTCGACCTGCATGAGGTGCTCCACCGGCAGGCCACCCTGCGGGCCCGGGGCGTGAAGGGCACGACGGGCACGCAGGCGAGTTTTCTCGAGCTCTTCGCCGGCGACCACGCCAAGGTGCGGCGGCTCGATGAATTGGTGTCGGCGAAGCTGGGCTTCGCGGCTTCCTACGCCGTCACCGGCCAGACCTACACCCGCAAGGTTGATTCCCAGGTGGTGGCCGTGCTCGCGGGAATCGCCGAGTCGACCCACAAGGCGGGCAACGACCTTCGCCTTGCGGCGGCGTGGGGCGAGATGGAGGAGCCGTTCGAGACCGAGCAGGTCGGCTCTTCGGCCATGCCCTACAAGCGGAACCCCATGCGGGCCGAGCGGATGTGCGGCCTCGGGCGATTCGTCATGGGCCTTTTGACCACGGTCGAGCAGACCGCCGCCACGCAGTGGTTCGAGCGCACGCTCGACGACTCCGCCCCGCGGCGGCTCGTGCTGCCGCAGGCCTTCCTCGCCACCGACGCGCAACTGGTGATCTACACCAACATCGCCGCCGGCCTGGTCGTGCTTCCCGGCGCGATCCGTCGCAACCTCGAGCAGCACCTGCCCTTTCTGGCCAGCGAGCGGATCCTCATGGCCGGCACCACGGCGGGGGGCGACCGCCAGGAATTGCACGAGGCGATCCGCCGCCATGCCCATGCGGCCACGGCCCGGATCCGCGAGGGCCACGACAACGACCTCGCCACGCGGCTCGCCGCCGACCCGCTCTTCGCCGGCATCGACCTCGCAGGAGCCATGGAGGTGCAGGGGCTGGCCGGCCGTGCCGCGGCGCAGGTCGTCGAATTCATCCGCGGCCCCGTGGCCGAGGTGCTCGCCGCCTGCCCGCAGCGGGCCGGGGAAGCCGCGCTTCGCGTGTAGCCGTCACGCAGGCCTGAACTCTCAAGGGCCGCCTCCACGTGGCACCCTCCGGTCTGTGACCAAGAAATCCGACAGACCGGAGGTCTGTCGCCACTCAGGGTTGGGCGCGCGCCTCTCGCCACTTCGATGGCGAAGGTTTCGTGAACCGAGCCGGTCGCTTTGATTCACCGGCCACGCTCTTGCGGAAGTGAAGATGGTCGCCCTATTCTTCCGCGGTCGCACCTGATCCGACTCCTCCCGCCTGAGCGTTGCCGATGTCGACCGCCGCCGCGCTCCGGACGACGCTCGGCCGGCCGGGTCTCGTGCGCGCTCTCGCCCCGCACGACGCTTTCACCGCGCGGATCCTGGAGCAGGCGGGGATCGATCTCCTCTTTCTCGGCGGATTCGGCGCGTCCGCCGCCCGGCTCGGGCTTCCCGACCTCGGCCTCCTCGCCCCGGGCGAGATGGCCGAGTGCATCCGCAGCATCACCGACCGGGTGTCGATCCCGCTCGTCGCCGACGGCGACACCGGCCATGGAGGCCCGGCGAGCGCCGCCTGGACGATCCGCGCGTTCGAGGCGGCGGGGGCCGCCGGGATGCTGCTCGAGGATCAACCGGAGCCGAAACGGTGCGGCCATTTCACCGGCAAGCAGGTCGTGCCGGTCGCCGCGATGCTCGACCGGCTACGGGCTGCACTCGATGCCCGGCGAGATCCCGCCTTCGTGATCATCGCCCGCACCGACGCGCTCGCCGTCGAGGGACTCGACGCCGCCATCGACCGCATGCATCGCTACGCCGAGGCGGGTGCCGACATGGGGTTCGTGGAGGCGCCGCGGTCGGTCGCCGACCTCGGCAGGATCGCCCGTGAACTGCCGTTTCCGCAGTTGGCAAACATGCTGCCCGGCGGCGTCACTCCGCTGGTGGCGCTCGATGAACTTGAGCGGATGGGATTCAAGGTGGCGGTCGACCCGACCTCGACCCTGGCCCTCGCCGGCCATGCCGCGAGACAGCTGGCCGCGGCCTGGCGAGCCGCGGGCTCCGTGGCCGGCCTGGAGGACCGGATGCTGTCGTTCGAGGCGCTGAAGGAGGCCGTCGGTGTCGATCCATTCCTCACCGGGGGCGACCCGCGACAGGCCTGGCGGCGTCCGGAGGCCGTCGCCCACGTGCAGCTGCTCCTCGACTCGTTCGCCCGGTTCGTCGGCCGCGAACTCGTGCCGCGAGACGCGCCCGCGCTGGAGCAGGCACGGATGCTCTTCGAATCGCCGTTCGTCGTCGTTTCGCACGGCACGGAGGCCGACCCGGTGCTCAACTACGGCAATCGAGCGGCGCTCGGACTGTGGGAGATGACCTGGACAACGCTCACCCGCACGCCGTCGCGACTGACGGCCGAACCGCTGCATCGCGACGAAAGGGCCAGGCTTCTGGAGCGGACGCGGACGGCAGGATTCGTCGACGATTACGCAGGCATCCGGGTATCGAGTTCGGGACGGCGGTTTCGGATCGAGCAGGCGATCGTCTGGAACCTCGTCGACGCATCCGGCCTGCTCCGCGGCCAAGCGGCGACGTTCGACCGCTGGACGCCACTCGCCGGGGCCTGACCGCGAACTGCCATGCGGCCCAAGTGGCACCTCTGGTCTGCAACGCCTCCACGTGGCTTCAAGTGGCCAAGTGGCGCTTGCCGTGAAGCGAGATGGTCTGTGACGAAGAAGTCCGACAGACCGGAGGTCTGTCGCCACTTTCTCATATGCTTCAAGAAACCTGGGGCCACGATGGCGAAGGTTTCGTGAACTGAGCCGGGGCCGCGACGCTACACGCGGTCTTGATGACGCGACTTGCTGCGGTTGCTGCAGCAGTCGGCACACAGACCCGACACGATGAGCCGATGAGACTGCACCCGGAAACGGTGTTTGGCCGCGACGGCATCGCACATCCGCCCCAGGTCGTCACTGGTGAACTCGATCAGTTTCTGGCATGCGGTGCAGTAGAGATGGTCGTGCTGCGGGTAGCCGTAGTCGTGCTCGTAGACCCGACGGCCATCGAGCACCATTTCCTTGAGGAGCCCGGCCGCCACCATCTCGCCGAGCGTGCGGTAGACGGTCGGACGGCTGGCCTTCGCACCCTCGCGGGTCTTCCGCAGGCTGTCGAGCAGCTGCTCGGCATCGAAGTGCTCGTGGTGGCGCGAGACGTGATCCACGATCACCTGCCGCTGCTTCGTGATCCGCTTGCCACGGGCCTGGAGAAACTCCCCGAAACGCTCCTGCGGCGTCATCGAGGTGTCCACCTTGCCCAACGGAAAATCGGCGATTGCCATCGACACTCAACTCCTCGGGCTCATTGTAGCCTCGTCGACCGAGACCCACGAAGAAGCCGTGCCGACCGCCGTAAAGAGGATCGCAAACCAGCGCAGCAAAGCGGCCAGGCCGTTGCCGGCCTGGCCGCACGCATAGTCAGTCAGCCACTTGCTTGACGACCGGACTGGGGCTGCAGGCTGTGGAACAAGGCTGCCTGAGCGGGATGCCACAGCCGTCGACCCAGGAAACCCTCGGCGTTACCTGCGGTCGACCAAGTGGAACAACGGGGCGGCTGCTTCGCAGCCGGGGCCAGGGTTGGCTTTCTCCACGGAAAGCTAGCCGAGGCGGTCGAGCAGCCGGTCGAGGGCGATGTCGAGCTTCTCGGGCGTCTCGTACGTGCCGTCGGCGATGGCCGCGCGGATCGCGTTGACGCGGTCGAAACGGATGTCGCCGGCCGCGTCAGCGGCGCGAACGGCATCGACCGACAGCGTGACCGAATCACGCACCTCGGCCACGCCCGGATTGGCCACGGCCTCGGCTGCGGCCTTCGTCGCCTCGACACCCTTGACGGCGCCCAGACCCTGCGAGCCATGCGTCGATGTGACACCCCAGATATTCATGATTGCTCTCCTTGCAGACAGGTGTTCGATTCCTTTCGCCCCCACCACGGCCGTCTCTACGGAGCCGGCAGCCGGATGGTTCGTCGGGGATCGTTCGCTGTCTTCCTTTCTATTGTTGCCGCGCTTCTGCGTTCCGGCGACACCAGTCTCCGGCTCCGCGCCACGGCTAATCGAATCTCATCGACACGACCGCCGCCCTCTCTTCAACAAATTCGTCCAGTTCCTCCTGTGCCGATCCCGAGGCCGCGCAGGCACCGCAGGCAGCCCAGCCTGCCAGGGGCCGCCCGGGCGGCTCACATCGCGAATTCCGGCCGCCGCCGCTCCAGTTGGTTTTGCAGCCGCTCCACGATCGCCGAATGCATCTGGCTGACCCGGCTCTCGGAAAGGTCGAGCGTGGCGCCGATCTCCTTCATCGTCAGCTCCTCGTAATAGTAGAGGATGATGATCAGCCGCTCATTGCGGTTGAGCCCCTTGGTGATCAGCCGCATCAGATCAGCCTTCTGGATACGCCGCGTCGGGTCCTCGCCCCGCTTGTCCTCGAGAACGTCGATCTCGCGGACGTCCTTCGAGCTGTCGGTCTCGCACCATTTCTTGTTGAGGCTGACCAGGCTGGCGGCATTGGCCTCCACGAGCAGCTTCTCGAAATCCTCACGGGAAAGCTGCATGTGCTCGGCCACTTCCGCGTCGGAAGGTGCGCGGCCGAACTTGGCCTCCAGCGTCTTGATCGCCTCGTTGAGCTTGCTCGCCTTGCTCCGCACCAGCCGCGGCACCCAGTCCATGGTCCGCAGCTCGTCGAGCATCGCCCCGCGGATCCGCGGCACGCAATACGTCTCGAACTTGACGCCCCGCGACATGTCGAAGGCGTCGATCGCGTCCATCAGGCCAAAGGTACCCGCCGACACGAGGTCGTCGAGCTCGACGCCGTCGGGAAGCCGCGACCAGATCCGCTCGCCGTTGTATTTCACGAGCGGCAGGTAGATCTCGATGAGCCGGTTGCGCAGCTCCTCGTTGGACTGATCCTTCTTGAACTTCTTCCAGAGCGCCTGGACTTCCTCGGGCGAAAGTGGACTCGTCTGATACGCCACGACATCACTCCTTGATTAGCGGCCGATCCGTTCTTCATCGACGGATCGGCGTCAGGTCCTTGAACGATTCTTGAAGCGCCCCGAGAGGCTGCCTGTCTTGCCCAGTCCTCAGCCGCGGGCTCACGCCGCCCGGGCCACCTCCTCTTCGCCGAGCGTCGCGAACACGTCGACCCCCGGCTCGTCGACGAGATCCTCCGCGGCAAACACCTGGATCTCCGGGAGTTGTTTGGCGAGAGCGTCGCGGACGCGGGCCCGAACGCCGGCGGGCACGACGACGACCGGGGCCGCGCCGCGGTCGATTGCCGGCCGCACCGCCCGCCGCACGGTGGCCACGGTCTGCTGGGCCGAGCGGCGGTCTTCGCCGACGAGGGCGGCGATCCCGGCCGGACCGAGGCGCACCACCGTGAGCCGGCCCTGCGGATCCCGGGCCCGACGGCAGATCGCCCGGGCGAGATGCCGTCGGAGGATCTCCGCGAGCAGGCCGGGCTCGGTCGTTTCGGCGGCATGGTCGGCCATCACTTCGAGCAACTCCGCGAGCGGACGCACCGGCACGCCGTCGCGGAGCAGCGCCTGGAGGGTGCGGTGAATCCGGGCCACGGGCAGCACGCCCGGCACGATCTGGTCGACCACCGCCGGCTGGCTGGCCCGCAGCGACTCGACCAGCCGGGCGACCGCATCCCGGGTGAGCAGCCGATCGGCATGCCGACGGATCGCCGCCTCCAGGCTGCGGGCGACGAACTGCGGCGGATCGAATGCCACCGCCCCGTGGCGGACGGCCGTTTCCGCCTGGGCCTCTCCCACCCACGCGGCGCGCCGTCGCGAGAGCGGGTCGGTGACTTCCTCACCTGCAAGCGATGCGGCGGTTCCGGCGGCCGGCAGCACGAGCCATTTGCCGGCGGGCAACTCCTCGTCGACGACCACGTCGCCCGCGATCGTCACGGTGAAGCCCCGTTCGGCGAGCGCGAGGTCGTCGCGGTAGTGGATCTCCGGAACCAGCAGGCCGAGATCGGTGGCCACGGTGGTGCGCAGGTCGGCCGTGAGCCGGACGAGCGGCCCCGGACGCCCGGCTGCATCGGCGGCAACGAGGTGTACGAGGCCGCGGCCCACGCGGACGACGATCCGGTCTTCGGCGAGGACGGTGTCAGCGAGCGATGCCGCCGGGGTGGCCGTTTTTCCGGCGGCCGCAGCCGCAGCCGCAGCCGCCGCTGGCCGGCGGCGCGACACGAGCCAAGCGGCGGCCATCGTGATCACAGCCATCGCCGCCAGGGGCAGCGGTGGCAGGTCGGTGAAGCAGAGGACGCCGAGAAACACAGCCGTGATCACGAGCACATGCGGCCGGGAGGTGAACTGGCGGCCAAACTCCGCCGACAGATCCACCGCCTGGCTCGACCGCGAGATCAGCAGGCCCGTGGCCACCGACACGAACAGCGACGGCACGGCACTGGCCAGGCCATCGCCGATCGTCAGCCGGGAATAGACATCGAGCGCCTTCTGCACGGGCATGCCGTGCTGGGCCACGCCGACGGCCAGGCCGCCAACGATGTTCACGGCCGTGATGATCACACCGGCCACCGCCTCGCCGCGGATGAATCGGCTGGCGCCGTCCATGCTGGCGAAGAAATCGGCCTGCCGCTGGAGGTCGGCCCGCAGCTGTCGCGCCTGGTCGCGGCTGATGGCGCCGGCCTGGAGGTCGGCGTCGATCGCCATCTGCCGGCCGGGCAGCCCGTCGAGGGCGAATCGCGCGGCGACCTCGCTCGTGCGTGTCGAGCCGGCGGTGATGACCACGAACTGGATCACCGCGATGATCGCGAATATCACGGCGCCGACGACGAGGTTGTTGGCAGCCACGAATTCCCCGAAAGCGCGGACCACATCCCCGGCGGCCGCGGTGCCGTCGATGGCGGCGCGGGTGAGCACGAGCCGCGTGGTGGCGATGTTCAGCACCAGCCGCACGAGCGTGGCCCCCAGCAGAAACGTGGGGAAGACGCTCATCTCCAGCGGCGTCCGCGCCGCCAGCGCCCCGAGGAGGGCGAGCACCGACACAGTGAGGTTGGCCGCCAGGAGGAGGTCGACGACCGGGGCCGGCACCGGCGCGAGGACCACGAGCACGGCCATCAGAATCGTGGCCGGGATGGCGAAGTCGAGCACGTGCGCGGAAACACCCCGGGGGATCGCGACGGTCGAACCGACTGTGTGAGCCATGAACAAGAGCCGCGGGGGATGATCACCGCGAACAGCCGACGGAGGCGGCCACGCGGAGGCGGGACGGTAGCGGAGCCAACGCGGGCGGTCCAGACCGCTCCCCGCGCGGTAGACTGGGGAAAATTCTCGTCCCCTCCCGCGGCTTCCCATGCACCACGACCGCCTCGGTCTCGCCTTCGACTACCCCGATAACTGGTCGGTGGATACCGACACCTCCGACCGGGAGGCGCCGGCCGTGACGGCCTACGCGCCCGGCGGCGGCTTCTGGTCGCTCAGCGCCCATCCGGCCGGCACCGACCCCGCCGCCTTGGCGGCCGCGGTCTGCGACCAGATGCGGGCGGAATACAGGGATCTCGACAGCGAGTCGGTGGTCGACGACGTGGCCGGCCGGGCGCTCGCCGGCTTCGACTTCAATTTCTACTGCCTCGATCTGACGAACACGGCCCGCGTGCGGAGCTTTGCCACGGGGGACGCGACGTACGTGCTCTTCTGCCAGGCCGAGGACCGGGAGTGGGACCAGATCGGCCACGTGTTCGCCGCGATGACGACGAGCTTCATCAAGTCCCTCCCCACCGCAGCCGCGGACGACGACGAGGCATGATTTCTAGCTTCGACTTTTGGAGTTTTTGGGGGGTGATTTTCCAGCCGAAACGGGAGGGGGTGCCCATGCCCCTGGAGCCGGCGTTGGCGGCCAGCGCAGCCACGGATGGCGGAGCGAAGCCGCCTCCGAGAGAGCGGAGGCCCGGAGGGCCGGAGTGAACGTCCGGCGATGGGGCGTGGGCACCCCCGACCTACGCGACGGGCAACTTCGGCTTCCCCCAACGGCGCAGCCGCGGCAACGCCGAGGGTTTCCTGGGTCGACGGTCCTCGCATCCTGCTCGGGCAGACTTGTGACACAGTCTGCTAAGATTCCGCGGCGTGAACGGCTGCCACGGACGCTGCAGCCCCCAGCCCTCCGCAGGAATGCATTCTCGTGCCCCTCGCAGTCTTCCTGGCCGACGCCGCCGCGGCCGCCCCCGCCCTGCCCGCCGGCGCGAGCCCCATCCAGATGATCCACTGGCTTGTCTTCGGGGCCGCGGTGGCCATCCTCCTCGTCCTCGACCTCACCGTCTTCCACAAGCACTCGCACGAGCCGAGCCTGCGCGAGAGCGCGTTCTGGACATGCTTCTGGTCGGCCTTGGCCCTCTCCTTCAACGGCTACGTCTGGTGGTGGCTGGGGGGCAAGGCGGCCATCGAGTTCCTCACCGGCTATCTCGTCGAGTGGTCGTTGTCGATGGACAACGTGTTTGTGTTCGCCGTCGTGTTCGCCTATTTCGGGGTGCCGCTGAAATACCAGTACCGCGTGCTTTTCTGGGGCATCCTCGGCGCGGTGCTGATGCGACTCACGTTCGTCCTGCTCGGGGCGGAACTGGTCGAGCGGTACAAGTGGGTGCTGTGGGTGTTCGGCGGCTTCCTCGTCTACACCGGCATCAAGCTGGCCTTCAGCGAGGAGAAGCACGACCCGGGCGACAACTTCCTCATCAAGACGGTCCGCCGGATCATCCCCGTCGCCTCGCACTCGGAGGGCGACAAGTTCTTCATCCGCGAAAACGGCAGGCTCATGGCGACGCCGCTGTTTCTCGTGCTTCTCGTCGTGGAGAGCACCGACGTGCTGTTCGCAGTCGACAGCGTGCCGGCCATCCTCGGCGTCGTCTCGCCGGGCACGCATTACATGCGGTTCATCGCCTTCACGAGCAACGTGTTCGCGATCCTCGGCCTGCGGGCCCTCTATTTCCTGCTCGCAGGCGTGATGGACATGTTCCGCTTCCTGAACTACGGCCTGTCAGCCGTGCTCGTGTTCGTGGGCTGCAAGATGATCGCCGAGGCCGCCCGCCACAACGAGTGGCTGGCGGGCCTGGGCGGCTGGGATGCCCACGCCAAGGGGCATCTCGTGCATCCCGCCACGTCGCTCCTGGTGATCGTGGCCCTCATCGGCACGAGCGTGGCGGCGTCGCTCCTCTTTCCCGAGCGCCGCGACGGGGCCGAAATCGCCGGCCACGGGCCGGATTCCCCCGTTTCCTGACGCACTGCCGGCGGCTCGCGCGGAACGCGCTTGAGCCACGCTGCTTTCAGGACGCTCCGCGCAGGCCCGCGTAGAGCGATTCGTGCGCGGCAGCCATGTGGTCGGCCAGATGCCGCGACCGCACGATCGCATGGCCATGGGCGCCGCGGCGGGCCGCGTCGTCCACACCGTCGACGAGCGCCACGATCGCCCGCGCGAGCGCGGCGGAATCGCCGGCCGGGTGCAACACGCCCGCCCGCTCGCCGTCGAGCAATTCTGGAAACGCGCCGTGGGCCGGCGCCACGACCGGCACCCCAGCCGCCATGGCATCGATCACCGGCATTCCCTTGGCCTCGGGAAACACCGTCGGCATGGCGAAGATGTCGATCTCCTCGAAAAGCGCGAGCTTGCCCGCGCGATCCACCTGGCCGAGCCAGGCGAAGTGCTCGTGCACGCCCAGATCACGGGCCAGGCCGAGGCAGTGGGCGAGGTAGCCCCGCTCCGCATCGACGACCGCACCGGCGGCGCGGAGCCGCACGTCGTGCGTGTGCCGCGCGATCGCCAGGGCGCGGATGAGCACGTCGAGCCCTTTCTCGGGGCAGGCGCGGGCCAGGGAGCCCACCACGACCCCGCCGCCGTGGCCCGCCCGCCGCGCGCCCAGGTCGGGGGGCGTTGCGGGGAATCCCGCCGGGTCGATGCCGTGCGGGATCACGGCGATGCGATCCCGCGGCACGTCCAGATAGCCCGCCATGAAACCGGCGAAGAAGCCGTTCAGGGCCACGAAGCGGTCGACGTCGGCCGCCCGTTCGCGGAGCAGGCCGCGCACCCGCGCGTGCTGCGGCTCCGGGATCCGCTCGATGAAGATGTCTTCCCCCGACAGGCTGCAGACGATCGCCGCACCAGTCACCGCGCGGATCCGGCGGGCGAGGCCGAGTAGCAACGCGTTGGAGAGATGCACCACGTCGGGGCGGAATTCCTCCGCCAGCAGCCGCGCGAGTTTCTCCACCTCCTTGCGCTGGCGACCGCGCTCCCCTTCCAGCGACGAGGCGGTCAGGCCGCCGAGGTCGGCGGGCCGGGTTGCGCCAGTGCGGCCGGAGAGCCATTCCAACAGCCACCGCGAATCGAGGAGCCGATCGAGGGCGGCCGGCGTGTGGCGAAACAGCGGCACGTGCTCCTGCAGCCACACGTTCACCCCGCCCATCACGATCCGCCGCTCGGCGACGTTGTCCTCGTCGGTCGTCGTCGGCACGTAGGCGGGCAGGAGGATCGCGTCGCGGCCCCGGGCCTGAAGCGCCCGCACGAGCGTGTTGTCGTGGAGGCACGAGCCGCAGAGCCTGCCCCCCGCTCCGGCCGTGATGTGCACGATCCGCATCCGCTGCCTCACGATTCCGCTCACGCCCCGCCCACGCGGCGCTCCAGCGCGATCAGCACCAGCGCCAGGTCGGCCGGCGTGATCCCGCTCACACGGCCGGCCTGGGCGAGCGTCCGCGGCCGGATGCGGTCGAGCTTCTCCCGGGCCTCGGCCCGCAGATGCCGCACCGTCGCATAGTCGAAGCCCTCGGGAATGATCCGCTCGGCGAGCTGCCGCCGCCGCGCGATCCGCTCCCGTTCCACGGCGAGGTAGCCCGCGTAACGGATGTCGTTTTCGATCTGGGTGGCGCCGTCGCGCGACACGCCCGCAAGCTCGGGACGCACCGCCACGCAGTGCTCCCACCGCACCTCGGGCCGCCGCAAGCGCTCCGCCAACGACACGCCCTCCACGCGGTGCGCCGCCAGGACGGCCAGCGCGGCATCGATCTCGGCCTGCTTGGCCTCCAGCCGCGCGATCCGCTCCGGCTCGGCCAACCCGAGGCGGATGGCCGTGGGCGTGAGGCGGCGGTCGGCGTTGTCGTGCCGCAGGGCGAGGCGGTGCTCGGCGCGGCTGGTGAACATCCGGTAGGGCTCATCGACACCGCGGGTGACGAGGTCGTCGATCAGCACGCCGATGTAGGAATCCTCGCGCTCGAGCACCAGCGGGCCGCGGCCGGCGACCGCGAGCGCCGCGTTCGCCCCCGCCACGAGCCCCTGCGCCGCGGCCTCCTCGTAGCCGGTGGTGCCGTTGATCTGCCCGGCGCAAAAGAGCCCGCGCACACGCTTGCTCTCCAGCGTGGCCGCCAGTTGATCGGGCGGGCAGTAGTCGTATTCGACGGCGTAGCCATACCGCATGATCCGCGCCCGCTCGAGGCCCGGCACCATGCCGATCATCGCGTCCTGCACGTCGCGGGGCAGGCTCGTGGAGATGCCGTTGACGTAGATCTCCTGTGTCCGCCGACCTTCGGGCTCCAGAAACAGCTGGTGGCTGTCCTTGTCGGCAAACCGCACGACCTTGTCTTCGATGCTCGGGCAGTAGCGCGGCCCGCGCGACTCGATCTGCCCGGTGTACATGGGCGCCCGATGGAGGTTCGCCCGGATCAGATCGTGGATCTCGGGCGTGGTGCGGGTGATCCAGCAGACCATCTGCTCCTGAAGAATGGCGTCGGTGAGAAATGAGAAGGGCTGCGGGTCGGCGTCGCCGGGCTGGATCGCAAGCTGGCCGAAGTCGATCCCTTTCGCCGACAGCCGGCAGGGAGTGCCCGTCTTGAACCGCTCGATGCGAATGCCGGCATGGGCCAGCGCGCGGCTCACGCCCGACGTCGTTCCCTCCCCTGCCCGGCCGCCCGCGGTCTGCGCCTCGCCGGTATGCATGATCGCCTGGAGAAACGTGCCCGTCGTGAGCACCACCGCCGCCGCACGGTATTCCGCATCGCCTCGGGTGCGGACCCCGTTGATCGCCCAGCCCGGCCCGCCGCTTCCGCCCGCCGCGGGCGGGTCGAGCAGCAGGTCCTCGACCGTCTCCTGGCGGAGATCGAGGCCCGGCGTCTCCTCGACGATCCGCTTCACCTCCATCTGGTAGAGCTTTTTGTCGGCCTGAGCCCGGGGGCCGTGCATCGCCGGTCCCTTGGAGCGGTTGAGCACGCGGAACTGGATGCCCGTCGCGTCGATCGCCCGGCCCATCACGCCGCCGAGGGCATCAACCTCGCGAACGAGCTGCGCCTTGCCGACGCCGCCGATCGCCGGATTGCAGCTCATCTGGCCGACCGTGTCGCAATTGGCCGTGAGCAGGGCCACGCGGGCCCCGAGCCGCGCAGCGGCGCAGGCCGCCTCCACGCCGGCGTGCCCGGCGCCGACGACGACCACGTCGTAGTCATAACGGCATGCCATGCCAACGATCGTACCAACAAACGCTCAGGCCGCCGCACGGCGCGGGGCCGGGAGCTTGAACAGGGCAAACAGGTCGTCGGCCGTGAGGCCCGACGCGGCCGGCGGCTCAGCCTGCGAGAGGATCGTGTCGGAGAGATCCCGCTTCTTGCGAAGCACCTCGTCGATCCGCTCCTCGATCGTGTCAACCGAGAGAAACCGCGTGACCGTCACCGCGCCGGCGGCACCGATGCGGTGCGCCCGATTGATGGCCTGATCCTCGATCGCCGGGTTCCACCACCGGTCGAAGAGAAACACGTACTGCGAGAACTGCAGGTTCAGCCCCACGGCCCCGGCGCCGTAGGAAAGCAGCAGCACCGAATGCCGCTTTTCATTCCGGAAGCGGCGGATCGTGTCGTCGCGGGCGGCGGTCGACATGCCGCCGTGATACTCCAGCGCCCCGAAGCGGGCGAGCTTCCCCTCGAGCCGGCCGATCGTCTCCACCCACTGGCTGAAGACGAGCGCCTTCTTGCCGCTGGCCTGCACCTCCTCCAGTTCGGCGACGAGGCAATCGAGCTTCGCGCTCTCGCCGGTGGCCGTGTCGAAATTGCAGATCTGCTTGAGCCGGAGCACGAGTTCGAAGACGTTCTGGATGGTCGCCTCGTTGCCCAAGGCCGAAAGCCGCAACACGCCCTCCTCCTCGGCCCGGCGGTAGGTCTCCCGCTGCTCGGCAGAGAGTTCGATGCGCTCGTCACGGTTCATCCGCGGCGGCAGGTCGGTGAGCACCTTATCCTTGGTTCGCCGGAGCACGTAGTCAGCCGCCGTAGCCCCGAGAGCCCGGGGTGACATGCGGTCGTTCACGTGGCCCGGGGCGACGAATTCGAACAGCGAGACCAGGTCCTCGGCGGTGTTCTCCACCGGCGTGCCCGTGAGCGCCCAGCTCCGCTTCCGGCCCAGGGCATTGACCGCCTGGTGCGTGTTGCTCGACCGGTTCTTGATCCGCTGCGCCTCGTCGAGCACGACGAGGTCGAACGACAACCCCAGCTCGGCGACGAGCTCGCGGTCGCGGACCACGGCCTCGTAATTGGCCACCTTCACCGGCACGTCCTCGAGCGTCCATTGCCAGCGGCGGCGGAGGGGATCACCCTCGATGACGGCCACCAGCAGTTCCGGCGCCCAGTCGGCCAGCTCGCGGGTCCAGTTGGAAACGAGTCCCTTCGGGCAGACCACGAGCACGCGCCGCACCTGGCCGGACCTCACGAGCAGCCGCAGCGCCGAGATCGCCTGCATCGATTTGCCGAGCCCCATCTCGTCGGCGAGGATCGCGCCGTGCCGCGGCATGAGAAACGCCATGCCGTCGAGTTGAAACGGAAACGGAGGCCGCGGAAACGCGAGGTTGCTCGTCTCCAACGTCGTCTCCAGGTCGGGTTGGAGGACGAAGAACAGCCGCTCGGAGAGTTTCACCACGTCGCCCGGGGCGATGATCCGGGTGCGCTTGGGGGCGGCCGACGGCGCATGCCCAGGGGCCCCGGCGCCGCCCGGGCCGCGGGGCGTTTCCCGTGGCGCAGGAGACGCCGCAGCGGACATCGCCGCACCGAAGCAGTGCGACGTCACCCGCACGGCACCTTCGAGCAGCGGCACCCGCACGGTGGCCGGGCGGATCGGGTCGATGGGGAGCCGCAGTGCCAGCGGCCGCGGCAGCGGCAACGCGACCTGGCTCGCGATGGCCGTCTCGGCCGGCGCGAGATCGAAGCCGCGCAGGGAACGCACGGTGACGGCAACGCTCGGCTCCAGCACGGGCTCCTCCGTCCGCCGTCAGTGGCGCTGGGCTTCGTCGATCGCCGCGCGGATCCGCGCAAATGGCTCTGCCAGATCCACGGCCGCGACGAGCTCCTCGAGCCGCGCGCGGATGGCAGCGGCATCCGCGGCATCGGCGGCGTGCGGATTGACGGCGGACGCCCCGAGCCGAAACGCCCCCGTCGGCGGCTCGTCCTCCGGCCCATCCAGCTGCTTCACGAGCGCGACCGGGAGGCTCGTGTGCGGACGCACCGTGAGCATCGCGTCGATGTCGGTGAGCACCACCGCCGGCGTGACGGTGGCCTCGGCGAGCAGCGCGGCGCCGATCTGGCGGCCGTGCAGCTGGCTCGGCAGCGTGGCGCCGTAGAGGATCTGCTGGGCGCGAGTCACCCTCACCGGGGCGGTGCAATGGAACTCGAGCGGCCTGCCGACCGGATCCACGAGCAGATAGCCCCCAAACACGCCATGCGTCGGCGAGTCGATGGCGGTCAGGAATCCGAACGCCGTCGGCACGGCGGATGTTCCGGACTGCTGCTCCATGGATGCAGAACCGTCGCCGGTTTGCCGGCGGACAGACCGTCAGGGACCAAGGCCCGGCTTCCCTGCCGGCCTCCTGGCATCCATCGGACATCCTGCGCCGCGCCTTGAACGAGCCCGGTGGCCGGCGTCGGAAGCCGGACGGCCGTCGGCCGCCGCCCCCAAACTGTGCAAACCCTGACGGCTGTGCCGAAAACGAGGCGGGAAACGGGTCCGTTCATGGAAAAACCGTAGCCCCCGGCCTACCATACGTTCATCCGCTTCGGGAGTTGTTCGATGAGCGACGTGCCGGTTTTCACCCAACTCGACATTTCCGCCAACACAGTCACCCGGGGGTCGGCCGCGCTATCCGCAGGCGAACTGAGCGAAACGAACCGGCTGCTCCACGACCTGCTGAAGGTTCAGCACCGCTCGTGCGAACTTCTCGGAGAACTGCTCAACCAGGTGTCGCTGCAGCAGCGGCAGCGGGCCGCGGAGCTGAAGGCGTGGCGCGAGGCCAATCCCGAACTGGCCGCATCGTGCCGACATGCCGCCGAATCGCTGGCCAAGGTGCACACCGAATTTCTCGCCAGCGTCGCCCGCGAGGCCTTTGAAAACGCCGACGATTACGCCGAGAGCGAGTACGCGCTCGGCGAATTCATCGACCGCTACGGGCCGCGGCTCGCGCACTTTAACGGCGTGCTACAACTCTTCGCCCAGCTCGGCACCCCGCCCGCCGCGCCGTCCGAGAGCTGATCCCCAAGCGCGACGGCTCGCCCTGCCCAGGAGCCCATTGGATGGCCACCCCCAGCCCAGCCGCCAGCCCCGCCCCCGCATCCCGGCCTCCCGCCTTCGAGGTCGCGGACAGCGCGGCCGTGGCAGCGGCCCGGGCGACGCTCGATGCCCACACGGTCGAGATGATGGCCTGGCACTTTCATCCCACGACCGGTTGTCCGTTCTGGCTCGACTACGCCACCCGCTTGAACTTCGATCCGCTCACCGAGGTGAAGTGCTTCGCCGACCTGAAAAAGTTTCCGCCCTTCGAGGATGAATGGCTGCGGGGCGGCCCCGTGCGGCGCTGGGTGCCCAAGGGGCTGGCCGACCAGCCGGCGTATGTCTTCGAGACCGGTGGCACCACCGGCATCCCCAAGTCGCGGTACAACTCCCGCGACTTCCGCACCGACTACGAGATGTTCAGCGAAACGCTGCCGGAGGAACATTTCCCCCAGGGAGCCAACTGGCTGATGCTCGGCCCTTCCGGCCCCCGCCGCCTGCGGCTCTCGATCGAACACCTCGCCCAGCACCGCGGCGGCATCTGCTTCTGCGTGGATCTCGATCCGCGCTGGGTGATCAAACTCATCCAGAAGGGCTGGATGGAGCACCTCGAAGCCTACAAGCAGCATTGCATCGACCAGGCGATCACGATCCTCGAAGCCGGCCACGACATCCGCTGCATGTTCACGACGCCCAAGCTCCTCGAGGCCCTGGCCCTGGCGCTTGAAAAAAAGGGCACGACGATCCGTCAGGCGGGGATCACCGGCATCTTTTCCGGCGGCACGGAGTTCACGCCGCAGTGGACGCGGTTCGCGGTCGAGGAACTCCTCGACGGCGCCTTCATGACGCCCACCTACGGCAACACGCTGATGGGACTGGCCGCCTCGCGGCCGGTCGTGCCGGCCGACGGCTACACGATCGCCTACTACGCCCCTCAGCCCCGCGCCGTGATCGAGGTCGTCGACTTCGACAATCCCGACGAGACCGTGCCGTATGGCAGCACGGGCCGCGTCCGCCTCACGACCCTCACGAAGGAGACGTTCATCCCGGGCTTCCTCGAACGCGACGAGGGGGAGCGGGAGCGGCCCTACACGAAATACCCGTGGGACGGCATCAGCGGGGTGAGGCCGTTCCGGGCCCTGGCGGCAACGACGACCGTAGGTGTGTACTGACGCATCTTCCTGTCGCAGGCCGGAGGCCCGGCCACTCGCAGGCGACCGACCCTTTTACAATACGCGACGCGTGTTCGCTGACCGTCTCCTTCGCTCCGTCTCCCGAGGCCCACCATGCATCTCCCCGCGTTCCGCTTCGGCAAGCCCTACGAATCGCTCGATCGCGAGACGCTCGTGCATTTCCTCACCGGCGAGCCGGTCTGCGAGGTGAGCCAGGTGGGGGGCGCGATCGTGGGACGCGATCTGCCCAAGGCACGGCAGGCGCGGGAGGCCCTCCTGGAGATCGACCCTGAGGAAATCGTGGAGCGGCTCCAGACCGCGGGCAACCTCTATGCCCATGGCACGCTCACCATCGGCGACGCTCGGCAATCACCCGATGATTTCGCTCGGCAGCAGTCGGCCACCACCGGTCTGCCCGAGGCGCTGTGCCGGGCCAACATGCAGAAAAACATGTTCGTGCTCTCAAATATGGACCGCATGCTCGACGCCCTCTCCCGCGGCCTGCCGACGGAGATCCTGTGGAGAGGCCATGGCCAGGAGCAGCGCGGCGTGACGGTGAGCTACCAGGCCCAGTCGCCAGTGCTCGGGCTGGTGCTCCCCTCCAACTCGCCCGGCGTGCACACGCTCTGGCTCCCGGTGGTGGCCCTGGGCGTGGGCCTCGTCATGAAGCCGGGCAGCCAGGAGCCATGGACTCCATATCGCATGGCTGCGGCGATGATGGAGGCGGGAATCCCGCCCGCGGCGATCGGACTCTACCCCGGCGCGACCGACGTGGGGGCGGCGATCCTCGCCGGCTGCCGCCGCAGCATGATCTTCGGGAGCGCGAGGACCGTAGAGCAATATCGGGGCAATCCCGGCGTGCAGGTGCATGGCCCCGGCTTCTCGAAGCTCATCCTCGGCGACGACGCGGTGGACGATTGGGAGCGGTATCTCGACGTGATGGCCGAGAGCGTCGCCATCAACAGCGGGCGCGGCTGCATCAACGCATCGGCCATCTATGCCAGCCGCCACACCAAGGCGATCGCCGAGGCCCTGGCTGCGCGGCTGGGCCCGATCGACGTGAAGCCACCGGATGACCCCGAGGCGAAACTGGCGGCCTTCACGATTCCCGGCGCGGCGAAGGCGATCTGGGAACAGATCGAAGCGGGCCTCGGGGCCCCCGGCGTGCACCATGCCACGGCGGCGTACGGCCCCCGTCTGGTGGAGGGCGAGCGGTGCGGCTGGCTGCGGCCCACCGTGGTGCACTGCGCGACTCCGGAGCCCGAGATCGCCAGGGCCGAATACATGTTTCCCTTCGTGAGCGTGGTCGAGTGCCCGCAGCCGCGGATGCTCGATGCCATCGGCCCCACGCTCGTCTGCACGGCGATCACCGACGACGGGGCCTTCCAGCGGCAGCTCGTCGATGCCACGCACATCGACCGGCTGAACCTGGGTCCGCTGCCCACCACGAAGCTCGACTGGCTGCAGCCCCACGAGGGCAACATCATCGATTTCCTGTATCGTTCGCGGGCCCTGCAGACCGCGGCGGCGGCGGTGGCGTGACGCCTTTCCCCCACGGACAGCACCAGGAGGGTTTCCGTGTCCGAGAACTTCCGGTCGCCATCACCACCACCCTCGCCGGGGTTCGAATTTCGTGCGGCCACGCGACTCGTCGTGGGGCCGGGATCGATTGGCCGGCTCGGCGAAATGTCCCGCGAGATGCGAGCCGCGCGGGTGCTGGTGGTGAGCGATCCGGGCGTGGTGCGGGCCGGGCATGCCGCGGCCGGGATCTCGGCGATGGCGGGCGTGCGGGTGGGCTGCGAGCTCTTCGACCGATTCGGGGAAAACCCGTCCACGGATCAGGTCGAGGCGGGCGCGGCCATGGCCCGCGAGGTGCGGCCCGACCTCATCGTGGCCATCGGCGGCGGCAGCTCGATGGACTGCGCCAAGGGGATCAACTTCCTGCACTCGTGGGGGGGCCGGATGCAGGACTACTGGGGCCGCAACAAGGCCGGCCCGGCCAAGGGGTCGCTCCTGCCGTCGATCGCGGTGCCGACGACGGCCGGCACGGGCAGTGAAACGCAGTCGTTCGCCCTGATCACCGATTCCGTCACCGGCGTGAAAATGGCCTGCGGTGATGCGCGGGCCGCGTTCACCATCGCCATTCTCGACGTCGACCTCACGCTCACCCAGCCGGCCCACGTGGCGGCGCTCACGGCCATCGACGCCGTGTCGCATGCCGTGGAGAGCCACGTCAGCCGCGCCGCCACGCCGGCTTCACGGCTCTTCTCCCGCGAGGCATGGCGGCTGCTCGCCACGAACGTGCCCCGCGTCCTCGAGATCCCGCACGACCGCGACGCCCGCGGCGCCGTGCAGTTGGGAGCCGCGTGGGCCGGCCTGGCGATCGAGAACGCGATGCTCGGCGCGGCCCATGCGTGCGCCAATCCGCTCACCGCTGACCACGGCATCGTGCACGGCCAAGCCGTCGGCCTCATGCTGCCGCATGTCGTGCGTTTCAATGCGGCGGCCTGCGGAGATGGCTACGCGGAGCTCGCCCGCGATCTCGATCCGGGCGTTGCCGGCAACGCGGCTGGACAGCGGCTTGCCGACTGGCTCGCCGCCCTGCTCGAGCGGGCGGGCCTGCCCACCACGCTCGCGGGGCTGGGCCTCGGCACGGTCGACGTGCCCCGGCTCGCCGCCGCTGCCGCCGTGCAGTGGACGGCCGGTTTCAACCCGCGGACCGTCGGCGCGGTGGAGTTGGCGGCCCTCTACGAGGCCGCCCGATGAATCGCCTGCTGCTCATGGCCGCGGCGGCCGTGGTCTGCCGCGGGTTATTCGCCGCCGACGAGGCCCCCGCCGACGCCTGGCCGATGGCCCGGGGCTCGTTGGCGGGCACCGGCCGATCGGCGGCCGTGCTCCGTTTCCCGCTCGCCGAGTCCTGGCGGCGGGGCTTCGACAAGACGGCCTTCGACGCGACGCCCGTCATCGCGGATGGCACGGTCTACGTGGGCGATCTCGACGGCACCTTCCACGCGCTGGACCTTGCCGACGGTGCGACGCGGTGGACCTTCACGAGCGACGCGGGGTTTCCAGCGGCGGCCGCCGCGTCGCCCGCCGCCACATTGCCGCTGGTGGTGGTCGGCGACGCCGCCGGCGTGGTGCGGGCGTTCGACCGGGGCACGGGGATTCTCCGCTGGCAGTACGCCACCGAGGGGGAGATCTCCGGCGGGCCCACGATCCTCGCCGCGGACGACGGCCTGCGGGTGCTCGTCGGCTCGCAGGACGCGTCGCTCACGTGCCTGGCCTTGGGCGATGGCGGCGTGGTCTGGAAGCATTCGATCGCCGATCAGATCCGCTGCTCGCCGACGGTGGCTGCGGGGTCGGTCCTCGTGGCGGGATGCGATGGCAAGCTGCACGTCATCGATGCGACGACGGGAAAGGAAACCGCGGCCGTGCCCATCGACGGGCCCACCGGCACGACTCCCGCTGCCCGCGGTTCGCGGGTGTTGTTCGGCACGGAAGAAGGGGTCTTTTTCTGCATCGATGCGGCCCGGGCGACGGTCATCTGGCGGGCCGAGCCCACGGCCAAAGGGCAGTCGTATCGCTCGAGTGCGGCGCTGGCCGACACCCTGGCGATCGTCGGCTCGCGGAACCGGGCCCTCGAGGCCTTCGCGGTCGACGACGGCGCGCGCCGCTGGCGGCGGCCGATGCGGGGGCGTGTGGATGGATCGGCCGCCGTCGTCTCCCGGCCCGACGGCACCCTGGCCGCCGTCGTCGGCGACTCGGCCGGCCGGGTCGTTGCCGTCGCCGCCGCCGATGGTGAACCCGTGTGGGAATTTGACGCGGGCGGTGGCTTTGCCGGAGGCCCAGCCGTGGCGGCCGGGCGGGTTGTCCTGGCGTCGACGGATGGCACGGTGTGGTGTTTTTCAGCTGCCGATTGAGCCGTTTCCACGGCCGCAGAGTCCGCCCGGAGCCCGCCAACTGTCGTCGGCCCGGTTTCCTCCATTTCGGCCTACTCTGCTGCCGATTCTTCGCGGGCGAACCATTCCGCCCGAGGGCCGTACTATTTGTTGCGACCCGTCCTGTCCGGCCCCTGCCAAGGCCGTCCAGGGGGCGCGGAGCAAGCAACCATGGCACGCAAAGACGCTTTGTTGAACCTCCGGGCGATCCTCATCCGCCGGCGCGACGCCCTGCGGAGCGCCCTCGCCGGCGACCTCACCCTCCTGCGCGAACTGCGGAGCGAATCGCCGGGAGACGTGATGGACGCCGCCTACGATTCGACCCAGGACGAGATCAGCTCCCAACTCGCGGAGGTGGAGAGCCGTGAACTGGCCTCGATCGAGAACGCCCTCGTCCGGATGAAGGCCGGCAAATACGGCGTCTGCGAGGTGTGCGGCTGCAAGATTCCGATGGCCCGCCTCAACGCCCTTCCCTACGCGACGATGTGCATCGGCTGCCAACGCGACCTGGAGCGGTCGGGCGGCCCCGGGCCGCGTGCCGAGCACCCCGAGGAGGTGTCGGGCGAAATGGAGATCGACATCTCCTGACCCTTCTGCGGTATGCTGTTCGCTCACGGAGGAAACCTCATGAGCGATCGTGCCGCAACCCGCCGCCACCGGGCCGGGACCGTGGTTGTGCTGTGCCTCACCTCGGCCGCCCTGGCGGCCCATGCCGAGGAGCCGTCCGTCCGGCTCACGCCCATCCAGCCGCGGACCGGCTTGGCGCCGGAGCCGCCCGCAGCGTCGCGGCGTGTCGACCCGCTGCGGCGGGGCCGGCTCTCCGCGGACGAGCGCGACCAGCTCTATGAGCAGGTGAACCGCGACGCCGAGGCGTTGGAGCGGCAGGGCGCCCAGTTGCGGCGGCTCACGCAACTCTTGCGGCCGACCGTCGTGCACATCGACGCCAAGAAGCCGCTCGCCCGGCCGAAAAACGGCAAGGCCAGCGAGGAGGAGGCGGGCTCGGGCGTGATCGCCGAAGTGGCCGGCCGGATGGTGGTGATCACCAACCGCCATGTCGTCAACCGGGCCGAACTCGACAACATCACCATCCGTCTCGACGACGGCCGCGAGCTGACGCCGACCCGGCTGTGGTCGGATGCCGGCACCGACATCGGCGTGATGGAGATCGAGGGGGCCGATCTGGAGGCCGCCCGGCTGGCCCGCTCCGACGACCTGCAGATCGGTGATACGGTTCTCGCGATCGGCAGTCCCTTCGGCCTGTCGCATTCGGTCACGCTGGGCATCGTGTCGGCCAAGGGAAGACGCGACCTCGACCTCGGCGAGGGAGGCGTGAAATTCCAGGATTTCATCCAGACCGATGCCGCCATCAACCCGGGCAACAGCGGCGGCCCGCTGGTGAACCTCCGCGGCGAGGTCGTCGGCCTCAACACGGCGATCGCCAGTAACTCCGGTGGCAGCGAGGGCATCGGTTTCGCGATCCCGATCTCGATGGTGATGTTCGTCACCGACCAGCTCGTGCGCACCGGCAACGTGTCGCGAGCCTACCTGGGCGTGACGCTCGACGGCGTATTCACCCAGGAGACCGCCCATCGGCTCGGGCTGACGCGGCCCCTCGGGGCCCGCGTGGCGGCCATCACGAAGGGGTCGCCGGCCGACGTCGCCGGCATCAAGGTGGATGACGTGATCATGGAGTTCGACGACACGGCGATCGAAGACGATGACCACCTCGTGAGCCTCGTGAGCGTGACCCCCACGAACCGCACCGTCACCTTGGGCGTGTTCCGCGACCGCGAGTTCATCCACCTCTCCCTCCCGGTCGCCACCCGGGAGCAGTTCGAATAGCGGCCCTCCCCTGGGCTTCCGGCCGGTGCTATTCCGTGGCCGCTCCCGCAGCGGTGAGCCCGCGGATCACGCAGTCGATGACCGCCGCGGTGTCGCAGGCCGTGAGCAGGTCGGCATTGTGCTTGGCGGCCGTGGCCTGCCGCCGGTCGATGACCAGCATTCCCATCGTCAGGTCGCCGGTGGTCTCGACGTCGGCGGCCACCGACGACCGCTCGAAAAGCTCGGGATGGATCACCGCCGCCAACGCCACGACGTCGTGCATGAAGATCCCCTCACGGCCGAGGATCTGCCGGTGGGCGCGGAACGAATGCGGCAGCATGCCGCGAAGGATCATGCCCGCGCGCGTGGATTCATCCGGCAACTGGTCGAGCAAATCGAAGCCGAAGACGACGTGCCCGGTGGTCTCCAGGGGCACGATCGTCTTGGGAAGCGGCTCGCGGACCACGTGCCTCGCGGCGAGTGGATCACAGTAAAAATTGAAGTCGGCGACAGCCGTGGCCGTGCCGTGTCCATGGGCCGTGCCGCCGCACACGACCACGCCCTGGATCAGTTCGCTCATCGAGGGGTCGCGGGCGATCGCCCGCGAAATATTGGTCAGTGGCCCGAGGGCCAGGAGCGTGACCTCCCGCGGGTGGGCCCGCACCGTCTCCCAGATCACCTTCTCGGCCAGGTGGGCGCCGTGGAGGTTTGCCCGAGGCATGTCGAGGCCGCCGAGCCCGTCGCTGCCGTGCAGGCTGTAGGGCCGCTCCGGAAACATCACGTCGGCGGGCGCCACACCCACCCGGGGAAGCCGCGGCGGGTCGAGAAACTTCACCAGCGATTGCAGGTTGGCTGTCGCCTGGTCGGGAGACACGTTGCCCCCGGACGCGGTGACGGCCAGCACCTCCAGCCGCGGATCGAAGAGGGCCGCGGCCAGCGCCACGGCATCGTCGATCCCGGGGTCGCAGTCGATGATCACCTTGCGGGCCACAGGGAAAGCGTTCTCCGGTGTAGGCTGGAATGGTATCCGAAACCGTTCGTTCGCGGCACACCTCGCCAAAAGCCCCGCGCGATCCGATGGCCACTCCCCCCGACACCGCGGCCCTGCTCGACTCGTGCACCGCCCGGCTGCGGGACGGCGAGGGCACGTCGCGCGACGACACCGCCCGGCTCGTGGTGGGCGTGCTCGACGGGACGGTCGGCCTGGACGCTTTCGGTGGATGGCTGGTCGCGCTGGCCGACCGGGGCGAAACGGCGGCGGAGATCGCGGGCGTGGCCGAGGCCCTGCGCGGGAGGATGCTGCCCGTGGACCACGGCCTCGCGACCGTCGCCGACACCTGCGGCACCGGCGGTGACGCCTCGGGAACGTTCAACATTTCGACGGCGGCGGCGATCGTGGCGGCGGCGGCCGGGCTGCCGGTGGCGAAGCATGGCAACCGGGCGGTTTCCAGCCGCACCGGATCGGGCGACGTGCTTGAAGCCCTGGGCGTGACGATCGCCGTCGCCCCGGAGCGGTCGGCGCGGAGCCTGCGGGCCTGCGGCCTCTGCTTCTGCCTCGCCCCCACGCACCATCCCGCCATGGCCCGCGTGGGCCCGCTCCGGCGGTCGCTCGGCAGGCCGACCGTGTTCAATCTGGTCGGGCCGCTGTGCAATCCCGCCAGCGCCACCGTGCAGGTGATCGGCGTCGGCAGGCCGGGCGTGCGCGAGGCGATGGCCGAGGCGGCGGTCGCCCTCGGCGCCCGGCGGGCGATCGTCGTGGCGGGCACGATCACCGGCCGGGCACCGCAGGCCTTCGACGAGGTGAGCCTGTTCGGGCCCACCGACGTGATCGACGTGTCCGCAGCCGGCAGCCGCCGCGACCGCTGGACACCCGAGATGTTCGGCCTCGCCACCCGCCCCGCCGCCGATCTGGCGGAGCTGGAGGTCGATGGACCGGCCGCCAGCGCGGCTGCGATCCGTGACGTGCTCGCGGCCGCGCCCGGGCCGCGGCGCGAGATCGTGCTGCTCAATGCCGCCGCCATTCTCTGGGCGGCCGGCCACGCGGAGAGCCTGGAAGGAGCGGCACAACTCGCGGCCGCGGCCATCGACTCGGGCCGCGCCGCCGCGACGCTCGCAGCGCTCGCGAATCTGTCGCGCGGCGATGCGTAATACGGATCGTACTTGAGCCTCGCGGGAAACGCTTTCCAGTGAACCAGACCAGGGGAGGGGATGCCCATGCCCTGAGAGCCGGGCTGTGGGAGCAAGCGAAGGCCGCGCACCGAGCCGCCCTAGGCGGATTGGTCGGCCGAAGCGCAGCGGACATGCAGTGAGCGGATGCCACGAAGGCATCCGCGAACGTCCGGCGACGGGGCTGGGCGTTCCCGACCAGCGAAACGCGCGACGTTCAATTGGGAGCCGCGTAACATATT
>JBIIIP010000040.1:0-25682 GCA_044234625.1 Pirellulales bacterium | reverse complement strand
CACCTACGGGGTGCTGAGCGGCACGTCGATGGCGGCGCCGCACGTGACCGGTGCGGTCGCCCTCTATGCAGCCGCCCACCCGGGCGCCGCGCCCGCGGCGATCCGTGAGGCCATCCTGTCCAGCGCCCGCCCCACCGCCGCGCTCGTCGGCAAGACCGTCACCGGCGGCCGCCTCGACGTGGCCGCCGCGCTGGGGATCCCGCGGGTGGCCGGGGTGTTGATCACGGGCGGCAGTCGCAGCGAAGGCAACGCTGGCACGTCGTCCCTGGCATTCACGGTGCGGCTGACGGCAGCGCAGGCCGCACCTGTCACCGTCGGCTATGCCACGGCCGACGGCTCGGCGATGGCCGGCCAGGACTACGTCGCCCAGGAGGGCACGCTCACCTTCGCGCCGGGTGAGACGACGAAGACGATCACCGTCACCGTCGTCGGCGACACCGCCCACGAAAACGACGAAACCTTCACGCTCTCGTTGACCGCCATTTCGCCCGCGATCCAGGTCGTGGCCGGCGTGGCCACCGGCACCATCGCCAACGACGACCCCGCGCCGAAACCCCTGCTCTCCATCACGTCGGCGGCGGCTGCCGAGCGAGCCGGACGGATCGTCTTCACCGTGACACTCTCCGCGCCGAGCGCCACGGCGATCAGCGTGCGTTACGCCACCGCCAACGGCACCGCCGCGGGCGGCCGCAGCGGCGACTACGCGGCTGCCAGCGGCACCGTCCGCTTCGCCCCCGGCGAAACCTCGAAGCAGATCATCGTCACCCTCCGCGACGACACGACCGCGGAACCACACGAGACGTTCTTCGTCGTCCTGTCACAGCCCGTGGGGGCGGTCATCGCAGCCGGCCGCGGCACCGGCACGATCCTCGACGACGATCCGCCGCTCCTGGCGACGCGGCTCACCGCCACCGGCAGACGGGCACGCTGACGCGAAGACCACCGCCCGCCGTTGACGGTCGATGCCGACGAATCCGCCGGTGATCGGATCGGCGGCGATGCCCTGGCCCGGAAACGGCGCATGCAGGGCCTCGATGAGCTGCAGCGTGGTTCCCTCCGTCGGCAACCGGAGCCGATAGAGCACGCGGAAATGATGGTGGGAGACGAGCAGCGTGTCGCCATCCCAGAGTCCCCCCGAGGCGCTCATGCCGTCCCAGTCGGCGACGACTTCCGCGGGGAAGTGCCAACGGCCGCGCTCGCGCGAGAAGCCGCCGGCCTCGTATTCGACGAGCACGGTGCGGTGATTGTCCGACCCGTAGTGGGCGAAGCAACACCACCAGCGGCCATCCTTCACGACACACCACACGAGGCTTCCCGGCGGATCGGGAAAGACATGCTGCACCGTGAGCGTGCCGGAGGCGGGGTCGAACACACGGACATCGGAGGCATGGGGGGTCGCCGGGTAGTTCGAGTGCGCGGACCACACCCTTCCCTCCCAGACGAACCCGCTGTTGAGGTGCCGCGTGTCGGCCGTCGTGGCCAGCCGCACGAGCCGGCCCGACATCCGCTCGTATTGCGCGACGGTCGTGTTCGAAATCGCATACACGTGCTTCTCATCAACTGCGGCGGCCTGCGTGGCATGCGCGGAGCAGAGCAGCCGTGTGGTCGTGGGACCGTCGCGCCGCGCGAGCCGCGACGCGCCCGCGGCGAAGGCGGGGAGACACACCAGGCCGACAAGGAAACCGCCGAACACGCGGCGTCTGAACCGGGCACTCATGGCACGACCTTCTGCTCATTGTCCGTGGAAAAAGCCATCCATGGCCTTTTTACACTTGATCGACCCGGGCAAAGCCGAGGGTTTCCTGGATCGATGGCCCTCGCATCCTGCTCAGATAGACTTCTTCCACAGTCTGCTAAACTTCGTGGTGGCGGAGAGAGTTTGGCGCCTGACGAATCCCCGCGTTCCCGCGCACCGCTTCCGGAGCCCGCATCATGACTTCGTCCCCCTCCGCCGCATCCCCCGCCAAGAGCACCACCGCCCCCCCGTGGCCGGGCACGGCTTCGGCCGGCACGGCCCGCCTCGACATCAACGGCAACGCGGTCGATCTGCCGGTGATCGTCGGCACCGAAGGGGAGCACGCCATCGACATCGCCAAGCTCCGTGCCGCGACCGGAGCGATCACGCTCGACGAGGGCTACGTCAACACCGGCTCCACCACCAGCGGAATCACCTTCCTGGATGGCGAGCACGGCATCCTCCGCTACCGCGGCTACCCCATCGAGGTGCTCGCGGAGAAATGCGACTTCGTGGAGGTGGCCTACCTGCTGATCTACGGTGAACTGCCCACGGCGGACCAGATCGACTCCTTCCGCACGTCGCTCTCGCACCACACCATGATCCACGAGGACATGCGGAGCTTCTACAACGGCTTTCCCCGCGACGCCCACCCGATGGCGATCGTGGGCAGCGTGGTGGGGGCCCTGTCGACCTTCTACCAGGATTCGCTCGATGTCCGCGATCCGCGGCAGGTGGAAGTGAGCGTGCACCGGCTCCTGGCCAAACTGCCGACCATCGCGGCCTACAGCTACAAGAAGTCGATGGGGCAGCCGCTGATGTATCCGCGGAACGACCTCGGCTACTGTGAAAACTTTCTCCACATGATGTTCGCGGTGCCGTGCGAGGAATACCACGTCGATCCCGACTTCGCCGACGCCCTCGACATGCTGCTCATCGTCCACGCGGACCACGAGCAGAACTGCTCGACATCGACGGTCCGCATGGTGGGCTCGAGCGACGCCAACCTCTTCGCCAGCATCTCCGCCGGCATCTCGGCGCTCTGGGGTCCGCTCCACGGCGGAGCCAACCAGGCCTGCGTGGAGATGCTGGAGCGGATGGTGGACGACGGCGGCAACGTGAAGAAATACGTCGATCTCGCCAAGAAAAAGGATTCCGGCTTCCGCCTCATGGGCTTCGGCCACCGCGTCTACAAGAACTACGACCCCCGGGCGAAACTCATCAAGGCAACCTGCGACAAGCTTCTCGCCAAGCTTTCGATCCGCGACCCGATCTTCGACATCGCCCAGCAACTCGAGGCGGTGGCCCTCGCCGACGAATACTTCATCGAACGGAAGCTCTATCCGAACGTGGACTTCTATTCGGGCGTGATCTACCGCGCCATGGGCATTCCGGTGCAGATGTTCACGGTGCTCTTCGCGATGGGGCGGCTGGCCGGCTGGATCGCCCATTGGATCGAGATGCATCATTCGCCGACGAAGAAGATCTGCCGCCCGCGGCAGGTTTACACGGGCGAGACGCTCCGCGATTTCGTGCCGATCGCGAGCCGGAAGTAGCCCTGCTGTTTGGGCGCAATTCTTCGGGACTCAACTGGCCAAACCCGGCTTCTGGATCCCCATACCCCGTCGCCGGACGTTCGCTACGCCCATCCTGGGCTCCGCTCACTCGATGCTGCCTGCGCTCCGGCATCCTGCCTGCGCTGGTCAGCAACGCCGGCTCTCGGAGCACGGGGAGCCCGAAGCCTCGCCGTTCAGGGAGGCCCGGGGCTGCCCATGCCCTCGAGCGGGCTATGGGAGCGAGCGAAGGCAGGATGCCGAAAGCGAAGCGGACATGCAGTGAGCCGAAGCCTGGAGGGCTGAGGCGAACGTCCGCGTGAGGGCGTGGGCAGCCCCGGGCCGGGTTGGGCCAATTGGCCCTCGCGCCACCTCGGCTCGTCACTTTCGCTTCTGGCGGAAGAAATCCGAGAGGATGCGGCCGCAGTCATCGGCCAGGACGCGGCCCACGTGCTCGACGCGGTGGTTGAGCCGCGGGTCTTCGAAGAGGCGGTAGAGCGATTCCACCGCACCCGCTTTCGGATCCGGGGCGCCCCACACCACCGTCGGCACACGGGCCTGAAGGATCGCGCCGGCACACATCGGGCAGGGCTCGAGCGTCACGTACAGCGTGCAGCCCTCCAGCCGCCACGAGCCGAGCTGGGCGGCGGCCTGCGTGAGGGCGATCATCTCGGCATGGGCCGTCGGGTCGGCCAGTTGCTCTCGCTGGTTGTGGGCGCTGGCGATGACGCGACCGGCGGCCACCACGATCGCACCCACCGGCACCTCGTCTTCCGCCGCCGCCGCGCGGGCTTCGTCGAGGGCCAGCCGCATCCAGCGGTCGTGGGGCTGGCCTCCTGCCAGCAGGGGCACCATGCCGTCGTCGTCGCAGTCGTCCATCCCCGCACTCTACCCGATTCGCGCGCCATGCTTGGGTGCGGACGCGGCGTACGGTAGGCTCTCCGGCAACCGTTCGCTTCCCGATCTTCTCTCCGCCAGACCCCGAGCCACGTCGCCATGGATCCCACCACGCTGCTTCTCCGCTGGGCCCACATCCTCGCCGCCATCGTCGCCATGGGAGGACTCGTGTTCGCCCGATACGGCCTCCTGCCGGCCCTGGTGGAGTTCGACGAGACGACCCGCGACCGCATCCACGACTCGATCCGCCGCCGCTGGCTGCCCTGGGTGATCGGGGCCATCACCGTGCTCCTCGCCAGCGGCCTGGCGAATTTTCTGATCTTCAACGCCCGCGTGAAGGGCGAGGGGTGGGCCGACGGGCTATGGATGCGGCAGACGAGCTACCACGCCCTCTTCGGCGTGAAGTTTCTGCTGGCGATGGTCGTGTTTTACTTCGCCAGCGCGCTTGTGGGCCGCGGAGAAGGCACGGCCTGGGTGCGACGGGACCGGGTCAAGTGGCTCACCGTGACACTCGGCCTCACCCTCGCCGTCGTGCTGCTCTCCGGCTGGATGCGGCAACTGCACACCGGACCCAACGTGCAGCCCTCCGGTGGCGTGGCCGTGGAAGAGATCGAACTCGTGCCCCAGTGAGCGGAGGCCCGCCGTGGACAAGAAAGACAAGAAGCGAATGGAAGTGCTGCAGCACAAGATCGCCAAGCTGCAGCAGCAGTTGGCCGGCGCGAAGAAGCAGCCCGACGACCCGGCCGAGGTGCCGCGGCTCGAAGCCGAATTGGCCGCCGCACACACTGAACTGGCGGCGTTGAAGAAGTGCTGACACGGGCGGGCCTGGCCGGGAGAAGCGGATGGGGCTGGAATGGCTCACGGCGATGTTTTCGCTCCGGCCTGCGCGGGTCGACGTGTGGCGGAAATACGAGCGCCTCCACGAGCGCGTCGCGGGCACGATGTCGCAGTTCTACAAGGTGCGCGACAAGGCGACCGGCGAAGTGTTCGGCCTGAAAGTCATCGATCCGGAAAAACTCGCTCCGGTCGAAAGCCGCTACAAAAGCCTCGGCAAACCGTCGGAAGCCGAAATCAGCCGGCTGATCGTCGGCCCCAACATCGTCCGCACCCTGGATTCGGGCACCACCGTCGATGGGCGGCCGTTCATCGTGCAGGAGTTCATCGACGGCATGCTCCTCCAGGCCCTGATCGCGGCGAAGAAGCCGTTGCCGCCGGCGCAGCGGATCGATCTGGTGCGGCAGGCGGCGGCGGCCATCGGCTCGGTCCACAAGGCGGGTTTCGTGCACCGCGACATCTGCCCGCGGAATTTTATCGTCCAGCCGAGCGGCCGGCTCGTGCTCTTTGATTTCGGCCTCACCGTGCCCGACAAGCCTGCCTTCCTGCAGCCGGGCAACCGCGTCGGCACGCCGAACTATCTGGCGCCGGAAGTGGTCCGCCGGCAGCAGGCCGACAAGCGGCTCGACCTGTTCTCTTTCGGAGCCACCGCCTACGAGATCTGCACGCTGGACCTTCCTTGGCAGCGGGGCTCCACTGGCAAGGCGGCGATGACCCACGATTCCGCCCAGACCGATATCCGCGGCAAGTGGCCGGAAATTCCGGAACCGCTGGCGGCCGCCATCATGGCCTGCCTGGCCCCCGATCCGGCCAAGCGGCCCGCCACGGCGGACGCTTTCCTGGGGATGATTCGCAGCGTGCCGGGCTGAGGCCACGGTTCCCTTGAAGACCGGGCGAAGAGGACGTACCGTGTGGGGCTCGGGAGTTGCATCCCGGGCCACCGACCATCAGCGAGGAATCCTGCCATGACCATGGACAAAAGCCTGCGCGTCCGCAAGGGAGCCGTGAGCGCCCGCGGCGTTCTCACCCGTGCCGAACGGATCGCCAAACTCAAGGAACAGGAGCGGTTTGCGGAAGGCCGCAGCCCACTGGGACTGCCGAAGGTCCGCGTCTTCAAAATGTCGATGAAGAAAAAGAAGAAGGCCAAGGCGGAGGAGGGTGCCGAGGCAGGCAAGGCGGCTGCTCCCGCAGCCGGCGCGAAGAAGAAGTAGCCGAGCAGGGGCAACCGTTTTTTTGCCCCACCGGCCCGCGTGGGCGCCCCCGCCAGCCCTTTCTTTTCAGGCCGAACGGTTTTCCTGGCCTGCGTGCGGCGGCGAGCAGGCCGCGCGGGCAGCCTCCTGGCCCGACGCGATCACTTGGGGGATACCCACGCCCTCGTAGGCCGCCCCCGCCACGGCCAGCCCTGGCAGCGCGGCGAGTCGTTCCTTCACCCGCGCCACGCGGCCGACATGGCCGAGGTGATACTGCGGCATCGCCGCATGCCAACGGTCGACCTGCACGAGCGCCGGCTCCCCGGTGGCACCGAGCAGATCGGCCAACTCGCGCCGCACGAGCGACACCAACAGCGCGTCGGCCATCGTGGTCGCTTCGGGATCGAGCGCGCCCCCGACGAAGGTGCGCATGAGCACGTGCCCGGCCGGCGCTCGGCCGGAGAACTTCGAGCTCAGGAAACTCACGGCCAGGATCCGGCGGCCTTCGCACCGCGGCACCACCATGCCCGCCGCATCGAGCGGATGCCGCACCTGTTCGCGTCGGAAACCGAGAGACACCACGGCGGACCCGGCGTATTCGATGCCGCCCAGCGCGGCGGCCAGCGGCGGATCGAGTGACGCCACGAGTTTCGACGCGACGGCCGCCGGCGCCGCGATGACGACGGCGGCGGCGGTGATGTCCGGCTGGCCCTCGATCGCGACGGTCCAGAGGCCGTCCGCCGCCCGGGCCACGGCCGTCGCCCGTCCTTGCACCAGACGCACGCCCGCGGCCTGGACCGCGACCCACAACTGCCGGGGCAGCGACTCCATGCCCGAGGCCAGGCTCACGAACTGGCCGTACCGGGCCCCGGCGGCGTCGGCAGCCGGCGACGCACCTCGGCGGCGCATCCGCTCGCCGGCGGTGAGGCTGCCATGCCGCTGCTCCATCTCGAGAAACTCCGGGCACGCCGCCGCCATGCTCAGCTTCGCCGGATCGGCCGTCCAGATGCCGGCAACGAGCGGCTGCACGAGCCGCTCGAAAGCCTCATGGCCGAGCCTGCGCACGGCGAAGTGCTCGAGCGATTCATCGGCGCCCGTGCCGCGCGGCACGAGCGGCTCGCAGAGCAAACGCAGGCGGCCGCGGAACGACAACAGCGGCGTGGAGATGATGCTCCGCGCCAGGCCGGCCGCCATCAGCCTGAACGCGTTCGGTGCCGGCAGGAGCCGCCCACCCCGGAGGATCAGGGCACGGCGGACCGCCGGGTCGATCCCGATTAGATCGCCCGCCATGCCGATCCGCTCGACGAGCCGCATTCCCTGTGGACGGGCGGCGAGAAAACTGTCGGCCGACCGCTCCACGAGCCAGCCGTCACGGCGCACGCTCTCGATGACGCCGCCGATCCGACCGGATGGTTCGACGATCGTGACGGCCAGCCCCGGCCGCATTCGCACCGCCTCTTCGGCGGCGGCCAAGCCCGCAAGGCCGGCACCGACAATGACGAGATCCTGCGGCCGAGTGATGTTCATGAGCGGATTAGCGAAGGGCCAAACGGCGATCGTCACGGTAGCAGACTGCCCCCGCCGAGCCACGCGCCGCGGCAGCCCGGCGGGTTTTTCCGGAATCGGCGCAGGCCGCTGTGCTGGACGAGTCATCGTTGCCCGCTGCCTCAGCGACAATCTGGGCAAGCCGGGGGCACGACGAAACCAGACCATTTTGCTCTGGATCGGCCCGGTGACGAAGTCTAGAGTCCCCCCCACGTGCGAAGGGCGTGCCGAGCCGGCCCGTTCGACGCCAAGACGCGCTAGGAGGACTTTCTCGTGGCCACGCTGCCGTGCCCGTCATCATCTGTCAGGCGAACCATGCTGCGACTTTTCGTTGTCTTTGCGATGGCCGTCACATGCACGGGATTCGTGCTGGCCGACGATACACGTCCGAAGCCGTCGCCGCGCACGCTGATGCGGCTACCCCGCTGGATCGAATCGCTTCCCTCGCGCACCAAAAGTCCTTCCAAGGCGCCACCAACACCCGCCCCAGCGGCTCCAGCCGAGAGTGATGCTCAACTGACGGCCGGGTGGCGCGACCTGGCCGATGAAGCAGCGACGACGGACGATGCCGAGCCCGTTCCGGCCACGATCGAGCCGGCGCCGGCCTCCGAACAGGCCCTGGCCACGCCCGTTGAAAAGCCAGCGGTTGCGGCCCCGGCCACTGCCACTCCACAAGCCAGCACCGCACTGACGAGCCCGCCGCCGGCTGCTGCCACTACACCCGCTGCAACCGCTCCCGCGGCCACTACGCCCGTAGCCACTACAGCTCCGACCGAGCAGCAGCCTGCGACGGCATCCGTGGCCGCGCCGGCGCCTGCAGCCGACCCGTCGCCCAGCGAAACCACCGCAGTGGCAACGAGCCCCGACGGCACCCCGCGCCTGGAAGTCGATCCGGCGAGTTTCCGCGGCGTGTATCCGGGCAAGACCACCCGCGAGGAACTCACCGCTGCCTGGGGCGCGGGTGAGTCGTTTTCCCGTGATGACGGCACGCTCGGCATGTCGTGGCAGATCGATCCTTTTGAACGCGTCGAAGTGGTGCTCGATGGCGATGTGGTCGCCTCGATCCGCATCAAACTCGCCGAACCCGTGGCGGTCGCCGACCTGGCTCAGCAGTTGGAGATCGCCGACCTTCGCACCGTGAACGTGCTGGACGAGCAGGGTGTCTCGATCGGACGGGTGTTTCCCGAGCGCGGCGTGATCTTCAGCCTCAACCCCGGCACGCAGTCGGCCGTGGCCGTGATGCTCGAACCTCTCGATGCCGAGGCCTTCGTGCTCCGCGCCGAGGGCGAGATCGACACCGACTCCGCCCACGCCGCAGCCGATCTCGAGTATGCGTTGCAGATCGATCCGCAACACCTGCGAGCGCTGCGGATGCTGCTCGCGGTGCGCAGCGAGCAGGGCCGGTGGCTCGACGCCCAGGCGTTGGCAGAGAGGGCAGAGAAACTCGATGCCGTCGACATCTGGACGCAGCTCAAGCACGCCGGCGTGCTCATCGCTCTCGATCGCACCGACGAGGCGCGGCTGAAGGTCACCGCGGTGCTCGGCCGACCAAACGCCGCGCCTCTCGTGATCGCCCAGGCCGAGCGACTCCTCGGCCGCATCGAACTGGCCACGAAGAAGCCCGATTACCAGAAGGCGGTCGAGCATTTTGGCAGCGCGATCCGCACGGCCACCCCGCTGGCTGGTGTGAAGTCGCTGTCGGTGCAGCGGGCCGCCCGCGACGTGCTGCTCGACGCCCACCTCGGCACCGCCCTGGCGATCGCGCAGGGCACCTGGCAGCAGAAGGCCCGGGTCATCCCCAAGTGGATCACTCGCAGCGAGACGATCGTCAAGGAACTTGATCCCAAGGCGGACGACAAGGACGTCCTCGAACTGCAGCTCTGCCGCGGCGCGCTTGCGGTGGCCGCCGGATCGAACGACTCGCTCGATCCGCTGCCGTGGGTGAAACGGTTGCTCGAAGTGCGAAGCCGGATGAACTCCACGGTCACCGACCCGTGGCAGCGCCGGCAGCTCGACTGGGAGGTCGGTCAGGGCCTGTCCGATGCGCTGACGGCCGCTCAGAACCGGGGCGACGCGACCGACATGCTCGACAACAGCACGCTCACCGCCGCCTACCTGGAGCGGGGCTTCGAATACCGGCAGCTCACCGACACGGAGCGCAAGACCATCGGCGAGCTGATGTTCCGCATCGGCGTGCTCTACAGCCTCCAACGGGGCGACCACGCCACGGCGGTGACGTGGTTCGACAAGACGCTTCCACTGTGGGACGGCAACCCGGCGTTTGCCAGGGACGGTGAGAGCGGCCGCCTCGGGGAATCATTCGTGAGCATGGCGATCTCCTACTGGCAGGTCGACCGCCGCGACGACGCCATGACCATCAGCAACAAGGGCGTGAACCTGATGGTCGAAGCGGTCGACCAGCAGCAGCTCGAAGAGCGATCGCTGGCGGTGGCCTACGGCAACCTCTCGACGATGTATGCCGAGCAGGGAGACGACGAGAAATCGCGGAACTACGCCGAAATGGCCAGCCGCGCCGAATCCTCGGGCACGGTCCTGAAATAGCGTCCCCGGGCTCGGCCCCGCACTCTGCACGAAGTGCGTCCTCACACGGGCATGGAGAGACCGGAGGTCTGTCGCCACTTTCCTTCCTTTGCATCCGCGTCAGGCCCGGAGGGCCGGGTTACCACCAGCGGGCGGAGCCCGCCAAGGCAAGCTCGGCACGATGCCGAGGCTTGCCGTGTAGACAGACCGGAGGTCTGTCCACACGGTGGGAGAGACGGGCGTGCGCTACTCGTTCGTGACCAGGGCGGGCCACCACGAGCAGAGATACCAGGCCCGCGGTGTGGTCCACTCGGCGAAGGCCTCCCAGGGCGTCGCGCACCGCACGCTTGCGTTAACGCCGCCGCCGATCAATTCATCCACCAAGCCCTTTGGCTTCACATACTTCACCACGCGGGCCGTTTCCTTCGTCAGCCCGGCGAGTTCCACGGCCCGGCCGATCGCGTCCTCCACGAATCCGATCCTGTCGACCAGCCCCGCGTCGATCGCCTGCTGCGCCGTGAAGATCTGCCCCGTCGACACGGCCGCAAGCTTGGCGTCGTCGAGCTTCGGCCGGCCCTGCTTCACGATGGTCTTGAACCGACCGAACATTTCGTCAACCAAGGCCTGGAGGATTTTTCTCTCCCGCTGCGCGAGCTCCGGCGACACCTGCTTGGTTGGACTGAGCATGCCCTTGAGCGGGCCGCTGGTGATCGACTCATCCTCGATGTCGAGCCGCTTCAGGAGCTTCGACACGTCAAAATGCGGGATGATCACGCCGATCGAGCCGGTGATCGTGGCCGGCTCGGCGTAGATCACGTCGTCGTGGCCGCCGGCGGCCATGGCGATGTAGTAGCCGCCGCTGGCCGCGATGCCCCCCATGCTGACGACGACGGGCACCTGCCGCCCCTTCATCATCTCCTGGATGCGGTAGTGGATCTCGTCACTGCCGCTGACCGTGCCGCCAGGCGAGTCGATCCGCAGCACGACCGCCTTCACGTCCTCGTCGGCGATGATCCGGTCGATTTGCGACCGGATGAATCCACCGCCCCCCATGATGGCCCCCGAGATGTCGACCACGGCCACCTTGGCCACGGCGGTCTTGGAGAGCGAGTGGTACTGTTCGACGACCTTGGCATCCTTCTGGAAATACTGTGCGTTGGCGCCAGCGCTGGCCATGGCCGCGAGCACGGCGATGCCGGCGATCATCCACGCGATCCGCGCACCCCACCGGCTCCATGGCGATGACTGCTCGAGGATGACACGGGTAGGGGGCGAAGACGGCTCGAGATGCATGGGATCGGCTCCTGTAGGTCGACGTTTCCGTATTCTACGCCTCCCGCCGGCGGCGCTGTCGAGTGCGTTGCCGCAACTCGCGGTGGCAGTTTTCGGTGTGTGTCGCTACCTTTTGCGAAAACCTTCCCCGGCGGCGATGCGGATCGCACGGCCGGAGATCGAGAGGAGCGTGACGGCGTGTTCGTTTGTGTCAGCACCGAGTGTTTTCCCGATCTGCCGCTCGACAAGGCGATGGAGCGGCTGGCGGAACTTGAGTTCACGGCCGTCGAACTCGACGTGCACGAGCAGGGCGGGCACCTGCAGCCGGCGGAGGTGGCCGCTGATCCGGATGCCGCGATCGCCGCCTGTCGCGATCTGCAGCGGCTGCGGCCGGTGGCGGTGTCGTTCTCGGCTGCCGATTCGCCCGCCTACCACGACCTTTTCCTGGCCGCCTGCCGGCTCGCCAAGTCGCTGGGTGTGGTGACGATGGTGGTGGACGCCTCGGAACTGGGCACCCCTTTCAACGGCGAGATCGAGCGGCTGCGGAAGATGGTCGCGACCGCTTCCAGCCTCGGCGCGGTCGTGGCGGTGAAGACGATGGCCGATCGCATGACGCAGGACGCGGAGACGACCGCGTCGCTGTGCCGCAACGTTCCCGGGCTCGGCGTCACGCTCGACCCGAGCCAGTTCATCTTCGGCCACAAGAAACAGGCGTCGTGGGAGCCGATCATCAAGTACGTCTCGCACGTGCACCTTCGCGACACGAAGCCCGATGTGGCCCAGGTGCGGATCGGCCAGGGCAACGTGGAATACAACAAGCTGGTCACGCAGTTGCAGCGGATCGGCTACAAGCGAGCGCTATGTGCCCACATGCCGCCCTTGGAAAACGTCGACCAGGTGGGCGAGCTCCGCAAGATGCGGCTCCTGCTGGAAAGCCTGCTGTAGGCCCGTGGTGCCTGGCCGCGCCGGTCAGCCGGAGGCCAGGCGGCCAAGGGCGGCGATCCGCGTCTGGTCGTCGGCCGTGAGCCGGCGGCCGGTCGCGCGGGCCAGCGCCAGGCGGCACCACCCGTCGGCCGCTGCCAGCGATGCCTCGTCACCGAGCATGTCGCCACGGTGCGCCACCGCCAGCACGCTCACGAGGCACCGCGCCTCCTCCGCCAAGCCGCCCGCGAGGAGCTGCCGATCGGCGAGCCCTCGCCCGTGCGTGCGGAGCGCGCGGTCGATGCCCACGGCCAGCTTCCCCAACAGCCTCCGGGCCTGCCGCGCGTGCGCCCGCAGCCCGGCATCGATGATTTCGTCACCATCGCGGCCGCTCGGCCGGGCGACGGATGCCAGCCTCCATGCCAGCCACGCCGCTGCCCTCCGGCCCGTGACGCCCACCAACGGATGGTGCTTGCACAGCCCCTTGAAGAGGGCGAGGCCGAGAAGATCGCTCTCTCCTTCGTAGACCGTGACGGCGAAGTGGTCGTGCCACGCATCGCCCAGCGGATGGCCGACGAGGAACGCCCGCCCCCCGTGGATTCCCAGGGCGTCGATCGCACCGTCCCGGACGCACTCACCGGCGATCACCTTCGCACAGATCGCCTCCAACTCCCCCGTCTGGCCCGAGTCGATCGCCGCCGCGGCCCACGCCGCCAGCGCATCACAGGCCAGCGTGGCAGCGGCCAATCGCCCAAGCCGCCCTTGCACGAGCTCGCGCTCGGCGATCGGCGCGCCCCACGTGCGCCGCGCGGCGGCATAGCGTGCCGCATGGCCATGGAGAATCCGCAGCGTTCCCGCGGCTTGCGCGGCAAGCGTCACGCGGCCCCGATTGAGCCCGTGCCAGACGATCTTCATCGCGTCGGGCTGCTTGCCTGACGGCGGCGTGAGGATGTCGCGTGGGTCGATTTCGTGCCCCGTGAACACGATGGCCTGGTTGTGGGCATGCCGCAGCGGGTGAAGCGGGTAGCCGACGAGCCGGCACGTGGCCGTGTCGGCGGCGGGCAACCGCACGAGCACCACAGTGGGCCGGCCATGCTCCTTGGCGAGCACCTTCACGAGGCGGCCGTGGGTCGCTCCGGTGATGAACATCTTCGTGCCGGTGAGGAGGAGCTTGCCGTCGACCCGCTCGATCCGCGCAGCCGCGGCGCCGAGGTCACAGCCCGCGTCGGGTTCGGTGCCCCCGAAGATCGAGAGGGGCCGGCCAGCCGCCAGGGCCGGCAGATGATATGCCTGCTGCTCGGGAGTGCCGAAGGCGACGAGCGCCGACACCGCTCCGATCGAGGAGTGGATGGAGAGCATGCCGGCTGCGGTGGGCACGTTGGCGGCGAGCCGCGTGATCGCGGCCGCGAGTTCCTGCATCGAGCAGCCCGTCCCGCCAAACGCCTCCGGCACGGCCAAGCCCCACAGCCCCGCGTCGCCGAGCGCCGCCTCCGCGTCGCTGGAGAAGAGGCCGCGCGGCGGATCGGGCGCATCGGCAAGCGGCGGCTGCCGCCGATCGACATCGGCCAGCGGCTCGTAGAGCGCTGCGGCGCGGCGGAGCCGGTCGATGGTCTCCTCGGACCGCTCCAGTACGGCCGCCACGGCATCGCGCAGTGGCAGGATGGCCGGCGCCGCGGCGGCGGCAAAACCATCCTCGGCCGCCCCATGCCACACGCTCGCGGCCAGCCAGCGTCGCGGCAACGCGTCACCCGGGCCATCGTTTTTAAGGCTCTCGGGGCAGGGAATGCCGACCATCCACGCGGGCCTCGGCCGCCCCGTCCGCTCGGCGCTCACCGCATGGATCACGTGGCGGAAGTTGTGCGCGATCGCCGAACGCTTCAGCTTGAGTGATTCGGTGGCTTCGCCGCGGGCTGCCGTGAACGGCCGGCCCACGAGCACGGCCCGACGCACCTGCCAGGGATGGGGCAGATGCCCCTGCCGGCGGGCCAGCCGGCGGGCCAGCCACGCAAGCACCCGTGGGTGCCGGAGTGCAGCCTGCCGGCCGGCGACGCGCACGCCCAGCCGCCTGATCGCCGCCCGGATCACCGTCGGCTCGGGCACGACAAGGGCGACCGGCCACGGACAGCCGGATCCGATCACGCACACCTGCGCCAGGCACTCGTCTTCCGCCAGCGCCGCCTCGATCTCCGCCGGCGGCACCTTGATGCCTGTGGAGAGCACGATCGCATCGGCGATGCGGCCCGTGATCCGCAACTGCCCGTCGGCGTCGACCGTGGCGAGATCGCCCGTCTCGAGCCACTCCGGCACCGGCCGTGATCCCTCTGCATCGCATACGGCGAGAGCCCGGCACCGCGTGTGCACGAGAAGCTGTCCGCACGAACCCGGGCGGTCGTCGATCCGCACGTCCACGCCGGCCAGCGGCGGCCCGACGGCACCCGGCCGCACGATCCGCGGATTGGAGAGCGCGACAACCGGCCCCGCTTCCGCCAAGCCGTAGCCCTCCACCAAAGGCACTCCCTGCCGCGCGAAAAACTCGGCCGTCCGCCGACGCAGGGCCGCGCTCCCCGACACGCACACCCGCACCCGTCCCCCCAACGCCACCGCGAGATCGGCGATCCGCCCGGCCCGCACGCCCTGCTCCAGCCGCTCGAAGAACGCGGGCACACCGAGGATCACCGCGGGAGGAACTGCGCGGCAGGCATCGAGCACGCGCAGGCGGTCGCGCACCACCGCCAGGCAACCGCCGCGGACCAGCGCCGTGTAGAGGTCGCCCACCCGGGCCAGTGCGTGGCTCATCGGGAGCCACGACAGCCGCACGTCGTGGGGCTCGTCGAGAAAAACGTCGGCAGCGGCCAGCGCGTTGTCACACAGTGTGCGCTGGCAATGGACGACGCCCTTGGCCGCACCGGTCGTGCCCGAAGAGAGCAGGATGGCGGCCGGTGCTTCGGGATCGCACGCCGCGGCCCGCCGCGCGAGCCGCGCGGCCACATCGTCTCGATCCGCCGTCCGGATACCGCCCCAGTGCCGCTCCGGATCGATGTCGACCATGCCCGTCGGCAGGGCGAACGGCCGCCGCCCACCGCCCCACACCAGGCCGACGCCGCCCAGCCATTCGATCTGTGCGGCGTGCTCCCGGTGGCCGGCGTCGGCATGCAGCGCAACGTGCACGACGCCCGCGAGCAGGCACGCCAGATCGACACGGATCCAGGCCGGTGAGTGGGGGGCCATGTGCACCACGCGGTCGCCCGAGCCGAGGCCCGCCGCCGTTATGCCGTCGGCGAGATCGAGCGCATCGCGGAACAACTCGCCCCACGTCAGGCTCACCCCTCCGAGGGCATCGATGCACGCCGGCTTGTCGAAGGCGTCGACGGCACGGGCTCGCATCAAGTCGACGAGCGAGAGCGCCGCGGGCGGATCGCCGCGGATCTCTTGTCGCTCGTGTCGCACGCCGACGGGATTCATCTCGCTTTCACTCCACGCGCTCGAAGCCGACGGCGATGCCCTGCCCCATGCCGATGCACATCGTCGCCATGCCAAGCCGCGCGCCAGTGTCGCGCATGGCATGGATGAGCGTGGTGGCGATGCGGGCGCCGCTGGCGCCGAGCGGATGGCCGATCGCCAAGGCTCCTCCACGCACGTTGACCTTGGCTGAATCCAGGCCCAGGGTCTCGATGCAATGAATCGCCTGGACTGCGAACGCCTCGTTGAGTTCCACCAGGTCGATGTCGGCGAGCCCGAGACCGACCCGGTTGAGGAGTTTGCGCACCGCGGGAATCGGGCCGGTGCCCATCACGGCCGGCGGCACTCCCACCACCGCCGTGCCGAACACGCGGACGAGAGGCTCAAGGCCCTGCCGGCGGGCCTCCGCCTCCGACATCACCAAGAGCGCCGCCGCGCCGTCGCTCACCGGCGCACTCGTCGCCGCCGTGACCGTGCCGATCGTCGGCAGGAACGCCGGGGCGAGCGCCGCCATCGCCGCGGGTGACGTGTCGCGGCGGATCGATTGGTCTGCGGTGACCTCCTGCACACAGCCTGCCTCGTCATGGCCCGTCACCGCCACGATCTCGTCGTCGAAAAGGCACGCATCGGCCGCCGCGGCAGCCTTCCGGTGGCTGTCGAGGGCGAAGGCCTCCTGCTTCGCTCGCGAAATGCCATGGGCGGCGGCGAGGTGCTCGGCGGTCAGGCCCATCGAGAGCATCCCGCGGCTGGAGCGGGCGAAGACCCGCGGATGGATATCGATCGCCGACTCCATCGGCAAGTGCTGCATATGCTCGACCCCGCCGACGACCTGCACGTTCTCGGCGCCGGCGGCAATCGCATGGCAGGCCTGGGCCAGCGCCTGGAGGGAAGAGCCGCAGAGCCGATTGACCGCGGTGCCGGCCGCGGCGAACGGCAGGCCCGCCATCAGGGCGGCGCAGCGGGCGACGTTGCCTCCCTGCTCGCCACGCTGCTGCGTGGCCCCGAAGACCACGTCTTCGACCGTGGCCTCGTCGACGCCGCTCTGGCGGACGACGGCATCGATCACCGCTGCGGCCAGTTCGTCACCGCGCACGTGGCGGAACACCCCCCGGTCGGCATGCGCCCGGCCGATGGCGGTGCGGCGGCACGCGACCACGACGGGCGTGGTGTCGGCGGAGCGATCCAGGCGGGGCATGGGTGGTCTCAGGAGGTTCAATCGGGGGTGAAGCGGGCGTTGGCCTGGGCCATGGCCACCAGCCGCGGCGTGGCCTGCATTCGAGCGCCGAGCGGCGCGAGTGGCTCGAGGCGGCGCACCACCTCGGCGGGGCCGAGCGTGTCGCCCCAGGCGAGGAGCCCGCCACGGAAGGCCGGGAAGCCGAGTGCGTGGATCACGGCGAGATCGACGTCGCGGCCGTCGCGCACGATCCCCTCGTCGAGCACGCGCACCGCCTCCGCCAGCATCGGCAGGAAGAGCCGGTCGGTGATCGTGGCGTCGCTGGGCCGCGTGTCGGGGAGCGCGTAGGGGGCGATCAAGCCGGGCACGGTATCGCCCGGCCGGTCGATCGTCGCCCGCTGCCACTCGCCGTCGGCGGGCAGGCGGTAGCGATAGAAGCCGCCACCGGTCTTGCGGCCGAGCTGACCCGCCTTCACGAGCGCGGGGATCACCGGGGAGGCGTCGATACGATCGCCGAACGCCGCCGCCATGACGAGCCCGGCGTAGAAGGCCGTGTCGAGGCCGATCATGTCGTAGAGCTCGATCGGACCCATCGGCATGCCGAACGCCCGGGCGGCCCGATCGATCCGCCGCATGTCGATGCCCTCGCGGAGCATCTCCACGGCCTCGTGCAGATACGGCATGAGCACGCGGTTGACGAGGAAGCCGGGGCTGTCCTTGACCACCACGGGGCACTTGCCGAGCCGCTTGGCATGCGCGACCGCCGTGGCCACCGTGGCGTCGCTCGTGGCCGGGCCGCGGACCACCTCCACGAGCGTCATGCGGCGCACGGGATTGAAGAAATGGATCCCACAAAACCGCGTCGGATCGACCAGCACCTCCGCGAGCTTGGCGATGGGGTTGGTGGACGTGTTGGTGGCGATCACCGTCTCCGGGCCGACGGCCTTCTCGACGTCGGCCAAAACCTGCCGCTTGATGTCGGTGCGTTCGAGCACGCTCTCGATGACCAAATCCGCGCCCGCGATCGACGTGAGCGCGGTCGCCGTCCGCAGCCGTCCCGCCAGGCCGATGGCGCGGGCCGGGTCGCTGCGCTTCGTGGCCCGATCCCAGGACTCCTCCGCGAGAATCGTGCCCACGCTCGCCGCCAAAGCCTCGGGCTGCACGTCCACGAGCGTGACGGCCAGCCCGGCCCGCAGTTGGGCCGCGGCGATGCCTGCCCCCATGATTCCGGCGCCGATGACCGCCGGCGCGACGGTCTCCCGCGGCTCGACGTGTTCGGCATCGTCGAGACCACAATCGTGGCGGTTGCGCTCGCCGAGGCGAAACACGCGCACGAGCCGTTCCGCGATCGGCGACCGGGCCAGTTCGGCGAAGCCGATGCCCTCGATCGCGCCGGCCTCCGCGGACGGCACCGCAGCTCCCGCGAGGATCGTGCGCAGGATCGTGGGGGGCGCCGGATAGTGGCCGCCGGTGCGGCCGAAGATCACCGCCGCCGTGGTCGCTTCCATGAATGCCAGTTCCTGGGGGTCGATCTCGACGGCCGCGGCCTGGCGGCGGCGATGGTCGAGGTGGCTCTTCGTGCCGCGGGCCGCTTCGATGAGCCGCTGGGCCGATTCCGACGCCTGCTCGGCCGGCACGCAGGCATCGACGAGACCGAGCCGCGCCGCGGCCGCGCCGTCGATGCTCTCGCCGGAGACGGCGAGCTCCACCGCCGGCCCGACGCCGATGAGTCGTGGCAGGCGAACGGTTCCACCCCAGCCGGGCAGCAGTCCGAGTTTCACCTCGGGAAATCCGAGCGTTGTGTGGGCCGCCCGCGTGGCCACGCGGAAATCGCACGCCAAAGCCAGTTCCAAACCACCGCCGAGACAGACCCCGTCGATCACGGCAACGCTCGGCCAGGGCCGGCTGGAGAGGCGGCCGAAAAGCGCCCGACCGGCGGCCGACAGCCGTTGGATCTCCTCCGCGTTCGACTCCCGGAGCCGCGCCACCCGGGCGATATCGGCACCGGCGAAGAACGAGCCCGGGCGGCCCGAGGCGATGATCAGCCCGCTCGGCTCGGGGCCGGCGTCGAGGTCGTCGAGGACACCGCCCAGATCCGCCAGCGTGTCGGCCGTGAGAACGTTTTGACCATGGTCGGGTACGAAAAACCGAAGCCATACAACGCCGCTCTCGAGGCGCTCGGCGGCGATGGTGCGACGCTTTCGGCCGACAAGCGGCATGGCTGTGTTCCGTGGGGCCCGGGGCCTGGCGTTTTCGCTTGCCCAGACGAGGAAAACCGCTAGTGTATCGAGACTTTCCGGAAGGAGTCGCAGGCGACCATGGAGACGGCCGTGAAGAATCTGACGCGAGTGGCTGGGGTGTGGTTCGTGCTCGTGGCGGTGGCCGTGATCGGCCGCGCCTGGCAGCCCTCCTGGAGAGGAGAACCGCTGTGGAACGTCACGCCGATGGCGGGCGTCGCCCTCGCGGCGGGCGCTCTGATTCCGCACCCGGCCCTGGCGGCGACGGTGCCCGTGGCTGCGTTGGCGATCGGCAACCTGACCCTGCCCGCCTATGGCAGCGCGGCGATGGCGGCGGTCGTCTTTCTGGCCACGGCGTGGCCGGTGCTGCTCGGCGGGGTGGTGCGCACGGGCCGGTGGACCGCGATCTTCGGCAGTGCCCTCGCCAATTCACTCGTCTTTTTCCTGACGACGAACGCCGCCCATTGGTGGCTTACCAGCGACTATCCGCACACCGCAGCGGGATTGGTCGAATGCTTCCTGGCGGCGCTGCCGTTCTACCGGTGGATGCCGGTGGGCGACGTGGCGTGGACGGTCGTGATCTTTGGCGTCCTCAAGGCGGTGCCATCGTGGTCGCCGGCCGCGGCCCGCTTGACTCGGCAGAAAACCACCTGACAATTCTCTTGTAAAGTCGGCCGGGCAACGGCCCCCACACGCCGCGGGAATGGCGGAATTGGCAGACGCGCCAGGTTGAGGGCCTGGTGGTAGTAATACCGTGCAGGTTCAAGTCCTGTTTCCCGCAGTTTTCGCTGAATGAGTCCGATGCCTGACGAGTCTCCCGCCGACGCGGTTGAACAGCCGGAGACGGCTCCGCCGCGGCGCATCCCGATCGGCACGCAGCGTCCCGGGGTGCAGCCACCGAAACTCGGGACGCAATACGCGTACGTCGCGGCCGCCCCCGCGCAGGCCGAGGCAGCGGGCGAACCCGCGCCGCCCGCCCCCACGGAGAAACCGCCGCAGCCTGCTGCCCTGGAAGCCGTTGCACCGCCCGCTGCCGGGCAACAGCCCCCGCGGCGCGAGGGCCGACCGCGGCGCGAGAAGCGCGGTCCGGCAGCCGCGTCGCCGTTCGCCGATGTGTTGCCACCGCAGAAGCGCGTGGCCGTGCCCAATCTGCGGGCCGGTCTCGACGAAGATCTGGAAGCCGACTTCGCGGCGGCGCTGGAGGGCGTGGCCGTCGATGAACTCCTGGATCGCACGGCGTCGCCCCAGGCCGAGAAGCCGCTGGAACCCGGGCAACGGGTAACCGGCACGGTGATCGCGGTCGGCCCCGATACGGCGTTCATCGATCTCGGCGGACGCCGGCAGGGCGCCATGAAGCTGGCGGGCTTGTTCGCCGAGGGTGAAGAACTGCCCCAGGTGGGCCAGTCGATCGACGTGGGCGTCGGCTCACGCAACGAGGAAGACGGTCTCTACGACGTCGCGCCGGCCAACCGGGCCGTGGCCGTGGAGGACTGGTCGCAACTCGAAGTGGGGATGATCGTCGAAGCGCGGGTGACCGGTACGAACAAGGGTGGCCTCGAATGCGAGGTCGGTGGTCTCCGCGGATTCATGCCAGCGGGCTCGGTGAGCCCGTGGCGGGTCGAGAATCTCGAGGAAATGGTCGGCCAGACCTTGGAAAGCCTGGTGACGGAATTGGTTCCCGCGGCCCGGCGGCTCGTGCTCTCGCGACGCGCCGTGATCGAACGGCAGGCGGCCGACGCCCGGGCGAAGCTACTGGAAACGCTCGATGTCGGTGATGAAGTGGATGGCATCGTCCGCAGCGTCCGCGACTTCGGCGCCTTCATCGACATCGGCGACGGCGTCGAGGGGCTCGTGCACGTCAGCCAGCTCTCGTGGGACCACGTTGCCAATCCGGCCGACGTGCTTCAGCCCGGGCAGAAGGTCCGTGCCGTTGTGAAGCGCGTCGACCGGCAGACGGGGAAGATCGCGCTGTCGGCCCGCGACCTCATCGAGAGCCCTTGGAAGCGTGCTGCCGAGAAATACCACGTCGGGGCCACCGTGAAGGGCACGGTGAGCCGCATCGCGCAATTCGGGGCGTTCGTTCGGCTGGAGCCGGGCGTGGAAGGGCTGGTGCACGTGTCCGAACTCGCCACGCGGCACGTCCGCAGCGTGGCCGACGTGGTCAAGGAAGGCGAAGCGGTCGAGTGCCGCGTGCTGGCGGTCGACCCCGACGAGCAGCGGATGTCGCTTTCGATCAAGGCGCTGACGGCCAAGGCCGTCGTAGAGGCGGCCGATGACGACGCGGAACCGGCCGCCGCGGAGCCGCCGGCGAAACCGACCACGAAGCGCACCGCTCCGCTCAAGGGCGGCCTGGGCGGAAATTCGGCGGGGGGCCAGTTCGGCCTCAAGTGGTGACGGGACTGATGGCCCGTTCAAAGGCCCACGTGGCTCTCGGAAGCCGTCAGCTTTCGGCCTCGATCGTCGCCTTCATGGCGCCCTTCGAACGGGCCAGGAGCCGATCGGACCCGAAGGCGTGAATTTGGTCACGCTTCAGCTCCGCATGCTCCTTCGTCGTGGTGAGCACGATCGCCCGTCCCGCTCGATCGACCTCCTTCGCGAGCTTGAAACCGCGCTCCTTCGGGTGGCCGAAGAGCTGCTCGAGCATCGCCACGACGTACGTAAAGGTGTGGTCTTCGTCGTTCCAGAGCACCACGTGGTACCGCGGCTGCCGCTGCGGCCGGCGATCCGCAACGGGCTCGGCCGGAGCGGGAAGGGTGTCGACGCCATCGGCGGAGGGTACGGCACTGGCTGCAGAGGACATCGGTCTGGCGCACTCCCTGGATCACCGAACCGGCTGGATCACGGAACCGGATCGCCACCATCCCGCACCCCCGTGGGGCGCATCTCCTGCGGCGGGATGCGGCGACTTCCGACCGGGCGAGGCTCGGCTGGGCCTCCGGTCGGCCGCGCGGAAAACGGCCATTAAGGGTTTTTCCGCGTGTCGCTAGTATAGGCCGACTCGTGCCCCGCAGAGGAGAACCCACCCGTGCTCGACCGCCGCTTTGTCGCCGACAATGTCGACCTCGTCGCCGCCAACTGCAAAAACCGCGGTTCGACGGCAGACGTGGCGAAATTCGCCGCCCTCGACCGGCTGCGGCGGCAGTTGCAGGCCGATATCGACCGGCTCAACCACGAGGCCGGACAGGTCAGCAAGTCGATTGGCCAGGCTGCCGATGCCGCGGATCGCGAGGCCCGGAAGGCCGAGGGCCGCCGGCTCCGCGAGGAAGTCGCCGCTTTTGAAACCAGGCTCACCGAGATCACCGCCGATGGCGAGGCGATCCTGCGGGCGATCCCCAATCTCACCCACGCAGCCGCCCCGGTGGGAGGCGAGGACGCGGCCGTGGAGATTCGCCGCGGCGCCACGCCGATCCCGTCGTTCGACTTCAAACCGCTCGACCATGTGGAACTCGGGGCGCATCTCGGGCTCTTCGACTTCGAGGCCGGGGCCCGCGTGGCCGGGCACGGGTTCTATTTCCTCATGAACGACGCCGTGCTCCTCGAACTCGCCCTGCAGCGGTACGCCGTGGATTTGCTCCTTGGCGAAGGTTTCACCGTGATGACCACGCCCGACCTCGCGCGAGACACGATCCTCGAAGGCACGGGCTTCATGCCTCGCGGCCCCGAAACGCAGATCTACTCGATCACCGACAGCGACCTCTCACTGGTCGCCACCGCCGAGATCACGCTCGGTGGCGCGTTCCATGAGCGGATTTTCGAGGCCCACGAGCTGCCCCTGGCGCTGTGCGGCATCAGCCACTGTTTCCGCACGGAGGCCGGCGCACATGGCCGGGCCACCCGCGGCCTGTACCGCGTGCACCAGTTCACGAAGGTGGAGATGTTCGCCTTCACGACCCCGGAGCAGAGCGAGTCGATGCATGACAAGTTGCTCGACCTGGAATGCCGCCTCTTCGACGGGCTGCGGATTCCGTACCGCGTGATCGACACGGCATCTGGCGATCTCGGGGGACCGGCCTATCGGAAGTTCGACCTCGAGGCCTGGATGCCCGGCCGCGGCGAGAGGGGCGAGTGGGGCGAGGTGACGAGCACCTCCAACTGCACCGACTACCAGGCCCGCCGGCTCGGCATCCGCTACAGGAAGCAGGGCGAGAAGGGGACGCATTTCGCGCATACCCTCAACGGCACGGCGATCGCCATCAGCCGCGCGATTATCGCGATCCTGGAGAACCATCAGGCTGCCGACGGATCGGTGACGATCCCCGAGCCCCTGCGGCCCTGGATGGGCAAGGCACGGATCACGCCGGCGGGCCGCTGAAAAACGGCCCTCGACTGCAGCCAAGACAACCGGGCCCGGATGCGCTCCAGGCAGGAGGTGCGTCCCCAGATGGACATGGACAGACCGGAGGTCCGTCCCCACGGTGAGAGAGGGAGAGGAAGGCGAAGGGGTCGGCGAACGCTCGAGGAGCGTTGGGCTGCCGCAGCCCATGCGACAAGACTTTTGCCGCCCCGCAGCCGGTGCGCCACCACATGGGCACGGACAGACCGGAGGTCCGTCCCCACGGTGAGAGAGGGAGGGCCGCAAAAAGCAGGTGGCCCGGGTCTTGCGACCCGGGCCACCCCGTTCCCCTTCCTGTCAGGCCCGGTCACGCGGCAAGCCGCGTGAGGCGTTCCGGGTTTGTCACATCACTTCGCGGCGCACGAGGGCTCGGCGGCGCAGGTGGGCTCGCACGGCACTTCGCGGTAGACCGTCTTCGGCACGCACCGTGTCACCGTGTAGGCGACCTGCTTCGGCACCATGCGGCAGACCTCCACCGTCTTGGTGTAGTGCACGGGCTTGGTGACGCAATACGGCACCTGCTTCGTGCACTTCTCCTTCACCATGGTGCAGACCTTGTAGCACTCCTCGCGGGAGCGCTCCTCGCGCACCATCTTGCACACCTTCGAAGTGCAGGTCTTCACGCGTTGCTCGGCAACCATCGTGCAGACCTTGTACTCGCAGGTGCGAACCTGCTCCTCGGCCACCATCTTGCACACCTTGTAGCTACAGGTGCGCACCCGCTGCTCGGGCACCATCTTGCAGACCTGGTAGGTCCGCACCCGTTGCTCGGGCACCATCTTGCACACCTGGTAGGTGCAGGTCTTCACCTGGACCTCGGGCACCATGCGGCAGACCTGGTAGGAGCAGGTGCGGACACGCTGCTCTGGAACCATCTTGCACACCTGGTAGGTGCGAACACGCTGCTCCGGAACCATGCGGCACACCTGGTACGAGCAGGTCTTCACCCGCTGCTCCGGCACCATGCGGCACACCTGGTAGGTGCGGACACGCTGCTCCGGAACCATCTTGCACACCTGGTAGGTGCAGGTCTTCACTCGCTGCTCCGGAACCATGCGGCACACCTGGTAGGTGCGAACACGCTGCTCCGGAACCATGCGGCACACCTGGTAGGAACAGGTCTTCACACGGTGCTCGGGCACCATCTTGCACACCTGGTAGGTGCGGACACGCTGCTCCGGAACCATGCGGCACACCTGGTACGAGCAGGTCTTCACCCGCTGCTCCGGCACCATGCGGCACACCTGGTAGGTGCAGACCCGCTCCTCGGGCACCATCTTGCAGACCTTGTACTCACAGGTGCGCACCCGCTGCTCCGGCACCATCTTGCAGACCTTGTAGGTCCGCACGCGCTGCTCGGGCACCATCTTGCACACCGTGTAGGTGCAGGTCTTCACCCGCTGCTCGGACACCATCTTGCAGACCTTGTAGCACTGCTTCTCGACGATGGTCTCCTTCTCGTAGCGGACGCACTTGACTTCCTTCTCGCAGACCTCGGGCACCCACACCTTCTTGCAGATGGTGCGGGGCGGGCACTGCTCCTGGACACGGCACACCTTGCCGGGCCGGTAGCAGCGACGGCCGGAGCAGTCGCTCTCCCAGCAACCCGGTTCGCGGATGCAGCGGGTGATGACCGGGCCGGGAACCTCGCAGGTCTCCGTTTCCCAGCGTCCACTGCACACCTTCACCGTCTTGGTGAAATGCACGGGCTTGCACACCGTCCGGCAGACATCGCGCTCGCGGGTCTCCCACACGGGCTTGCAGACCGTGTACGGGATCTCCTTGACGCACGTCTCGTGGACCGGCTTGCAGACCGTGTAGGTCTCCTGCCGCTCCTCGTACACGGGCTTGCAGACCGTGTAGGGAATCTCCTTGACGCAGGTCTCGTAGACCGGCTTGCACACCGTGTAGCGGCGCTCGCGGGTCTCGTAAACCGGCTTACACACCGTGTAGGGAATCTCCCGGGTCCGCGTCTCATAGACCGGCTTGCA
>JBIIIP010000039.1:0-26561 GCA_044234625.1 Pirellulales bacterium | reverse complement strand
CGCGACGTGGCCGTCTCGGAGGCGCCCAGCCACGCGCAGAGTGTGCTCGATTACGCCCCGCGTTCACGAGGAGCGCGGGCCTATACGGAACTATGCATGGAGGTACGCGACTGTGAGTAAGGAACGACGCCTGGGACGGGGACTCGAGGCACTGTTGGGGCGGGCCGGATTCGAGGCGGCCCCCGCCACCCATGGCGCCGCGGCCGTGGCTGCGGCCCCCGCCGGCCTTTCCGCCGCGGCGCGGCTCATCCTCCACACGCCGGACGAAGTCGAGCAGGCGGCCGCCACGCTTCCCGCCCACGAGATCGCCGAGTCGCTCATCGACCCCAATCCCTGGCAGCCGCGCAGCCACGTGGCCGATGCCGACCTCACGGAATTGGCCGACAGCCTCCGGGAGCACGGCCTCGTGCAGCCGATCGTCGTCCGCACGACTGGCGAACGCTACCAGTTGATCGCGGGGCAGCGCCGCCTGGCGGCCGCACGACGGCTGGGCTGGGCCAAGGTGCCCGTCCGCGTGCTCGACGTCGACGACCGGCAGATGTCGGAAATCGCGATCGTGGAAAACCTTCAGCGCCGCGATCTCGACGCGCTGGAGAAGGCCGCCAGCTTCAAACAGTATCTCGCCGCGTGGAGCTGCACACAGGAAGAACTCGCCAAGCGGCTGTCGATCGACCGCTCGACCGTGGCCAATCTGATCCGCCTTCTCGAGCTTCCCGAGAGCGTGCAGAAGCGGCTTCGCGACGGCACGATCTCGATGGGCCACGCGCGGGCGCTGCTGCCGCTCGGCGACGAACTCGAGCAGGAGCGCCTCGCTGCGCGGGTCGCCAGCGAGGGGCTTTCCGTGCGCGCAATCGAGGCGGAGATCCAGGAAATTCTCCGTGCCGACGAGGCCGGCGACGGCGATCCGATCGCCAGGATCGACGGGCCGGAGCCGGTGGCGAAGGGCCCGCGCAAGCCGGGCCGGCCGGCGACGCGGCGGTCGAGCCAGATCGTCGCGGTCGAGAGCCAGCTTCGCCAGGCGCTCGGCACCAAGGTGGTGGTGCATGCCAACGGCAAGGGTGCGGGGCGGATCGTGATTCCCTTTGCGAATCTCGACGAATTCCAGCGGCTGCTCGACCACATCACGGAGTGAGGCGGCGGCGGCTGTGCTACACTCACTGGCATGCTCGGGGCGTAGCGCAGTCTGGCTAGCGCGCTTGGTTTGGGACCAAGAGGTCGAGAGTTCGAATCTCTCCGCCCCGATTCAGGCGGATGGCCGTCATTCGCGGCTTCGCGAGTCGATGACGATCGTCACCGGCCCGTCGTTCACGAGCTCCACCTGCATGTCGGCGGCGAAGATGCCGCGGGCCACTGGACGGCCGAGGAGACCCTCGCTGTCGGCCAGGAATTGCTCGTAGAGCGGCACGGCTTCCGCAGGCTTCGCCGCGCGGATGAAGCTCGGCCGGTTGCCTTTCTTCGTGCTCGCGTGGAGCGTGAACTGGCTGACGACGAGCATCTGGCCGCCGATTTCAGTGAGATTCCGGTTCATCCTGCCCTCGTCGTCGGAGAAAATCCGCATCTGCGTGATCTTCGCCGCCAGCCACTCGGCGTCCGCCGGGGCATCCCCCTCCTCCACGCCCACCAGCACGAGAAGCCCGTGGCCGACCTGTCCGACGACGCTGCCTCCGACCGTGACGCTCGCTTCCCGCACGCGCTGCACCACGGCACGCATCGCCAGCCCCTTCCTAGGCGCCGCCGAGCCGCAGGCCGATCCAAGCCGCCGCCAACGCAGCCGCATTCGTGGCCGCGACATAGCTCACCGCGGCGACGATGCGGCCCGCCGCGAGCATTTCAATCGCTTGGAAGGCGAACGTGGAAAAAGTCGTGAACCCGCCGAGCAGTCCCATGAGCAGGATCGTCTCGAGCCCGGCGGGCACGAACCCCCGCGATCGGACGCAGGCCACGATCAGGCCGAAGGCCAGCGAGCCCGCTACGTTCACCAGGAGCGTGCCCCAGGGAAAGCCCGCCCCGAAGAGCCGCAGGGCCGCCATGCCACAGGCTGCCCGCAGAAGCGTGCCAACCGCCCCGGCGATGCCAACGAGCACGATGTGCGAAACAGCCTGCATGCCGTAGCCCCTCTGGGCGATCTTTCCCTCGACCACCTAGCGGGATGGCGAGGCTCCTCCGCCGGCCTCGAGCATTCTCTTCAGATCGGCCGGCTTGGGTGTCTGGGCGTTGAAGTCTTCGATGAGGAGGTCCCAGCCGATGTCGCGGGTGCTCTTCAGCGTGAGCGTGCCCGCCATGGCATCGACGTGGTAGATCGCGGCATGCTTCCGCTCAGGGTCGATGACGACGAGCATCCGTCGGCCATCGTCGAGCGCACTGTCGGCGATCCACAGCGAGTGGCTCTCGGCCACGGCCAAGGGTGCCGCTGCCGTGCAGCGGCCGGATGAGTCCCGCCCCTGCAGCCAGGACACGCCGGCCAGCGCCGCGACGGCGGCGAGCCCGGCCGCGACGGCGGTGGGCTGTCGGCGGCATGCCCGCCATGGTTTCTCGCGCGCGTCACAGGTCGGGAGCATCGAGGGCGGCCCTTCGGTGAGGCGAGGACAGTACGGCGGCCGCCGCGCCGACGGCAAGGCCAAAACGGCGCGGCACAACGGGGAAAACCACCGCCCGACCGCCAGTCGGCGGCGCGAAACGGCTATACTCCCGGTTTCGTCCCGTTCTCGCAGGACTCGAGGGCCAGGCTGCACGATGGTGTCTTTCAACAAGCGGATTCTGTTCGTCGGTTTCGGTGCCGTTGCCCGATGCACGCTTCCCATCCTCCTCGAACACGTCAAGGTTTCCCCACGCGACATCACCATCGTCGATTTCGAGCCTGACGACGCCGCGCTCGCGCCGTGGATCGAGAAGGGCGTGTCTTTCGTCCGCGAGAAGATCGGGCCCGACAACATGGGCGCCGTGCTGGCCAGGCACCTCGCCGCAGGCGACCTGCTCATCGATCTGGCCTGGAACATCGACTGCTGCGAGATCGTGCAGTGGTGCCATGACCGCGGCGTGATGTATCTCAACACGTCGGTCGAGCTGTGGGATCCCTACGAGCATGCCAAGGGGGCGCACCCCACGCATCTCACGCTCTACTGGCGGCACATGAAGCTGCGGAAGATGGTGGCCGGCTGGAAGGAGCCTGGCCCCACCGCCGTGCTCGAGCACGGGGCGAATCCCGGCCTCATCAGCCACTTCACCAAGCACGCGCTGCTCGACATCGCCGCAGCGTGCCTGGAGCAGCGGAAGTTCACCGGCGAGCAGGCTGAGCGGATCGCCCACCACGCGCAGACGCAGGCCTTCAACCATCTGGCCCACGAACTGGGCGTCAAGGTGATCCATTGCAGCGAGCGCGACACGCAGGTCTCGAACCGGCCGAAGGAGGTGGACGAGTTCGTCAACACTTGGAGCGTGGAAGGCTTCCGCGAGGAGGGCACGACGACGGCGGAAATGGGCTGGGGCACCCACGAGAAGGAACTTCCGCCCTTCGCCTACCGGCACGACGACGGCCCGCAGAGCCAGATCTGCATGGCCCGCATGGGGATGAACACCTACGTGGCCAGTTGGGTGCCCGACTACACGATCATGGGGATGGTGGTCCGGCACGGCGAGGCCTTTAGCATCACCGAGAAATTGTCGGTGCGCGACCCCGCCGGGAAGACGATCTACCGGCCGACGGTGCATTACGCCTACTGCCCGTGCGATGCCGCGATAGCCAGCCTGTGGGAGCTGCGCGGCAACGACTACCGGCTGCAGCCACGGATCCGGATCATGACCGACGAGATCACCGGCGGCTCCGATATCCTCGGCGCGCTGGTGATGGGCCATCCGCTCCATTCGTGGTGGTGCGGCTCCGACCTGTCGATCGAGGAGTCGCGGCGGCTCGTGCCGCACCAAAACGCCACCACGATGCAGGTGGCGATTTCGGTCGTCGCCGCCACGATGTGGATGATTGAGAACCCGCAGCAGGGCGTGAAACTGCCCGACGATCTGCCACACGAATACGTGCTCGGCATCGCCCGGCCCTATCTCGGGAAATTCATCTCCGTGGCCTCCGATTGGACGCCGCTCAAGCACTACGCCAGCGCCTTCCACGGCTACAACCGCCCCGCCGTCGACTCCTCCGATCTTTGGCAGTTCAAGAACTTCCTCATCACCGACGGCGACTGAGGCGTTGCCTCCCCTCGGCCGCGCTTTTCACCCGACCCACCGCGAACCATGAACCAAAAGACCCTGCTCGATCTCGCCAAGAAGCACGGCACCCCGCTGTTCGTCGTCGACCATGCCGAATTGCGGCGGAACTACGCGCTGTTTCGCAAGCACTTTCCCCGCGTGCAGATCTACTACGCGGTGAAGGTCAACAGCGACCCGGCGATCGTGAAGACTTTCTACGAGCTCGGCGGCAGCTTCGACGTGGCCAGCATGCAGGAATTCCACACGGTCCACGAGAACATCAAGAAGCTGCCTGCCAAGCAGCGTCAGGATTTCATCTGGGACAAGATCATCTACGCCAATCCGATCAAGCCGATCGAGACGCTCCGCGAGCTCGACCGCTACAAGCCCCTGGTCACCTACGACAACCAGGAGGAGGTGAAGAAGATCGCCGCCCACGCTCCCCACGCCGGCCTGGCCCTGCGGCTGCGGGTGCCGAACACGGGCTCGATGGTTGAGCTCTCCAGCAAGTTCGGGGCCCTGCCCGGCGAGGCCGTCGACCTGATCCGCTACGCCCACGACCGCGGCCTGGTGGTGGAGGGGTTGTCATTCCACGTTGGCAGCCAGTGCACGAACCACGAGAACTACATCCAGGCGCTCCATCTCTGTGCCGGGATCTTCGCCGAGGCCAAAAGCCGGGGGTTCACGCTCAAGCTGCTCGACATCGGTGGCGGCTTTCCGGCCGCCTACGACGCGTCGGTGCCGAAGTTTTCAGCACTGGCCCGGAAGATCAACCACGAGATCGACCGACTGTTTGCCAAGGAGGTGGAGATTCTCGCCGAGCCGGGGCGTTTTCTCGTCGCCTCCGCGGGCACGGCCGTGTGCAAGATCATCGGCAAGGCCGTTCGCAACGAGAAGCTGTCGTACTACGTCGACGACGGCGTGTACCACACGTTCTCGGGCGTGATCTTCGACCACTGCACCTACCACCTGAAGAGCTTCAAGAAGGGGGCAAAGCAGCTCTGCGCGGTCTTCGGGCCGACGTGCGACGCCCTCGACACGATCAGCCTTGCGGAGCAGCTTCCCGACCTGGAGATCGGCGACTTTCTCTACAGCGAGAACATCGGCGCCTATTCGGCAGCCAGCAGCACCCACTTCAACGGCTTTCCACCGGCAAAGGTGGTGCACGTGAACCAGTGACGGGCAGCCGCCGCGGCGGCGATCTTGCCCGCGTGGCATAGACCTCTGGTCTGTGACCAAACATCTGACAGACCGGAGGTCTGTCACCACGGTGGGGAGGTCTGTCACCACAGGTCTCTCACCACTCACTGGCTCACGGTCGGATGGCTTCGATGAGGTGGTAGTGTTTCACCTCTTCGCGGGCGACGTCGTGCCACGACTGCGGAAGTCGCTCGAGATACCACGTCGGCTGCTTCGTGACGACGAGCAGCGTGCCCCCCGGGGCCAGTGCCTGCCAGGCCGACTCAACGAACATTTCGGCGATGCGGAAATCGGCGTAGTAGGGAGGGTTGGCGAGAACCAGGTCGTAGGAGCCCGGCTCGGAAACGCGTCCGCCGGCCTCGAGCATCACGGCCAGGTTCGGCAGCTCGTTGATCTCCGCCCCCCGCCGCGTGCACTCGACCGCCCGGGCGGCGGAGTCCAGCGCGAGCACGTGCACGCTCGGATCGCGGGCCGCGATCCCCAACGCCACGCAGCCGGAGCCGCAGCCGATGTCGAGCACGCGCGTGCCGGCGGCCACATCGACCGCGTTGAGGAGATGCCGTGCCCCGGGGTCGATGCGGCGGTGGGCGAAAACGCCCGGTCGCGTGACGGCGGTGAGCAGCCGGTCGCGGTCGCGGAACACGACCTCACAGGAGAAATCACGGATCTTCGCCGGCTCGCGGGTCTTCTGCACGACGTAGCACGTGGTCCCGTCATGGGGCGGCTGCGGCGGCCGCACGCGGACCGTTTCCCCGGTCTCGGCCAACTGCTCCCGCAGCCAGTTGTCGCGCGGGTTGTCGATCGCGGCCACGAGCCGCCCGCCGAGGGCGAGATGCACCATGGCCTGCTGGATGATTTCCCGGGTCAGCTCGGCTTCGCCGTCCTTGGCAAGCGGCACGACGGCCAGATCGTACGGGCCGGGCGGCATGTCGGCCTGGCAGGAGGCCTTGAGCCCGGCCGGGGCCGACCGCCATGCCTCCACGGCCAGCCCGTGCTGATGGAGGTCGAGAAACCAGGCGTTGACGACCGCGTCAGGCCGCTCGGCGGCGAGCGTCAGCGCGGCCTGGCCGCGGCCGGCGGTGGTGCACACGATCCTCGCGCCGGGCACACCGCGGGCCACGTCGAGGGCATGGGCCTCGGCGGGGCGGGGCGGGAGCATGTCGGGGAGGTGGGCCATGGGTCGGCGGAGGATACCGCCGCGCCCGCCCGAGGCGAATGGCCGTGGCTCACCGCGGCTCGCGGGGCTCGTTTATCGGCTCGAGCGTGAGCGGGTCGCGCAGCGGCAGATGCTTCACGGCACCGCCGAAGAAGTCGTCCATGGTGGCCCGCTTGTCGAGGTCGCCCTTGGCGATCTCGTCCCAGTTGCCTACCACCAGGATCGCCATCTTGTCGGGATCGAGGTGCTGGCGGGCAACGCGGCGAATGTCGTCGCCGGTCACGGCTTTCACCTTCTCGCGAAACGTCCGCCAGAAATCCTGGGGACGATTCGTCCACTCGTCGTTGACAAACACGCGGAGCATCTGCGGCTTGCTCTCGAACTGCCGCGGAAAGGTCTCGATGAGCCCCTGCTTGGCCGTCTCCAGCTCCTCGTCGGTGACGAGATCCTCCCGCATCTTGCGGATCTCGTCGCGGACGATCTTCGTGGCCAACGCGACGGTGGCATTCTTGCTCTCGAAGCCAGCGCGGAAATCACCCGGATAGTCCACCTTCGGGGTCACCGTCGAACGCACCGAGTAGGCCAGGCCTTCGTTGCTCCGCACCTGTTGCATGAGCCGGCTGGTGAAGCCGCCGGCCCCGAGAATCTCGTCGAGGAGCAGGAAGGGGATCAGGTCGGGGTCGTCCCGCTTGATCGACCGCAGGCCCATCACCACCTTGCCCTGGGGGATGTCCTTGGGCACATGGTAGAGGCCCGGCTCCAGCACTTCGGCAGGGGCGGCCGGATCGGGAGCGCGGCTGCCGCGACTCCAGCCGGCGAGGGCCTTTTCCAGCGTGGCCAGCATCTCGCGTTCCTCGAAATCACCCGACACGGCCACGATCATGTTGCCCGGGTGAAACAGCCGCCCGCGCATCTCCGCCATGCGCTCGCGGGAGATGGCGGCGACGGTGGCGCCAGTCGGCTCAGCGGCCTCGAAATGCCCGGGGCCGTAGAGCAGCCGCTTCCATTCGCGGCCGATGATCGACGAGGCGTCGTCGTTGCGCTGTTTGAGCGCCTCGAGCACCCGGGCCTTCGCGGTCTCGAGCCGGCCGGGGTCGAAGGCCGGCGTGCGCAGCATGCCGAGAAACAGCGACAGGCTCTCGTCAAACGTGCTCTTGAGGCAGTTCATCGTCGCCGTCGTGAAGGTGTCCCCTGCCGTCACGGAAACCTCCGTCGCCAGGAAGTCGAGCGTTTCGTCGAGGGCGGCCGCCCCGATCGCGTCCGTGCCGCCCTCGCGCATCATCCGCGCCGTCATCGACGCCAGTCCGGGCAGGTCGGGCGGATCGAGCGAGGCGCCCCCCTTGAACGTGATCGCCACGTTGATCAGGGGAAACTCCCGCGACGGAGCGAGGTAGACGACGGTGCCATCCGGGAGCACGCGGCGAAACGACTCGCGGTCGGGGGGTTCGAAGGCCAGCGGCCCGAACGGGATTTTCTCCGGCCGGGCGGGCAGCCCCGCGGCCTGCGGCGTGCGGGCGGCGGCGACGGCGGCCGGCCCGGGTGACTCAGAAGTTCGCGGCGGCCGTGGCGCCAGGATGAACAGGGCGATGAAGCCCAGGGCCAGAAGGATGGCGAACGTGCGCATGCTCATGGGAGGAAACCCTACTTGTCTCGCTTGTAGATGGCCACGCTGCGGTTGGTGGGTCGGAAATACTTCCCGGCCACCCGCTTGATGTCGGCGGCGGTGACGGCCTCGTACTTCTTGGGGCCGTCGTTGATCTCGCGCCAGTCGAGGAGCGCCTCGGCGAACCCCAGTTGGATGAGCAGCGACATGTTGTTTTCCAGCCGCCGGTAGTTGCCGGCCGCGATCCTGTTTTTCACCTTCCGCAGTTCCCGCTCGGGCACGTCGGCCTCCTGGAGCTTCGCCAGCTCCTCATACCATGCCTGCTCCAACTGCTCCGGCGTGGCGTCGCCCCGGGTCTGTGCCTCGACGGAAAACAGCCCGGCATACTTCCGCGTGTCGGAGGTCGCCCGGGCGGAAGCTGCGATGCCCCGCCCCTCCACGAGGCCGGCGTAGAGCCGACCGGTCCGTTCGTTGAGAATCTCGGCGAGCACATCCAGCGGATAACTGTCGACGTGGCCGGCCGGCACGGTGTGGTAGCGGACCTCGATCGACGGCGGGAAATCGCCGGTGGCGTTCATCCGCTGTTCCGCCAACTGCTCGACTTCCAAGGTCACGACGGGGGCTGGGGGCCGCGGGCCGGGCGGGAGCCGGGAGAAATACTTGGTGATCAGGGCCTTGGCCTGCGCGGGATCGAAGTCGCCCACCACGATCCCGAAGAGGTTGCCGGGGCGGTAGTAGGTGTTCCAGTACTCCTCGGCCTGCTCCATCGTGTAGCTGTTCAGATCGCTCGGCCAGCCGATCACGGGCCAGGCATAGCCGCTCGACGCCCAGAACATCGAATCGAACTGCTCCTGGAAGCGGCCGGTGGGGGTGCTGTCGGTGCGGAGCCGCCGCTCCTCGTGCACCACGTCGCGCTCGGAATAGAACTCGCGGAACACGCTGTCGCTGAGCCGGTCGCTCTCCATCCAGGCCCAGAGTTCGAGTTTGTTGCTCGGCACGGTGATGAAGTAGCAGGTCAGGTCATAGCTCGTGAAGGCGTTCATCCCGCTGCCGCCGGCCTTCGTGTAGACCTGGTCGAATTCGTCCTTGACGATCGTGGCCGCCGCCGGCCCGGCCTCGCCACGGCCCTGCTGGGCCTTGATCAGCGTATCGAGCTTGCCGCGGAGCACCCGCAGCTCCTGCGTGTCGTTGGCCGGACCCCATGGGTCGTCGATCTCACCGCGGAAATACCGCGTGTATTGCCCGGTCCACACGAGCCTGTTGATCTCGTCGCGGATCGCCCGCTGCTCCGCCCGGTAGACGGCATCCTTCCGCGGGTCGCGGGTGCCGATCGTGTCGGTGCCCTTGAACATCATGTGCTCGAAGAAGTGGCTGATGCCGGTGATGCCCGGCCGCTCGTTCACGCTCCCCACCTTCGCCACCCACCCCGCGCTGACCACGTTGGGCTGGTCGGCCCGGGGGACGAGCAAGAACTGCATGCCGTTGGGAAGCGTGAATTCCTCGCCTGCCACGTGCTGCCCTGCGGCGTGCGGGGCATGCCATGCGGCCCACGACACGAAGCAGGCCGCGGCGAGGGGGCGGAAAAGCGACGACATGACCGGCTCCTGGGGGAGAAAGCACACTCTGCGGCGGAAACTGCCCAGCGTTATACCTGACCCCGCGGAAAGACGCGCCGCGGCGCCGGCAGGCCAAGTGTCCGGCAGCGAATGGCGATGCGGGCCGGATGAAACCGCCGCCGCGCGCGGAGCCTTGCCGGGCCGCCTAGTCTTGAAGCACAGCGAGACCATCCGCCATGGCGTCCATCGACCGCTCCGATCCGATCATCCTCGGCCATGTGCTCGCCGAGCATCACGATCTCTTCTGCCGACTGTCGGCCGCGCGGACGGCATTCAGCGAGGTCCGGCCCTCTGTCGACACCTTGGCCCGGTTACACGACGCGCTGCGGGGGTTGCGGGACCACCTCGCCGAGCACTTCGCCAAGGAGGAGCATGGGGGATTTCTCGAGGAGTCGGTGGCCCGGATGCCGCGGCTCGGCAAGGGGGCCGCCGCGATCATGAAGCAACACCCGGCGCTCCTGGCTGAACTCGACAACGTGCTGGCCGGCCTGCCATCATCCGTTGACGAGGCCGAAGCATGGCTGCAGGCAAGCCGCGATTTCGAGGCCTTCACCACCCACATGCTGGCGCACGAGAGGAGCGAGAATGCGATTTTACAGGAAGGCTACAACGAGGATCTCGGCTTGGCGTGACAGTCTCACCGAAAAGACGATCAGTTTGACGAGGCCGGTGTTGGTTGTGGCCGCGCTCATCGGCTCGCAGGCTGCCGTCGCGCAGGATGCCGCCGCCCCCAAGGCCGACGACGTGGGGCCGTTCATGCGGGCAAAACTCGCCCACGCGCAGGATGTCCTCGCCGGACTGGCCCTCGAAGACTTCGATGCCATCGCCCGCGGCGCCCAGGAACTCGCGCTTGCCAGTCAGGCCGCCAGTTGGCAGGTGCTCCAGACGGCCGAATACGCTCGGCAGAGTGCCGAGTTTCGCCGGTCGTGCGAGACGCTGAAGAAGACAGCGAAGGAAGGCAACCTCGACGGCGCGGCGTTGGCGTGGATGGAGGTGACGATGAAGTGCGTCCAGTGCCACAAATACGTCCGCGACGAGCAGGACACGACGGTCAGGTAGACGGGTCGGCGAGGGCCGTCGCCGGGTCGATCGGCCGCCGGACGAAAGCCGTGTCGCAAGGCTCGACCTTGTCGATCCGCTCGATGTCGATGAGCAGGGGCGAGCCGCCGGAGGAATCACCCGCGGGAAACGCGAGCAGTTGGACGGCTGGTGGGTGGATGATCAGGAAATGCGGCTGCAGCCGCCGCCGGCCGGCAGGCCTGCCGTCAGTCGGCCGCTCCTCGATCTCGATCTCGCGGCAGTCGGTGATCGCGGCGCTGAGTGTCGACAGCAGCCGCGGACGTGATGAGTACGGGGTCTCCCGCGACTGCCTGACGTGGAAGACGCGCTGTGCATCCGCCAGCCGCTCGAGCATCGCCGGCGACAGGTCGCGCTGCAGTTTATGACGCAGCGACTCGATGCCCGTCCACAGGACGGTGCCCTCGAACCCGCGCAGGAGATCCCGGCCCACCATGAAGGCCACGAGTTCGAGGAGCGTGATCGGCTCCGCAGGAATTTTTCGCGAGGCCGCCACCTTCGAAAGCTCCCAGCCGAACTTCCGGTCACCGGCGATCGGCTTGTGATCGACGGGGTATCCACACGAGGTCAGAAACTCACAGTCCCGACGGAGCGTCCGCGACGAGAGCTTCGAAAGACCGAGCCGCTCGCGGATCGTGGCGATCAGCATCTGGTCGTCAAGCGGTTGGCGGGCTTCCGAAAGAATGTCAATGAGTGCGAAAATGCGTAGAAATTGTTCGTGGCGGGCGAAGTTGCGAGGCATGATGTGTCCACAAGGTGCTGATACCGAAACCCCCAAGCCAACGCGTTCCACTTCGGATACCGACGACCCTCGCGCAGGCTACCGAACCGGCGTTAGTTTTCCGCACGCCTCGGCACCGTTGGTCACTCGCTTCCGTGGCGGGCACCCGCTGCGATTCTATCATTTGGCCGTGGGTCATGGGGTGTCCCTGGTGCAGCCTCAGGCAGCCGTCTGCTTCGGATTCGGTACGTTCGCCATGGGGCCGTGCCATAGCTCCGCCGCCTCGACGATGCGATCGATCATCGACATCAACTGGAGCCGGGTGAGGCTCCCGTCCTCGACCACGGTCTCCACGACAAGCCGGAGGTTGCCGAAATCGCTGTCGATCTCCGCATTCACCAGGGGCGTGGCAGCGGCAAGCCGACAGGCCGTCAGAGCAACCGACGCGACATCATCTTCACAGGCGAAAGCCCGCTCGATCGACACGCGGCAACGCGTGCCATCGTCCGGCGTCTCCAGCCGTACGATGGCGAAGTTCTCGTCGCGCAGATTGCGGTAGGTACGGGTGATGAACACGATTCGCACCGCGTTTTCCTCGGCATCGACGTGATGCCGCACACCCTCCTGGTCGAGCATTTCCGAACACCACCGAACATCGACGGGCATGGGCGCACCCTCCTCTCATAAGGCCAAACAACGCCCCCCTCCTGAGGAGGATACGCATGTCGTTCCGGAGTCTTGCGCGCAAAACGGCGAAGCGTCGATTTATCGGTGACCAACGGTGCCTCGGCCGGTGTCATCATGCCGCTGGAGTTGGGGAATCCTCCCGCAGGAAGAGGGCATGGGATGACTCGTTTGGATCGAGGTCATCACGATCTTACGACGCTGCTGCTCTCGTGGCAGTCGACGAGCGCGGAATGCCATCTGGAGGAACTGCTCCGCCACAGCCGTGAGTTGATCGAAGGGTCGGCTCGGCAGGTGCTGCACCGCCAGCGCATCGACGACCCCGCTGCCGTCGATGAAGCGGTGTCATTGGTGTTCGATCATCTGCGTCGACTCGTAGGCCGGGGACAGGCCGGACGGGCCGTCGCGCCATTCTGCCCGACCGCATGCCGGGGTGCCGGTGAGCCAGGAACGGCGTACCTTGTCTGGCTGGCCAAGGAACGCGCGCGGGACGTCGCCCGGAAGACTCGGAGCCGCTCTCGGTTCGTCACGCCATTTTCCCAGTTCGATGGCGAGCGGCACGGTTTTCCAGAGCCGCCGGCAGCCGCGCAGGCCAATGACGCGGATGCGGCGATGGGGGATGTCACGGAGCGGATCACGCTGCTCGAAAAGGCGCTCGAGCGGCTCGAGCCACCGTTGGCAGCGGTGCTTCGCATGCTCATGCAGGGAAAGAGCCAGACGGCGATCGCGACGACCCTTGGGGTCTGCGAAGGCACGGTCTCACGGATGCGGATGCGGGCCATTCAACGCGTGCGAGCGCTCATCCGGTCGGAATGAAACGCCGCGGTGCCATGCCGTGCGGGCCCTACTCGAACACGACGGTGCGACGGCCGTGGAGAAACACCCGGTCTTCCAGCACCAGCCGCACCGCCCGGGCGAGCACGAGCTTCTCGACGTCGCGGCCGGCCTGGGCCATCCGCTCGGGCGGATAGGCATGGTCGACGTGGATCACGTCCTGGGCAATGATCGGGCCGTCGTCCAGCTCGGCCGTCACGAAATGGGCCGTCGCCCCGATGATCTTCACGCCCCGCGCATAGGCCTGGCGGTAGGGGCTCGCACCGGCGAAGGCCGGCAGGAACGAGTGGTGGATGTTGATGATCCGCTGCGGGTAGCGGTCGATGAACCGCTCGGACAGCACCCGCATGTAGCGGGCGAGCACCACCGCATAGGGCGAGTAGCCGTCGATGACGCGGCCCAGCTCCGCCTCGTGGGCCTCGCGCGACACGCCCTCGTGGGGCACATGGTGAAAGGGCACCCCGAACCGGTCGACGAGGCCGCGGAGCAGGCCGTGGTTGCTGACCACCGCCATGATCCGCCCCGGCAGGTCGCCGACTGCATCCAGAAGCAGCAGCTCGCCGAGGCAGTGCGGCTCGCGGGTCGCGCAGACGACGATCGGCTTGCGGTCGATCCGCGTCACCTTCACCGCGGCCCCGGCCGGAAGGGCGGCCGCCAGCCGCGCCTCCAAGCTCGCCGCCGCCACCGGCGGCCCGGCCGGCGACACCTCCGCCCGGAAGAAGAAATGGCCCGCCCCCGCGTCGACGAATTCCTGGTTGCTGTCGATGTTCAGCCGCAGGGCCTCGAGCACGCCCGTGATCCGATGGATCAGCCCCACCTCGTCGGGGCAGTCGACGAGCACGATCTCGCGGCCGTTGCCGGGCTGTGCCGTCATGCCGGCACCCATGCGAGCACGACATCCTCGACGACGATGTCGCTCTTCCGCGCCGGGATTTCGACCTCCTCGAGCTCAATCCGCTCGGGTGCCGTCTCCATCCGCACGCGGTCGAGCTCGGTGGCAATCTCGTCCTCGAGCGTGAGCCTTCTCTCCTCGAGCGATGCCAAGCTCTCCTCGGCGTGGGCCACATCGGCCTGCTGGCGGGCGGCGCGGCTGGCCGACCGCATCGAGGAGGCCGCCTTGCCGATGTTCGTGGAGCTGGCCATCTTCCGGCCGAGCAGGGCGCCGATCACGGCCGAGCCGATCGACACGTAGGTCTGCATCGATTGGTTCTTGGCCTCCGCCTTTTCGCGCTCGACCTTCTGCCGGGCCCGCTCGATCCGCTCGGTGAGCGTGGCGAGCTTGGCCGCATGGCGATCGCGGATGCGCTCGATCTCGGCGTCGCGCCACTCCTTCACGCGCTGTGTGATCCGCACGCGGAAGTCGGCCTCGGATTCATCCGGCTGCGAGACCGCGTCGATCGCACCAGCCCGCCACACGGTGAGCTTCGCGGTGCGGGCGAGGTGGTTTTTCAGGGCCGTGGCCAGCGAACGTGCCGGACCGCGGCGCCGGCTCCACGGTCGGGGCCTCGTCGAGCTGCCGCCCCTGCTCCCAGGCCGATTCGCCCAGCGAATCGCCGGCCGGTGCCATGCAGATCACCTCGCGATCGACGTCGATCCGCGTGCCGGCCCGTGCATACCGCACCCGCGCCCGACCGAGGATGGCCGGCGCGTAGTGCACCTCGGCGTCGGCCGCCGGCGGCCTCCCGGGGGCGAAAAACACCTCGCGCACGCCGGGCGGCAGGATCGGCCGCGGCCCGCCGACGGCCGGTCCCCGCGGCACCACCGCCGCGGGGGCGGGCGGCTCGACGGCGGCCGTGAGCCGGCGGATCTCCTCGCGGAGCAGCGGGCCGCGCAGATACGCCATCGTCCAGCGGGTCTGGAACACGGTCTCGCCGTCTTCATGCACGCTGTGCATGAGAAACATCCGTTGCCCCAGCCCCGAGAGCAGCCGGTCGACCGCCCCGCGATCGAATGCCGCGCCGGCCGTCGAGGCCGCTCCCTCCAGCCCGTCGAGCACGCGGGCCTTGTCGCGGGCGGTCTGCAGCCTGCCGAGAAACCAGAGCCCGGCGTTCGACAGCCCCTTGTAGTCGAGATCGACGGGGTTCTGCGTCGCCAGCACGATCCCGAGGCCGTAGGCCCGCGCCTGCTTGAGCAGCGTGAGCAGCGGGGTCTTGCTCGGCGGGTTGGCGGTGGGAGGCAGGTAGCCGAACACCTCGTCCATGAGAAACAGCGCCTTCAGCGAAGACGTGCCTCCCTGTGTGCGCATCCAGGCCACCGTCTGGCCGGCGAGGAGCGTGACGAACGCCATCCGCTGCGCGTCGGAAAGATGCGCGATCGACACCACGCTCACCCGCGGCTTGCCCGACGCGGTCCACAGGAGCCGGCCCACGTCGAGCGGCTCGCCCTCCAGCCAGGCGTCAAATCCAGGCGCGGCGGCCACGGTGTTGAGCCGGCTGGCGAGCTGGAAGCGGTCGCCCGCCGGAAAGAAATTCTCCAGGTCGAGAAATCCGATCCGCTCGATCGGCGGCGCGGGAATCGACCGCACGAGCGTGCCGAAATCGACCCTCTGGCCACTGCGCCACAAGGCATCGACGATCGCCGCCAGGAGCACGTGCTCGCGGCTCGCGCCGGGCTCGCCGTCGATCCCCACCAGCGCGAGGATGCCCGACACGAGCGACTCGATGCGTTCCCGCCGGGCTTCCGCGTCGGCGATCACATGCTCGGGGGGAGCCTCGAGGCTGCCGAGCATCGCCAGCGGCCGGCCCGTCCGGCTGCCGGGCGTGTAGACGGCCATGTCGACGGCATCGCGGAGCCGGCGGATGCGGTCGGCCGATTGGCCGCTCGCCGCCAGGCCCTCGGCCCATTTCTTCGCCGTCCGCGCGGCGAGTTCGTCGACGGTGATTCCGTCCCGCGCGGCGGCGTCGCGCTCCACCCAGGGCAAAAAGTCGGCCACGGCCAGGTCGGGGAAAGAGAGGAGCACGTTGGCGAGATCCCCCTTCGGGTCGACGACCAGCGTGGGAATGCCGTCGAGAGCGGCCTCTTCGATGAGATCGATGAGCAGGCCCGTCTTGCCGCTGCCCGTCATGCCCACGCACACGGCGTGGGTGGTGAACCGCTTGGCATCGATGAGGAGCGGATCGGGACGGACAGCGCCCGTGGCGGGATCGACCGTGCGGCCGAGATAGAACACGCCGAGCCCCTCGATATCGGCGACGCCCGACACGGCCGGCGTGGGGCCGGCGGCGGCGCCGGGCGTGGTGGATTGTTTGCGGCGCGAGGCCATGGGGCATTTCTCCGCGGTGAGAGCCTGACCATTCAACTTCCGCCGCCTCGTTCCTGCAAACCAGCGGGAGGTGTCCACGGACAAAACCGGCCGCCGGGGCCGGCAAATTCCGCGGGAGCCGGCCGCTCCGCTTGCCCGCGGCCGGCTCCCGGCATCAGGCTTGGGATGCCGGGACGGGCGCGAGAACACGCAGGTTCGCGCGGCCGCCGTGGCAGGTTGCTCGGAAGACGAGTGGCTGGGCTCTTCGGCTCTTTCCGAAGCCCCGGCGCAGCGTAGGCCGACCAGGTGATCGCTCCAAGCGCGTCACCGTGGATCGAGCGATGTCGTTGCGCCGAAATGCACGTCGGCGCGCATGAGGCGCAGCGGATGCCGTCGGTTCGTGGCTCCAGCGAGGAGTTCGCCCATGGTCGTCCGTGTCTGCGGTTTCATCTTGTTCGCGTGGCTGTGCGTCGTGTCTTTCTCTCCGGCCTCCGCCGGCGTCACTTTCATCGCTTCGGGAACGTCGGCGGCGGGGAATCCGGTGCAATTCCAGGCCGATCTCGCCATCGTCGGCGGCACGCTCACGATCGATCTGTTCAACACCTCGCCGGTCGATTCGACCGCTGCCGACGACGTGCTGAGCAGTTTCTATTTCGACATCTTCGATGGCACGTCACGGCCGACGCTGGCGTATGAGTCGGCGGCGGGGAAGGTTTGGCAGGTGATCAGCGATGCCCTCGACGATCCCTACAACTACACACCGCCTGCCGTGGCAGGCGGAACGGGCACCTACACGCTGGCCACCGGCATCCCGCCCCATCCGCCTCATCTCGACTCCGACCTCAAGGCCACCAAGGCCGGCGACCAGACCTGGCAGTTTCGCCCGATGGATCCGCTCATGGCGCCGCTCCTCGGGTTCGGGATCGGCACGGTGGGCAACTCAAAGCTTCCGGGCAACGGCTTCGACCCGTCGATCGTCGGAAAAGGATCGACGATGATCGCCTTCTCGATCTACAAGGACGGCAACATCGTGCCCGTGGGCAACCTCCGCGACGAGTTTCTCGTGCAGAACCACGCCCGGTTCACGTTCACGAAGGTCGGCCACTTCGACGAATCGCACATCGTGCCGCGGGCCGTGTTTGGGCTCGGCACCGGCCCGGACAGCGTGATCGCGGCCGTGCCGGAGCCCGCCGCCCTGTTCCTGGCCGCCTGCGGAGCGGGATCGCTGGCCATCCTCCGAGTCATGCGGCGGGTGTCCGGTCGAGGAAACCCGGTGAAAAGAGCAGAAACAGAGGCCTTCTGATCCCGACGCTTGCCTTCATGGGGTCGCGGCGCGAACGGTTGGACAGAGCCGGGGCGGTCGTGAGAGTTCATCTCTCGCACGAACGTCCTGGCGACCATTCTCGGAAGACGAGTTGCTGGGCTCTTCGGCTCTATCCGAAGCCCCGGCGCAGCGTAGGCCGACGTGGGTGACCGTGGAAACGCGGTCGTTCACAGCGGCCTTTTTGTTGCGCCTTCAGCCATGTCGGCGCGCCCGTGGGCGCAGCGGATGCCGTCGTTCGCGACTCCTGGCCGGAGGAATTCCCATGCGGAAGGCCTTGTTTTTCTTCGCCCTGGCAGGGGCGACAGCTCTGCCCCTCGGCGTGCCGGCGACAGCCCGGGCGACGGATATCCAGGAATACAACTTCAACAACAGCGACGGCGGCTGGTACTCCGATCTCGACGATTGGGCCTGGTCGAAACAGACAGCGAACGAAGGGAGTTGGAAGTTCTTCAGTACCGGCTCCAGCGCGGCGACCGCCTATCTCTACTCGCCGTGTTTCACCGTCACGGACCCCCAGGGCACGCTGACGTTCAACCTCAACAACGGCCACAAGTTCAACTTCGGGCTGCCTGCCCCTCCGCTCGATCCGAATTATCTCGGCGGCGCGGGGCAGGTGCAGTATTCGCTCGATGACGGCTTGTCGTGGCAGGCGGTGCCCTTGTGGAGCACACAGGGGGGCGACGTGGCCCCGACCTTCGATCCCGCGCTGATGACATCCCCGACGCCGTTGCTGACCGACGGCTTCGCCTTCCAGGGCCAGTCGTCTGGGCCGAACTTTATCAGCAGCGCCTTCACACTGGCCGCGGGGCTCGGCAACGACGTGCAGTTCCGTTTTCTGGGCAACATCCGCGACCCCGCGCTTGTGCCGTCGGGCATCGCCTGGGACGTGGAGGAAATCCAGATCAAGGGCGTGGTCGAGTGCGTGCCCGAGCCGGGCAGCATCGCCCTGGCCGGATCCGGGGCGCTCTGCGGGAGCGTCTTGCTGTTGCGGCGTCGCTGGGCCCGTCACCTGTCCGCTGCCGTGCCTGGTTGATCGCAGCCCGGCCAGCGCCGCCGCCACGACGCGGCTGCGATCGCGGCAGCGGATGCCACACCACTCACCCGTGCCCTGTGGAGGTGTGCCGTGATCTTTCAGCGACTCATGATCGACTGCCGAAGGATTGCTCCGGCCTTGGCGGGCGGCCTCTGGCTCTCGTGCGTGTTCGTGGTGGTCGCGCTCGCGATGCTGCTCTTCATGCCGATGGGCGGCGCGGCCCCGATCGTCGTCGACGACCAGTTCGACTTCGCCCTCGGGCCGCAGGGCTGGACGCCGACGCCCGTTGCCTTCTCGTCGTCGTTCCTGCCGCCGTCAGGGAATCGTTGGAAGCACGACGCAAACAACAGCAACCGCTGGACGGTCGCCTCGATGCCCGTGAGCGGCACCTTCGCCTGGACGGGCAACCACCTGACGAGCGGCACGATCAACATCGATCCACTGCTGCCCCCCGAAGTGGAGCAGATCGACACGATCCGACTGAGCCTCGTGCATGCCTTCAACCTGCCCCGCGGTTCGCTGGCCTACCCGATCGCCACCGGGCAGATCACGTACAGCATCAACGGCGGCCCGTTTCTCGGCATTTCCGGCACGAGCTTCCAGCAGGGCACCGTGGCCAGCGTCGATGCCGCCTTTCCGACGGCGAACCCGACGTGGTCGCAATACGTTTCGCCCTCGGCCCAGACGCTCGTGACGCCAACCTACACGCCGGCATCGGGTCTGCCGCTGCTGGTGCCCGGCGGGCTGTCGTTCACGGGCACGAGCACCAATTATTTTTCCACGCTCGTGCCCACCGTGGCGGTCCTCTCGTTTCCCACCTCATTGACGCTGAACTCCCTGCAGATCCGCCTCACGAACGCGAACTTCGCCAGCAATTGCCCCGCCGATGCCGGCTGGCAGGTGGCCCTGGTGCAGGCAGACTTCTACGCCCTCCCTGAGCCGGGCACGGTCGCCATGGCCGCCGGGGCCGGCCTGATCGCCGCGGTGCGGGGCTGGCGGCAGCGCCGGCGCTGCGTCACCAGCGGCCCTCCAGCCCGAGCGTGATGCCCTGCACGACCACGCTGCCCGACGTGTCGATCGCTCCGGTGGGCGCGCCCGCGGCAGGGCAGATGTCCTGCGCGTCGAGCTGGTTCGTGGCCGTCGCCAGCCCGCCGAGCCAGAAGATCGAGTAGCCGGCCCGGAACGAGAGCCAGTCGGTCAGGTCGTAGACGCCCGTGACGCCGACTTCGCCGACGAAGGCCACGCGGTCGGCCGACGTGCCCAGGGCGAGCGCCTGCGGCTCGATCGGAGCGTCGGTCGCCCAGGCGGAATGCTGGGCCGCGTGATTGTAGAAAACGCCAGCCTTGCCGATGCCCTCCAGCCGCCAGGGCGTCCCGAGCCCGAGGAGGATCGAATCGGCCCCCACCTGCCAGCCATACAGGTCGTTCGAGGTTCTGGTGGCATAGTCGTCGACGAATCCGAAGAAGCTCATTTGCGACGCGAGCGTGAGGTCTTCCTGCCACTGCACCCAGCGGAAGCCCGTCAGCCATTGCCACCGCCCATCGGTGGGAAACCGCCGATTCAATTCGAAGCTCTGCAGCGCGCTTCCCAAACGGCCGCCGACCTGGTCAAGGGGCGTGAAGGAGGGGCAGCAATAAATGCCGTGGCCATTTTCCACGTAGCCACCCTCGGTGAGCGGCAGGACTTGCGTCGCCGTGAAGCTCTGCACGCGGAGATAATTGAATTCGATCGCCCCTTGGTCGCCCGTGTGGCGAAACAGCGTGAACCGCGGCCCGGCAGCCATGCCGCTGGCGAAATTGGATGCGTTGAGCGCGGAGCCGAACGCGTCGAACGTCTCCGGGTCTCGAAAGGCAAACAGCGGCAGGCCCTGCGGGTTGTCGCGCCATAGGAGCAAGGCCTCGGTGCGACCGCTCCACAGCGGATCCTCGCCCCACGGGTCGAGCACGTGCATGATCCGCGGATCGCAGGTGGCCGGGCAGCACTCCGGAGCGGGCACCGCCAGATCCGGCATGGCGGCCACATCCGGGGAAACAGGCGGCTCGCTGCCGGGCACCTCCAGGGCGGCGAGCATCGCCTCGTCGAACGGCGCGAGCCCGCTGAACGCAACCTCGTCAGCCGCGGTGACTGCCAGCTCGTCGGCCCCGCCGGCTGCCAGCTCGTCGGCTTTGATATGCCGGATGATCCCCAGCAACGCGAGCACCAGCGCCGTGACCGCCACGATCGCATCGCCCAACTGCATCCATGCAGCCTGCCGCCCGTGTCCGATCCGATCCATACCATCCCCCCTTAGGTTCCTGCAGCCTTGCGAGGACTGTCTTGAACGGGGAGTCGCCGCGGCACACACCACGAAGCACCCCCTCTTGCGAGGGGTATCGACGGGGCCTGCAAAGCACTTCACATTTTCCCGCCCAGCCCGGCCAGGCTGCCGGCGGGCGGGATCGGAGCCTCCTCTCTCCGACCCCGCTCCGCCGACGCTCGATGTGCCGAACGCCTTCGGCCACCGACTGGGAACACGCCTCGAATGTCCAACTGGCACCGCCGCGGTGTCAGCGTCGCTTTCGCTCCCGGCACGACGGCACCGAGGCGAGCGTGACGACGATCACTTCCTCGCCCGTCGCCGTGCTGATGTCGTGGTGAACGTTGACGGGCTGCGCGCCGGTGGCATCCCGCACGAGCGTTTCCAGCAGCGGCCGGCCGGCGAGGACGAGATGGCTGCGCAACTGCTTGAGCAGCTCGGCGCCGCGGCCGTTGCCATTGCCATTGCCGTGCGTCTCGATGAGCCGCTGTTCGGCCGCTGAGAGCACGCCCTGAAGGTGGACGAAGAGCTTGTTCTCGACGAGGTGCGCGTGGATGTCGCGCGGGCCGCGGCCGAGGTATTCCTGCTGAAACCGCGCCACGGCGTCGCACACCGCGGCCTCGATCTCTCCCTGCGACTTCATGGGGCATCCCCGCAACCGGACCTGCACGACACGATCCCCCACGCGTGGGGGTGGCAGGAGTCCTTTCGGGTATTGTCGGTGAGCCTGTTGAACGCCGGCCTCGCAGCCGGAAAAATTTGCTTGCCTTGCCCAGATTGAAACTTATACTTGGCCGCTCCGATTGGCGACGGTGCTTGAAAGCATCGCTGCAGGTCGGGAAAAACACACAACCTGACGGAAGACGAGTCGAGGGGCAGCCCGAGTTTCCGGGTGGTCCGTCGCAGCGTAAGCCGGCGTGAGAGAGTGCCCTCGGGCGTTCTCCCCCGCCGGCTTTTTTCGTTTCGACACCGACCACACGGAGGACCCATGACCACGCCCCTTCTCGTGCCCCCTGCACCCGCTCTCGAGATGCGCTTCGGCCATGATCGCCACCCCCTCCCGCTTCCCCCTCCGCGTCTCGAGCACCGTGCGGCGCGGCGCGTGGCCCAGGCGGCGGGAGCGTTCGAGCATCTGCTCTTTGGCCGAACGCCGATCAGCGTCACCGTGGCCATCAAGGACGATTCGATGGTCGTGACGATGCTCGAGTCATTCTCCCCACTGGAGCGGCGACTCTCCCGGGACGACGCCGGGAGGCGGCGGGTGGACGAGTTCCACCGCGCCCTCTTCGATTCCACGCTCGACGCCCTGCGGGATCACGTGCGGCAGACGGCCGGCGTCGACCTCCGCGGCGCGCTCGTGCATGTCGACGCGGAAACGGGGAGCGTCACCAAGACCTTCTCCACCGATGCCGACATCGATCTTTTCCTGCTCGGCGACGGGATGCCCGCCCTGGGAGTTCCCGTCGATGTGCATGTGCATGCTTCTGGTGCGGACGGCAAGGGACCCGTCCGCCGTTGAATTCCATTCGGAAGGACCCCTCTCCATGAAAAGGTGACCCATGCTGGTATTGACGAGGAAGAACCGCGAGAGCGTCGTCATCGGGCGATCGGAAGACCTGGAAATCATGCTCGAAATCACGATCCTCGAGATCGAGGGCGGGCGGGTGCGGCTGGGCTTCGAGGCCGACACGAAGATGCCGATCCACCGCCGCGAAGTGTGGGACCGGATCTGCAACGGCAACGGCAACGGCAACGGGGCCCCGACGAGCCCCGCCGCGAGCAGGACGGCCGCGACGAAATAGGCCTGATGCGTTCGCGAAACGGAGGAGCGTTCATGAAATCCCAAGGCGAGATCGAGGCGGCCGTGTGCGATGGCATCTCGAGATTCCAGCAGGAGTTCATCGGTCGCGGCCCGCGAGACATCCATTCCCACTTGATCGGCTCGCTGCTCGTGGTGCAGCTGCAGGGCGTGCTCACGCCGGCGGAGCGACAGCTCATCGCTCCCCGGCATGAGCCGGCCGCAGGCGACGGCAGCGCCGCGGAGCCCGACGCCGGCCACGGCAACGGCAACGGTCACGGCAACGGCAACGGCCGATCGCTCCTCAAGCAGGTGCGGTCGCACATGGTGGCCACGGGCCGGCAGCGGCTCGCCGACATCGTGGAAACCGCGGTGGGCGTAAAGCTCGTCAGCGTGCACCACGACATTTCGACGGTGACGGGCGAGGAGCTGATGGTGTTCTCGCTGGCGGATGCCCCCGTCTGCCGCCCGAAGAAGATCCGCGCCGAGCGAACAGCGGAAAAGGCGGCAGGCGAGTGAGCCTGGGCGGCACCGGCGATGGTAGGATGCCGTCGTCGATGCTCCCACAAGGATCGCCCCGTGACCGCTTCCGCTCCGGCCCGTGATATCAGCGTCCTGTTGGTCGATGACCAACCGATCATCGGTGAGGCCGTGAGGCGGATGCTCGCCGGCGAGGAGGGCATCGCCTTTCATTTCTGCAAAGACGCCCAGCACGCACTCGCCATGGCGGCCGAGGTGGCGCCCACCGTGATCCTCCAGGATCTCGTGATGCCCGAGATCGAGGGGCTGGAGCTCGTGAAGCGATTCCGGGCCGAGGAGCGGTTTCGCGACGTGCCGATCATCGTGCTCTCCACGAAGGAGGAGGCGGCCGTGAAGGCGGAGGCCTTCGCGGTCGGAGCCAACGATTACATCGTCAAGCTGCCCGACCGACTCGAGCTGATCGCCCGCGTCCGCTATCACTCCCGCGGCTTCATCGCCCTCCTCGAACGCAACGAGGCGTTCGCCGCGCTCCAGGCAAGCCAGGAGGTGCTCGCCAACGACCTGGCGACGGCATCGCACTACGTGCGGTCGCTGCTTCCGGCCCCCGAGAACAGCGGACCGATCACCACCGACTGGCGGTTCATTCCTTCAGCCGCGCTCGGCGGCGATGCCTTCGGCTACCACCAACTGGATGCCGACCATTTTGCCATCTATCTGCTCGATGTCTGCGGCCATGGCGTGGGAGCCGCCCTGCTCAGCGTGTCGGCCTTGAACGCGATCCGCAGCGAGGCGCTGCCGCAGACCGACTTCCATGACCCGGGGGCCGTGCTCGCCGCGCTCAACAAGGCCTTCCCGATGGAGCGGCAAAACGACATGTTCTTCACGATCTGGTACGGCGTATACAACCTGCCGCAGCGGATGATGCGCTGGGCCGGAGGCGGCCACCCGCCGGCGGTGCTGCTCTGCCCGGGAGCGGACGGGAAGCCGCAACTGCTCGATTCCGATGGCCCGCTGATCGGCGCGGTGGAGGGGCTGGCATTCGACTCCAGCGAGCGGGCGGTTCCCCCCGGGGCGCAGCTGTTCGTGTTCAGCGACGGCGCGTTCGAAATCAGCCGGCCGGATGGCTCGATGTGGGCGTTCGACCAATTCCTGGCGAGCCTGGGCCGGCAGCCGGCCGGCGCAGAGAGCCGGATGGATGCCCTCGTCAGCGAGATTCGTGACCTTTCCCAGCGCGACGATTTCAACGACGACTTCTCCATGCTGGAGCTGCGGTTTGCCTGACGGGCAAAGTTTGCCGGACCGGAAAACCGCGAAATCCGGCCCCTGAAAGGCCCGCCGGATGGCCGCGTCACCGTCTTGCATGAGGGCTGCGAATCCGTACACTTGGCAGGTTCTCGGTTTCGACCGGCCGCTAGCGTAGCTCAATTGGCAGAGCAGCTGATTTGTAATCAGCAGGTTGCGGGTTCAACTCCCGCCGCTAGCTCAGCACGACGAATCCGGAGGCCGGAGATTCCGGAGGCTGGTCGCCCCAGGCGCTGCATGTCGGCGCCGGCACCGCATCCGTTTCCGCCAGGCAACCGTGCGGCCCGAGGCCGAACGGTCACAACTCGTTCGGCCAAGGACCATCCCACCACCGACCAACACACGCACCACCACGCCAGCCACACCACAACACCAGGGGAGTTTCCCGAGCGGTCAAAGGGGTCAGACTGTAAATCTGATGGCTTCTGCCTTCGCAGGTTCGAATCCTGCACTCCCCAGTCCAGTCCCCAGCCGTCGCGGGTGTAGCTCAATGGTAGAGCAATAGCCTTCCAAGCTAAAGACGAGGGTTCGATTCCCTTCACCCGCTTTTTGCAGGAACCATACACCACACGCACATTCCGACACCGTCACCGGCCCCGGGCCTCATCCGCTGCTGTAGCTCAGTTGGTAGAGCACGTCCTTGGTAAGGACGAGGTCATGGGTTCAAGTCCCATCAGCAGCTTTGGGATGGTTGCGGAGACCAAACGACACACGCCGTCCGGGCCGTTTCCGGGCGGAGCGATATGGGTTACGAGAGTTTCATGAGTTCGACGCAGGCGGCAAACGCCTGCAGCCACCAGAGAGGAAAGTTCGAGGAGAAAGCATGGCAAAGGACACGTTCGCGCGGACCAAGCCCCACGTCAACGTCGGGACGATCGGGCACATCGACCACGGCAAGACCACGCTGACCGGCGCGCTCGTCGCGGTGCAGGCCGCGAAGAACTTGGCCGTCGCGAAGAGCTACGCCGACATCGCCAAGGGCGGCACGGTCCGTGATGAAACCAAGACGGTGACGATCGCGGTCAGCCACGTGGAATACGAGACCGACAAGCGTCACTACGCCCACATCGACTGCCCCGGCCACGCCGACTTCATCAAGAACATGATCACCGGTGCCGCCCAGATGGACGGCGCGATCCTGGTGGTGAGTGCGGCCGACGGCCCGATGCCTCAGACCCGCGAGCACATCCTCCTTGCGAAGCAGGTGGGCGTGCCGGCGCTGGTCGTGTTTCTCAACAAGGTCGACCTGGTCGACGACCCCGAGCTGCTCGACCTCGTGGAGATGGAAATCCGCGAACTGCTCACGAAGTACGGCTTCCCCGGCGACGAGGTGCCGATCATCCGTGGTGCCGGCAAGCCGGCCTACGACAAGCCGGCCGATCCGGCGGCCAACAAGTGCATCGGCGACCTGCTCGATGCGGTCGACGCCTACATCCCCGAGCCCGTCCGCGAGCTCGACAAGCCGTTCCTGATGGCCATCGAAGACGTGTTCTCGATCGAAGGCCGTGGCACGGTGGCCACGGGCCGTATCGAGCGCGGCCTGGTGAAGGTTGGTGACGAAGTCGAGATCATCGGCCTCAAGGAGAAGGCCGAGAAGACGACCGTCACGGGCGTCGAAATGTTCAAGAAGGTGCTCGACAGCGGACAGGCGGGCGACAACGTCGGCTGCCTCCTCCGTGGCGTTGCCCGCGAAGGGATCGAGCGTGGCCAGGTGCTCGCCAAGCCGGGCTCGATCAAGCCCCACAAGAAGTTCGAGTGCGAGGTGTACGTCCTGTCGAAGGAGGAGGGTGGCCGCCACACGCCCTTCTTCGCCGGCTACCGCCCGCAGTTCTACTTCCGCACCACCGACGTGACCGGCTCGACCAAGCTGCTCGGTGGCGTCGAGATGTGCTCGCCGGGCGACAATGTGAAGATGGAGGTGGAACTGATGGTGCCGATCGCCATGGACGACGGTGTCCGCTTCGCCATCCGCGAAGGCGGCAAGACGGTCGGCTCGGGC
>JBIIIP010000123.1:0-8115 GCA_044234625.1 Pirellulales bacterium | reverse complement strand
CGCATGCCCGCCGCGACGGCCATGGCCATTTGCGTGCCGCTGCCGAGGCCGACGTGCGACCGCGGCGCCGCCACGACGTCGAGAACGCAGGCCGCAGGCCCCAGCCCCCAGGCCTCCGCGCACTGCTGGGCGAAGCGGATCGCGCGTTCGCCGAGCGCGCCCTTCGCCTCGAACCGCTCCGCGGGCCGCATCCGCAGGGTGATGCCGGGGCGATCGACCATCACGCCGACACCGCCGAACGACCGCACCTGCGGATTGCCGAACGACAGCATGCCCAGGTGCAGCCGGGCAGGCGTGCGTACCTCGATACAACGGTTTTGTTCCGGCCGCGTCGCCCGTTTCCCTACCATGCCAAAAAGTAGACCGGTGGCCCCGGCACGCGGCAAGTGGGGGGAAGCCACAGGCGAATCTCTTCGACAGACCGGAGGTCTGTCGCCACTTTTAGAAGGTGGGTTGTGGCATAGACCTAGCCTCTTCGCGACAGACCTTTCCCCAAACGTGGCGACAGACCTCCGGTCTGTCGGATGTCTTAGTCACAGACCAGAGGTCTATGCCACTTTCAAGACATCACAGATCCTCTCTCTTCTTGACAGGCGCCTCCCTCCCGCCCAAGGCTGAAGCCCGTTCGACTTTGGAATAAGATGATTAGATGGACGCCAGCCCCCTGCTCACGCGAGTGGTCACCGCCCTCGCCGAGCAAAAACTCGAAGCCGTTCTGATTGGCAACGCTGCCGCCGCCATGCAGGGCGCCCCCGTGACCACGCTCGACTTCGATTTCATGTTTCGTGACACCCCGACCAACCTGCGCAAGCTGAAGGCCGTAGCAAACTCACTCGGCGCCGTGATCCTGCGGCCCTTTTATCCGATCTCGAAGCTCTACCGCATGGTTGACGACGCCTCGGGGCTGCAGGCTGATTTCATGCCCGTGATTCATGGTGTGCGATCGTTTGAAGGGTTGCGCTCCCGGGCCACCGAGCACGCGCTGGGCACGATCAAGGTGAAGGTGGCCTCACTGCTCGACATCATCGCCAGTAAGAAAGCCGCCGGCCGTGATCGGGATCTTGCCGTTTTGCCCGTGCTCGAACAAACACTCAAGGCCTCCCGATCCGCATCTCGACGGCGGGGTTCCTGACATGCCTGCCAAAAAGCCACGATCATCAGCCCGCCGGAGGGCTCTCGACGCGATCCGCAAGGAAAGCGACCGCCACCTCGAGGAACTCATCCGCCGACGGCTCGCGATGCCGATCGAGCAGCGCATGAACTTTCTGCGCAAACGACTGCCGGGCGGCGGCAGTTGCCTGTAGCGCGGTGGAATGACGAGCTCCAGCCTCACGCTCGCCGGCGCGCTGCCTGCGCGGCACCTTGGAAGGAAAAGCCGCGTCCGGTTTCGCAGCCCTGGAGTCGCCGCGGCTCCTTGCCGGGATGCTGGCCGGTAGTGGCGAGGGCGCCGAGCAGTCCGACCGCTCTCAACTCAGCGACGATCCGGCCGACCGCCATGCGCCCAGAAAGTGGGTCAGACCTCCGGTCTGCCAAAAGCCCGGCCGCGTCAGGCCCGCGCGACGTGCGCTTCGATCAGGGCCCATGCCTCGCGCTCCCGGCTGCCGGCCGTTTTCTCCACCAATGGCTGCAGCGCCGCCATCTGCCGGCGCACCTCCCCTGCTCCGAGCAGGTGCAGACGCGTGCAGAGAATCGCCGCCTCCACGACCGCGTGCCGGGCCCGGTTGAAGCCGATAAACGGCCGGCCCTCGTGCACCGCCACCACGCGAGCCTCGTGCCGCAGCCGCTGCTGAGAGGTGTCGCTTTCCTCGATGCGAAACTCGTACGCCCGGCACGCATCGTCGAGCACCCAGCCGCGGACCCGCGTCGCGGGCCGAGCCGCCGGCGGCGGGTCGGACGACTTCGTGACCGCGCGGGCGAAGAGCAGCACATCGTCGGTGAGGTGCAGCACACCCTCCGGTACGGCGGCCAGGTTCGCCGCGGTCTGGCTGGTGTCATACGGCTTGAGCGTGAACCGCTCGATCGCGGCCCCCCGCACCTCCCGCTCGTCGACGTGCGGCCCCATCGCGGCCAGGTGCATCCGGCCGGCGGCGTCGCACGTCGTCACTATTCCTTCGAGTATCACGGAGTCCTAGGATAGAGCAGGTTTCCGCGTTTCCGAACGGACCTCCCGTGACCGCCCCGCGCGACCGCATTCATTTCGTCACCGGCAAGCTCGCCGAGCACTCTTTGCGGCAAGTGCTGGAGCGGCTCGCTCCACGGGTCGGATTCGAATTCACCGTGCAGGTGATGAACATCACCGTCGCCGCCCTGATGACCACGCCCTGGATGGCCCGGCGGCTGGAAGTGCCCGCGGGCACCACCCGCGTGATCCTGCCGGGAGCCTGCCGCGGCCCGCTCGATGCGTTCGCCGCCGTGACGCCCGTGACGGTGGACCGCGGCCCGGAAGACCTCCGCTGCCTCGACGAATTCTTCGGCCAGCAGTCGCGGGATCTCTCGGCCTACGGGGCCTTCGACATCGAGATCATCGCCGAGATCAACCATGCCCCGCGGCTGCCGCCGGCCGACCTGCTCGCCGAGGCACTGCGGCTCCGCGCCGCGGGGGCCGACCGCATCGACGTGGGCTGCGACCCGGGAGAGGTGTGGGCCGGCGTGGGCGACGCGGTGCGGATGCTCGTGGCCGAGGGCTGCGCCGTGTCGATCGACAGCTTCGAGCCGCGGGAGATCGCCATGGCCACCCGCGCGGGGGCCTCGCTCGTGCTCTCCGTCAATTCGACCAACGTCGCCGCCGCCGCCGACTGGGGCTGCGAGGTGGTGGTGGTGCCCGACGTGCCGGCCACGCTCGAGGGCTTCGACGACACGGTCGAGCGGCTGGCCAACGAGAAGGTACCGATGCGGCTCGACCCGGTGCTGGAGCCGATCGGCTTCGGCTTCGCGGCCAGCCTCGGCCGTTACCTCGACGTCCGCCGCCGGTATCCCGACGCCGAGATGATGATGGGGATCGGCAACCTCACCGAGCTCACCGACGTCGATTCAGCCGGCGTCAACGTGATGCTGCTGGGCTTCTGCCAGGAAGCCGGCATCCGCTCCGTGCTCACCACGGAGGTGATCCACTGGGCGCAAAGCAGCGTGCGGGAATGCGCCCTCGGGCGGGCGCTCGTGCATCATGCCGTCACGCACCGCACGCTGCCAAAGCACGTGGAGCCGCGGCTGGTGACACTGCGGTCGGGCAAGCCGCAGGAGCATGGCGACGCGGAGCTCGACCGCCTCGCCGCCGTGATCCGCGACCCGAATTTCCGCGTGTTTGCCGAGCGGGGCGAGGTGCACCTCGTCGGCGTCGGCCTGCACATCCACTCGCGCGACCCCTTCGGTCTCTTCAAGCAGATCGAGGCCGCCGGCCGCGACGATCTCGACCCGAGCCACGCCTTCTACCTCGGCTACGAAGTGTCGAAGGCCGTCACCGCGCTGACGCTCGGCAAGGACTACCGGCAAGACCAAGCCCTCTCGTGGGGCCACCTCACGCAGCCCGAGATCGCCCATGGCCCGTCGCAGGTGGCGGCCGACGTGGCGCGGAAACATGGCCGGCCCGAGGAGCGGCCCGAGGAATTGGGTGAGCCCTCATGACGGCCGCGGTCGCCCGCCGTTGGTTCACCCCTTCCGGCGCCCTGGTCGCCGAGCTCACGCCGGACATGGCCGCGCCTGCCGTGTTCGACGCCTTGGCGAAGCTGCCGCACGCCCTCTTCCTCGACAGCGCCGTAACCGACCCGCCCGAGCAGCCGCCGCCCGACGGGCCGGCCGCGCCGCGGCTGGGGAGGTATTCGTTTCTGGCCGCCGACCCGATCCACACCGTGCACGTGCCGTGGCAGGAAGGCAACGGCGCCGCAGCCGTGGAGCAGGCGCTGGCCGCCCTGCGGACGCTGCTGGCCGACCTGGCCTGTGGCACGATCCCCGGCCTGCCGCCGTTTCAGGGAGGCGTGGCCGGCCTGCTCTCCTACGAGTGCGGGCTCGCGCGGCTCGGCCTGCCGCCGCCGCAGCAGCGGTTGACCGCTGCGCCGCTCCTCGCACTGCACGTGTATGACGTCGTCTTCGCATTCGATCACGACGCCGGGCGAGGCTGGATCATCTCGCAGGGCGTGCCCGCCCGCGGCCCGGCCGCCCGCCGCCGCCGCGCAAGTGAACGGCTCGACGCCATGCTGCAACTGCTCGACGCGCCACCGACGGAGCCGCTCTTCGCCGTCAGCCCGGCGGGCCGGCCATCTGAAAATCTCTTCCCCTCCCATCCTCTGCCCACGCATCCGCGGGTTTTCTCCACGCACACCCGCGACTCGTATCTGCGGATGGTCGCGGCGGGGATCGAGTTCGTGCGTGCCGGCGACATCTTCCAGGTGAATCTCGCCCACCAGCTGGCCACGGCGGCGCGCCTCGACCCGGCCGACCTCTACCGCACGGCCCGCCGCCTCAACCCCGCGCCCTTCGCGGGCTATTTCCATGCCGGAGAAGTCGCGCTCGCGAGCATGTCGCCGGAACGCTTCCTTCAGGTGGAGCGGGGCACCGTGCGGATGCATCCGATCAAGGGCACGCGCCGCATGATCGCCAGCCCGGAGGCCGACCTCTTCGCGGGCGAGGACCTCGGCTCGAGCGACAAGGACCGCGCCGAGAACGTGATGATCGTCGACCTGGTGCGCAACGACCTTTCGCGGGTCTGCCGGCCGGAGACGGTGCGGGTCGAGGCCCTCTGCCGGCTGGAGCGGTATCGCTACGTGCAGCATCTCGTGTCGATCGTCGCCGGGCGGCTGCGGCCCGGCCTCCAGGCGCTCGATGCGGTCGACGCCGCCATTCCCGGCGGCAGCGTGACCGGCGCGCCCAAGCACCGCGCCTGCGAGATCATCTCGGAACTGGAAGGCGTGGCACGCGGCCCCTACTGCGGCGCGCTCGGCTATGTCGGCTTCGACGGCACGGCCGACTTCAACCTCCTGATCCGCACGTTCGTGGTCGCACCGGGCACGATCTCGTTCGCCGTCGGCGGCGGGATCACCCACCGCAGCGACCCTGCGGCCGAATACGACGAAACGCTCCACAAGGCGGAAGGCATGCTCCGCGTGCTCGACGCCCTCCCGGCCATGGCGGAGGCCGCCCGATGATCCTCGTGCTCGACAACCGCGACAGCTTCGTCTTCAACCTGGCCCGCTGCCTGCATCTCCTGGCCGGTGAGACGCGAGTGGTGCCGAGCCATGCGATCGATACGGCGGGCGTGCGCGGCCTGGCCCCGCGGGCGATCGTGATTTCCCCCGGGCCGTGCACGCCGGCCGAGGCTGGCTGCTCGATCGAGGTGGTTCGCGGCTGCGCGGGGAGCGTGCCGATCCTGGGCGTGTGCCTCGGCCACCAGGCGATCGCGGCCGCCGCCGGGGCGCGGATCGTGCGGGCGGCCGAGCCCGTGCACGGGCGCGCGACTGCGATCCACCATGATGGCGTCGATCTCTTCGCGGGCATCCCCAGCCCAATGACAGCCTGCCGCTACCACTCGCTGGAGATCGATCCCGCCACGCTGCCCGCCACGCTGGCCGTGACCGGCCGCAGCGACGACAACGCGATCATGTCCGTTGCCGACGAGCGGGCGGCGCTCTATGGAGTGCAGTTTCATCCCGAGTCGATCCTCACGCGGCATGGGTTTCGCCTGCTGGCAAACTTTTTGGCCCGTGCGGGGATCGCGCACGATCCGCGACTGGCCGACGCGCTCGACGCCGACGCCGCGGCCCAGGCGGGCTTCACCCCTCCGGACCCCGAGCCACCGCTCCCGGTGGTGACGTTCTGAGGGGGCCCTGAAGCGGATCGGTTGGAGCCGTGCGGGACGAGGTTTTTTCGCGACAGACCGGAGGTCTGTCGCCACGTTTGAAGGGGAAAAGGTCTGTCGCCACGTTGGGTGGCGGCTGCCTCCGCGTGGGAAGCGGCGGGAAACCGGGTCTGGGAGTGCCTACGCTGCTAGCACCGGGTGCGCGCGAACACCGCAATCCGCCCGCCTTCGCTACCAGCGACCCGAAAAAGCCTCTGCGCAAAATCTGCTTTTTCCCGCGAATTCAAATGGTTTTCTAAGGATTTTCATCAATCCCTCATGCTTTGGCGCACCGCTTGCTCATCCGACGTTTGGCGGAAATTCTGGCGCGGCAGGAGGCCTCGCCTGAGGATTTCGGCACAGCGGAGGTGCTCGATTTCTTTCATCAATGAAGAGAGGCGGTTGGCGATGATTCAACGCAAGACGCGTTTTCCTGAGTGGTTTGGCTTTCTGGCGGTGACAGCCGCCCTTCTCCTTGGCTCGGCTTTGCTTCCCGGCGCGTGTTTTGCCGAAGACGCTGCAGCCACTGCGGCAGCGCCGGCAATTCCCACGACCGACGAAATCGTGCCCAAGCTCTGGATGGCCGCCGACACCGTGTGGGTGCTCGTCTGCGGCATGCTCGTGTTCTTCATGAACCTCGGCTTCGGCTGCGTCGAGTCGGGCTTCGCCCGTTCGAAGAACTGCGTCAACATCCTGTCGAAAAATTTCGTCGTGTTCGCCGCGACTACGCTGGCCTATTTCCTCTTCGGCTGGGACCTGATGTTCGGCGCCGGCGACGGTGCTTGGATCGGGAATTCGGGCTCGTGGATGGTGGGCGGCGCTGACAACAGCCCGATGATCGGCACCGACGCGGCGATCGGCGGCAAGTATGAGGGCGTGTACGGCTCCATCGCCTGGGCCACGGTGCCCCTGTGGGTGAAGTTCTTCTTCCAGCTCGTGTTCGCCGGGACTGCGGCGACGATCGTGTCAGGGGCCGTCGCCGAGCGGATCAAGTACCACGCCTTCGTGATCTTCAGCTTCCTGATGGCGATCGTGATCTATCCCGTCACCGGCCACTGGGTCTGGGGCTATGGCTACCTCGCCGCGAAGTGGAATTTCTGGGATTTCGCCGGCTGCACGGCCGTGCATTCCGTGGGCGGCTGGGCGGCTCTCACCGGGGCGATCATTCTCGGCCCCCGTATCGGAAAGTATGCGGCTGACGGGAGGGTGCAGGCGATCCCGGGTCACAACATGATGGCCGCCTTCATCGGCTGCCTCGTGCTGTGGTTCGGCTGGTTCGGGTTCAATCCGGGCAGCACGTTCGGCGTCGCCGCCGACGGCGGTGCTTTGGCGGCCCAGGTGGCCGTGAACACGAATCTCGCCGCGGCTGCCGCGACCCTCACGGCGACCCTCACGGCGTGGATCCTGCTCGGCAAGCCCGACATTGGCATGACGCTCAACGGCTGCCTGGCGGGCCTCGTGGGGATCACGGCCTCGGCCGCCTTCACCAACGCCGTCTGCTCGCTGATCATCGGGGCGATCGCCGGCGTGCTCGTGGTGCTCTCCGTGCTGTTCTTCGACCGGATCAGGGTCGACGATCCGGTGGGTGCGACGAGCGTGCATCTCGTGTGCGGCATCTTCGGAACGCTGTGCGTGGGCCTGTTCACCACTGCCGACCTCTCGGCGACGCAGGCCATCGGCCCCTACGGCGTGGCCGCGGTGGGCGGCCCGAAGGCGGGCCTGTTCTTCGGCGGCGGCACGGAGCAGCTGATCGCCCAGCTCGTCGGCGTGGTGCTCGTGGGAGCCTACGTGGCGGTCGTGTCGACGGTCTGCTGGCTGATCATCAAGGCTGTTTTCGGTCTGCGGGTTTCGCCGCAGGAGGAGATCGAGGGCCTCGACATCGGCGAGCACGGCAACGAGGCCTACCACGGCTTCGTCATGGTGCGGACCGAGTAACGTCCAGAAGGATGCCCCAATGGCGTGGGCGAGCACTCCGCCTTGCTCGCCCACGCCGGGGCGTTTTCTGTTTCCACGCCCGATCGGCCATCCATGGCCCGATCGGGCTTGCCGACCTGCGGTCGGAAGACACTCGGGCCTCCTGCCCTCGCTCCACGCCCGATCGGCCGGCTGTCTTCACGCCCGATCGGCCATCCATGGCCCGATCGGGCTTGCCGACCTGCGGTCGGAAGACACTCGGGCCTCCTGCCCTCGCTCCACGCCCGATCGGCCATCCATGGCCCGATCGGGCTTGCCGACCTCCGGTCGGAAGACACTCGGGCCTCCTGCCCTCGGCTCCTCCGGCTGGAACG
>JBIIIP010000121.1:0-8424 GCA_044234625.1 Pirellulales bacterium | reverse complement strand
CTCCTGCGTTGCAAGGGCATCGGTGAGAAGCGGCTGGCCGACTTCGGCGCCGCGATCCTCGACATCGTCGCCGGGCGGGAGCCCGCCTCGACCGATGCGTGAGCGGGCCCGCGACGCGGCCGTTAGTCCCCGAGGTAGGCGTCGCGCACCCGCCTGTCGGCGGCCAGCTCCGCGCCGCTGCCGGTGAGCGACACGCGGCCGGTTTCCAACACCCATCCCCGCGCGGCGAGCTTGAGGGCCGCGCGGGCGTTCTGCTCGACGAGCACGACGGCGATGCCGCGCTGCGCCAACGCGGCGATGACGTCGAAGATCCTCTGCACGACGAGGGGCGCGAGTCCCAGCGACGGCTCGTCGAGAAGGAGGAGCTTCGGCCTGCCCACGAGGGCCCGCGCCAGCGCGAGCATCTGCTGCTCGCCGCCGGAGAGCGTGCCCCCGAGCTGGCCCATGCGCGTGCCGAGCACGGGAAAAAGCTCGCACGCCTCGGCGATGTCGCGCTTCAGCTGCCAGGCATCGGGCTGCGTGAAGCCCCCCAGCTCGAGATTCTCGCGCACGGTGAGGCGCGGAAAGATCCGCCGGCCCTCGGGGGCATGGCCGATCCCCAGCCGCATGATCTCGTGCGCGGGCAGGCCGTTGATCCGGCGGCCACAGAAGACGACCTCGCCGCCGCGGACGGGCACCACCCCGGAGATCGCCATGAGGAGCGTCGTCTTGCCGGCGCCGTTCGCCCCGATGATCGCCACCAGCTCGCCGAGCCCGACGTCGAGCGACACGCCGTCGAGCGCCTTGATCGGGCCGTAGCCCGCCTCGAGACCGTGCACTTCCAACAGCGCTGCCATCACGCCCTCACGCCTCGCCGCCCAGATACGCCTCGATCACCCGCTCGTCGCGCCGCACTTCGGCGGGCGTGCCCTCGGCGATCTTCACGCCGTGGTCGAGCACGGCCACGCGATCGCTGATCCGCATCACCATGTTCATGTGGTGCTCGATGAGCAGCACGGTCACACCCCGGTCGCGGATCCGTTCCACGAGCCGGGCCAGGTCGGCCGTCTCCGCGGGATTCATGCCGGCGGCCGGCTCGTCGAGGAGGATCAGTTTGGCGCCGGTGGCCAGGGCCCGGGCGATCTCCAGTCGCCGCTGGTCGCCATAGGGAAGCTGGCCGGCGATGCGGTTGGCCGCCTCGGAAAGGCCGACGAACTCGAGGGCCGCGAAGGCATGGCGTCGCGCCTCCTCCTCGCCGCGACGGTTGGCCGGCGTGCAGAAGAGCATCGCCATGACGCCACCGGGGATCGTGCGATCCAGGCCCGCGAGCACGTTCTCCAAAACGGTCATGTTGGAAAACAGGCGGATGTTCTGAAACGTCCGCGAGATCCCCGCCCGGGCCACCACATGCGGCGACCGCCGCCCCTGCCTCCACACGGCGATCGTGCCGGCCACGCCCAGCGCCCAACCGGCGAAGAGGCCGGCCCAGCCGCGCCAGCGCACGCGGGCCTTGCCGGCCGCGAGGCGTTCGAGCACCTCATCCTTGATGGGAAAGGGTGGCGGCTGTGCCGCGGCCCCCGCCTCGCCGGCGTTGGCCAAGTCGGAACTGTCGGGCACGGTGCCCGGGCCGGCCCGCCGCGCGGTCACCGCGGCCTGCAGCCGGTTGCGGAGGGCACGGGCCTCGTCGAGGTCGCGGCGGATCGCCAGCACGTCGTTACCGTCGGCGCTCACCACGCGCCACTTCCCGGCCATCTGGTCGATGGCCAGCTCCGCACGGAAATAGCCGCGCAGACGCCGCAGCGCTCCGGAGGCCGTAAACGGTTCCCCCGTGACCATGCCGCGCTTCACGACCGCCAGCCAGAGCCGGTCGACGTCGACCGCCGCGGCGGCGACGAGCAACCCCACGAGCAGGCCCACGCCCATCGCCGCCCAGAACGTGCCTGGGCCGAACGCCCGCTCCAGCCGATGCCCCTCGAAGCGCACCGATCCCGCCGTGGGGGCGTAGATGCCGCTGATGCAGTTGAAGGCCGTCGTCTTGCCGGCGCCGTTGGGCCCGATGAGCGAGACGATCCGCCCTTCCGGCACGTCGAGGTCGAGATCCGACACGGCCACCAGCCCGCCGAACCGGATGGAGAGCCGATCGACGTCGAGCAGCGGGATCTCGGTGGCGGCCGCCACGGCCGGCTGCCGGTTCATCGCGGCACCTCGTGCAACTCGGCCGCCATCCGCCGCGACGGCACGAGGCCCTCGGGCCGGTAGCGCATCACGAGCACGAGCGCCAGGCCGAAGATCGCCAGCCGCCAGCCGCTGAACGACAGCAGGCTCGACCCCGTGGGATTGACGTTCATCTCCTGGATCCAGGCATCGGCCCAGGGAGCGAGCACCGTGTCGAAGCCGACGAGGATCGCCACGCCGAGCAGTGTGCCGGGAATGCTGCCCAGTCCCCCGAGGATCACGGCGCAGAGGACCATGATCGAGCGGTTGAAGTCGTAGGCGTTCGGGTCGGCCGTCGTCGACAGGCTGGCCGCATACAGGCAGCCCGCCAGCGCCGCCACGGCCGACGACATCGCGAACGCCGACAGCTTCACGCGGGTGGCCGAGATGCCCATCGCCGCTGCGGCCAGCTCATCCTCGCGCACGGCCACCCATGCCCGGCCCAGCCGGGATTGTTCCAGCCGCCGCATCGCCACCACCACACCGGCCAGCGCGAGCAGGGCGAGGTAGTAAAACCACCGCGGGTCGATGGCGAAGGCCAGGCCGAGATCGAGCGGCCCTGCCTTCACGCCGGCGCCCGGCGGCGGCACGGGGTTGAGCCCCTTCATGCCGCCCGTGATCTGCTCGAGGTTGCGGAGCGTGACCTTCACCACCTCCCCGAAGCCGAGCGTGACGATGGCGAGGTAATCCCCCCGCAGCCGCAGCGTGGGGGCGCCGAGCGCCAGCCCGATGCCGGCGGCGGCCAGCACGCTGACGATCGTCGCCGCCAGCCAGCCGATCTGAAACGGATACATGGGCACGGTGAGGATCGCCACCAGGTAGGCGCCGATCCCGAAGAATGCCGCAATGCCCAGGTGCACGAGGCCCGTGTAGCCCACCATCACGTTGAGCCCGAGCGCCAGGATGCAGTAGATGAAGAGCGTGGTCACCTGCCCGCCGAGCGCCCCCCCGAGCGCGGGCACCACCAGCGGGGCGACCGCCAGGCCGACCAGCGCCGCCACGTCCCAATGGTCGCGGAGCCACCCCGGCAGCAGCCGCCGCCCGCCCGTCGCATCGATCGGTTGCGAGCGATTCAAACCTTCTCCTTCGTCCGTTTGCCGAGCAGGCCCTCGGGCCGGAAGACGAGGATCACGATCAGGATCGCGAACACGATCGCTCCGGTCCAGCGCTCGCCGACGTACGCGCTCGAGAGGGCCCGCACCAGGCCGATCACGATGCCTCCCACCACGGCGCCGGGAATGCTGCCGATCCCGCCGAGCACCGCGGCGGTGAAGGCATAGAGGCCGTTCTGAAACCCCATCTGGAAGCCGATCGTGTTGATGTAGAGGCCGTAGATCACGCTCGCCGCCCCGCCGAGAAAGCCGCCGATGAAGAACGTGGCGGCGATGACGCGGTCGACGTCGACGCCCACGAGGGCCGCGGCGGTGGGATCCTGGGCCACCGCCCGCATCGCCTTGCCCAGCCGCGTGGCCTTGACCACCAGCGACAAGGCGAGCATCAGCGGCACCACGACGAACACCACGAGCAGGTCCTTCCAGCTGAACTGCAGGGCCCCGCCCGGCAGGAGATTGGCCGAGGAAACCAGTTCGGGAAACGACCGGTCGGCGGGGCCGAGCCAGAAGAGCCCGATGTTCATGAAGATGAACGACACGCCGATCGCCGACACGAGGGGCGCGAGTTTCGGCGCCGCCCGCAGCGGCTTGTAGACAATGCGGTCGACGGCCACGTTGAGCCCGCCACAGAAAAGCCCGCAGACGGCGACGAGCAGCGCGATCGCCAGCCACGTCGTGCCCGGGCCGGCCGTGGCCAGCCCCGCCGCCGTCACCAGCGACAAGGCCAGGCAGGCCCCCAGCATGATCAGGTCGCCGTGCGCGAAGTTGATCAGGCCGATGATGCCGTAGACCATGGTGTAGCCGAGGGCCACCAGCGCGATGAGCGCCCCGTTGGTGAGGCCGATGAGGCACTGCTGGAGAAAAAACTGGGCTGACACGAGGCTCCTCCGCGGCCGCCGGTTCTACTCTGTCGGCTTCGCCTCGGCCACGCCGGTGGCGTCGATGATGGCCTCGAATTCGAATCGCCCCCCCTGCACCACGCTCACTGTCAGCGTGCTCAGGGTCGTGTCGCCGTTCGCGTCGAAGCCCCAGTGGCCGAGGGCGCCGTCGAAATCGCGGATGGCGAGGGCGGCGTCGGTGATCGCCCGGCGATCCTTCACGCCGGCGTCACGGATGGCCCGCAGCGCCACCTGGGCCGCCTCGTAGCCGTACACGGCGTAGGCCTCGGGCAATTCGCCGAACTTCGCCCGGTAGCGCTCCACGAAGTCGCGGCCCTTCCCCGTGAGCTTTTCCGGGGGCAGGCCGCCGAAGGTGACGAAGCAGCGGCCCTCCAGATTCACCGCGCCGGCCGAATCGATGAACACCTGCTCGCGGCAGCCGTCCGGCACCATCAACAGGGCGGTGATCCCGGCGCTGGCCATGTCTTTGGCGAGCTGCCCCCCCTTGCTCTGCGTCGTGCCGCCGAAGTAGACGAGGTCCGGCCCCGCCGCTTTCACGCTCGCCATCAACGACTTGAACTCCTGCGCCTTGGCATCGATCGAATCGTGGCCCAGCACCTCGATGCCGATCTCGCGGCAGCGCTCGTCGAAGAGATCGGCGATTCCCTTGCCATACACCTCGTTGTCGTCGAGGATGTACACCTTCTTCACACCCCGGCCCTTCGCCCAGTCGGCGGAAAGCGGCCCCTGCAGATCGTCGGCGGGAACGACGCGGGCGTAGTTGAGGCGGCCGGTGGGACGGTAGACCTCGGGCTCGCCCGGCACGCCCAGGCCCGGCTTCGTCAGACCCACGGCCGTGTTCGCAGGCGACACCATCAACAGGTCGCCGAGGTTCAGGATGGGCATCGACACCTTCGCGGCACCCGAATTGAAGGTGCCGATATAGGCCACCACGTCGGGATCCTGCAGCGCCCGCCGGGCGTTGGCGGCCTCGGCTTCGCTCGTCCACTGCCCTGCGGCGGCCGTCGAATCGTCGAGATCGAGGTATTCGATGCGGAACGGGCCGACCCGCCCGCCAGCCTCCTCGACGGCCATGCGGATGCCACGGACGAGCGTGTCGGACTGCTGCTTGGCGGACCCCGTCCGCGGCAGGCTCGACACGATCCTCACGAGCGTGGGATCGGCGGGCCGGCAGCCGACCCAGGAGGCGATCGAAAAGGCCATCACCGCCAGTGTTGCTTTTCGACTCCTCATGGCGTGAATGTAGAAACTGTCGGCGCAGCCCGTCAAACTGCGAAGTGGTGGCTGGTCGCGCCGACCGGCCCATCGTGCACGAAGGCCCTCCACCATGCGCGGCCGTTTCACCACGCCGATCCCTCTCGTCGCCCACGTGGTGTGGGCGGTGATCGCGGCGCCACTGGCGGCGGACGATGCAACCGCCGCCCGCCGCGCGGAGGCCGTCGTCGCGGCCGCCGCGCGGGCCGAACTCCTCTGGGAGGATCTCGCGGAATCCGACCCTCCGCCCACGCTCCGCAGCCGCGATCTTTTTGCGGCGGCCCTCGCCCTCGCCGAGGTGCGGAGGCACCCGGAGCGGATCGATCGTTTCCTCGAACTCGGCGCGGCGATGCAGGACCGCGACCCCGACGGCCCGCATGCCGGCAACTTCCGCTGGTCATGGCACGACGCGGAGGTCACCGACACAAACGCGGTGGAGTTTTGCAGTTTCGACATGCACCTTCTCTGGCGGCGGCACCGCGACTGGCTGCCCGAGCCCACGCGACATGTCCTCCGCGGTCTCCTCGACCGCGCGGTGGATGCCTCGCTGCAGCGGGCCGTGCCGCCGACCTACACCAACATCGCCATCCTCAATGCGGCCAATCTCATCACGCTCGGCGAGGCGCTCGATCGCCCCGACGCCGCCGCCGAGGGATACCGGCGTCTGGAGGCGGTCGCCGCCGACACCTGGCAGTGGGGCCTGCACGAATACTGCAGCCCGGCTTACTACGCCCTCGACATCCGCGGCCTGTCGGTCATCGAGCGGGATGCGGGCCGGGCAGCGGGCCGCGACCTGGCCCGCGCCATGGTGGAACTCGTATGGACCGACACCGCGCTGAATTTTTTCCCGGCCGCCGGCCGCATCGCGGGCCCCCATAGTCGGAACTACGATCCGCTCCATGGCCGCGGCGGCCTGGGGCAAGACCTCCGCCTCCACGGCTGGATCGACATGCCGGTGGGCAGGAGCCTCGCGCTGGTCGATGCGGCACAGGCCGCCTGGCAGCCGCCGCCGCGGCTGCTCGACCTCGCCCGCACGCGGTTCCCGCGGCGCGTCCGCCAGGCCTGGGGCGCCCGGCCGGCAGAGTCGCGCACACACTGGCTCCTGGCCGACGTGACGCTCGGATGCGCCCACGCCGCCTACGGCGATCACGACGCCGCGCTCACCTTCGATCTTCCCGGCCCGGTGACCGCCGTCCGCGGCGTGTTCGTGCCCGATGGGCGTGAGGATCCCTACGGCCTGTCGAAAGAGGCGACCGGCACCGCCGGCCACCGCAAGGCGGTGCACCTCGCACCGTTCTGGGCCGCCGCCCAACACGATGCCGACGCGGTCGGGCTCGCCGTCTACCGCCGGGCGGGTATGGCCGACGAGGAACCGGCCAACCTGCAGAGCCATGTCGTCATGCCGCGCGACGTCGATGCCATCTGGCTCGGCGACCATCGCCTCGACCTCCCGTCCTCCGCGCCGCAGCCACCGGCCCGGTTTCCACTCGCCAGTGGTGAGCCACTCGTGATCCGCAGGGGCTCGGCAGCGGTCGGACTGCGGGTCGTGTGGGCCCGGCGCCAGGATGGCGCGCCGGCGCCGGCGGCGCTCGTGGACGACGGCGCCGCGCGCGGCGCGATGCGGCTCACTATCGAGCACCGCGCCGAACCGCCGACGGCCGATGCGGCCGCCGCCGTGTGGGTGCGGATCGGCGGCGGGCTCACGACCGACGACGCGTTCAACGCATGGCACGAACGGTTCCTCCATGACGCGGTGGCCCGCGTCGATCTATCGGCGGACCACATCCACGTGGCCGTGCCCGGCCGCGAAGGACCCGTCGCGGTCACCGCCCGCGCCCCTTTCGATGCTGCCGCCCGGGTGGATCTCGAGCCCGCTCCCAGCCGCGCCGTGCTCGAACTCGACGGGATCGACCTCGGCAGGCTGCTGCTCGAACGCGCGACCCTGTGCGCGGGCCTGGCCGCCGGCTTCGCCGCGCAGCGACCGCTGGCCGTGCCCACTGAAGGTGGCTTGCAGATCGAGGCGGAGGACGGCGTCGTGCTGCCGCGGATGCTCGTCAGCGACGACGGCGACTCGAGGCGGTCGGTCTGGCAGCCGGCCGGGCCGACCCCGGCGTACGCCTCGGGGAGCGCGACCTGGCGGCTCCACGTCGTCCGCGCCGGAAGGTATTGGCTGTGGGGCCGCACGCTGGCTCCCGCGCCTCGCCATGATTCATTCCGGCTTACCGTCGCCGGCCTCGACGGCCGCCTGTTGCAGGCTGGCGATTGGCACGTGCCGCGGGCCGGCGACTGGCAGTGGAACCCCGTCGCTCTCGACGGGGCGCGCGGGCCCGCGCCGCTGGACCTGCCCGCCGGCGACGTGCGCCTCACGGTTGGCTGCCGTGAGCGGGGCACCAAACTCGATGCCCTGTGGCTGACGGCCGATGCCGATGGCCGGCCAGGCGAGTGACGCCGGACCCGGCGGCCCCGGCCGCGCTGCTCCGGTCAGGCTCGTTTCACGAGCCGCCATGCCCGGTGGATACGGTCGTTGCGGAAGTCTTCGGGGATCGTCTGCCGCGTGATTTCGCGCACGGTGAAGAGGGCCGCGAGGCTCTCGGCGGCGAGGTGGAAGCGGCGGTAATTCGTCGAGAAATAGACGACGCCTCCCGGCGCGAGGTTGGCGGCCACGAGCGTCATGAGCGCGGCGTGGTCGCGTTCGACGTCCCACGGCGTTTCGCTCTTCGCCGACCGCGAGAAGGTGGGCGGGTCGCACACGACCAGGTCGAACGGCGGTTCGCCGCGGCGCGCCCGATGCTCCAGGAACGCCCGCGCCTCGTCGCGCACGGTGCGGTGCCGGCCGGCGTCCTTGAAGCCGTTCTGCGCGAGGTTCGTCCGCGTCCACTCGAGGTAGGTGTTCGAGAGATCGACGCTCGTGGTCTCGATCGCTCCACCCGCCGCCGCATACACGGAAAAACTCCCCGTGTAGCAGA
>JBIIIP010000002.1:0-88792 GCA_044234625.1 Pirellulales bacterium | reverse complement strand
ATGCGGGGGGAAGTCAGCGCGGGTAGTGTCGCGACCGCCGTGGGCTCGTCGCATTCATGCGACCGTGCCACCAGTCGGTCGGCGATTCCCAGCAACGCCACGATCTCCGTCGCGGCGGGAAGCAAGGACACGATGCGGGAGGTGTGTACCATGATCGGTCGGGGTACAATCCCCGCCGCATCATAAGGATTTCACGTTCACCGTCGATCTCCCATTCTCCGTATTGTGCAGGGACAAAACTCCATGCTCCAGCCCGCCCACGAACACACGCTCGCCGAGAAACTCACCGAGCCGGCCCGCTTCCAAGACTACCGTTACGCCTCCAACCCGATCACCGATGGCACGCTCGCCGCCATTCCGGGGGTGCGGTTCGGGGCCGAGTTGCATGAGCAGGGGGGCACGCGGACGGTGCCCCTTGACACGAGCGCGACGCTCGGCTGCACGGGCCCGGCGACGTCGCCGGGACTGTGCGCGAATTTTCTGCACGTCTGCCCGGGCGATGCCCACATCACTTCGGCCAACGCCACGAGCCAGTTGTTTTTCGTGATGCGTGGCACCGGCACCACGCGGCTGGCCGATCCGGCCGGCGGGGGCACGGCGGCAGCCGTGCCGGGCGACCTCGAGATCCCGTGGCGGTCGGGCGACCTGTTCACGCTGCCAGCCCGATGTCGGGCCACGCACATCGCGGCTGACGACGCGGCCCTCTACTGGGTGCACGATGAGCCGCTCATGCGGTATCTCGGCGCGGAGGCGGTGCAGCAGCAGTTTCCCCCCACGCTCTATCGGCATGACGCGATCCGCGAGGCGCTGGAGGCGGTGATCCGCGATCCGGCGAGCGCCAAGGCGAACCGCCTCAGCATCCTCCTCGGGCATCGCCTCTTTCCCCAGACGAAGACGATCACGCACGTGCTGTGGGCGATGTTCGGCATCCTGCCGGTAGACGCCGTGCAGGCCCCGCACCGGCACCAATCGGTGGCGGTCGATCTCGTGGTCGATGCGCGGCCAGGCTGCTACACGATGGTAGGCAAGGCGCTCGCCAAGGATGGCACGATCAAGGACGGCGAGCGTTTCGACTGGCAGCCGCATTCCGTGTTTATCACGCCGCCGGGCCTGTGGCATTCGCACCACAACGAGTCGGGACACCCCGCCCACATCCTTCCCATCCAGGACGCCGGCCTGCACACCTATCTGCGGACGCTCAACATTCTCTTCACCCGCCCCACCACCGGCGGCGCCTGCGAGATCGTGGAGACGGCGGGGTAGGCAGGTTTCATCCGGCCTCATCGCGGCGGCCGGTGCGCCGCGGCAAGCCCGGCAAACTGCGCGGCCGTCTGGCCCCGGAAAAGTCTTCCCCGGCCCCCCAGGGGCCGCCGCTTTCGTGACGGGAATTCGAGGAGCGATGGTCACGACCCTCACCACCCGCAGTCGAAACAACAGGCGGACATTTTCTCCAGGGAGGGTCGTAACGCCATGAACGCTTGGAATGATTGGGCCAAGATCGCCGCTTGCGTGGTTTCGCTGGTGCCTGCCGCCGCTGGGGCGGGTGGGTTTGATGCCGACGACGCCACGGCCCCGGCGGCGGAATTTATCGCCACGGATCAGCCCGAAGAGGAGCTGGTTTCAGCAGACCTCCCGGTCGAAGACGCGGATTCGGTGCTCGCGCCCTCGCCCATCAATGCGGCGAATCCTGGCACGGTCGCTGAAGACGGTGGCTCGCCCGTCGACGTGAGCGACATGCCGGCCTTCATCGAGTGCTGCGATGCCGGCGGCTGCACCGGCGGATCCCCCAAGGACGGCTTCCGTCATGCCGCCGGTTACTTCAACCGTGTGCTGGGCGACGCGTCGCCGCGGTTGGTCGGCCAGGTCGACGCCCTCGTGCTCTGGCAGGGCAACATTCCCAGCCGCCCCATCCTCAGCTCGGGGACCACCGTCATCGACATCAACCAGTTGCAGACGGTGGCCGCGGCCGGGGCCCGCTATGGCTTGTTCGTGAACCTCGACCAGTGCTATGCGATCGAGGGCAACTACTTCAATGTTGGTTCGTTCGCCGGCGAGCAGAAAGTGCCACCCGGCACCTACAATGCCGCGAACATGCCGGTCGGATTCACGCCTCCGACGATGGAGAGTGACATGCTCTCCACCGGTCAGATCCAGAGCGCCGAACTGAACTGGCGGCGTCGTTCCAACGATTCGGCAATCACTTGGCTCGCCGGCTTTCGGTGGGTGGAATGGAACCAGCGGCTGCAGATCGTCGACACGGCCAATCCCGCAATCGCCTCGCTCGACTCGCAGGCGGGCAACGATCTCTACGGCGGCCAGTTCGGAGCCGATCTCCTCTTCTGGGGCAACTCCAAGCGGGCCGTCGCCGGGGCGTATCCCTTCTCGGTGAATGGCGTCGCCAAGGCGGGCGTGTTCTATAACAACGCCTTCCAGCGGACGAGCGAAGCCGGCATCCTCGGCCAGCAGTCGGCGGCCGCTGATCAGACGTCGTTCTTCGGCGAGGTGGGCTTCAACAGCAGCGTGCGACTCGCCAAATGGCTGTCGTGGCGGGCCGGTTACTCGGTCTTCTGGCTGAGCGGGGTCGCGGTGCCGGCCGATCAGCTCAACCTCGTCGGCGGGGCCGGTGCGGCGACGATCAACACGAACGGGAGCGTGTTGCTCCACGGCGTGACGACCGGCCTCGAGGCGCGGTGGTAGTGGCAATGGATGGAGCCTTCGCGGGCTGGTGGCCGCCCGCCGCGGCCACCAGCCCGAAGGCATCGAGAGCCTCGCCGGTGTGCGAGCGGAGCAGTTTCGTAAATTCGGCGGCCGCGGCGCGACGGGCGTGGATGACGATGTCTTCCGGCGGCCCCTCGCACACGATCTTCCCGCCGCCGTCCCCCGCCTCCGGGCCCATGTCGAGCACCCAGTCGGCGGCCGCGATCACCTCCAGATTGTGCTCCACCACGAGCACCGTGTTGCCGGCGTCCACGAGCCGCTCGAGCACGTGCAGGAGCTTCTCGATGTCGGCGAAGTGGAGCCCCGTCGTCGGCTCGTCGAGGATGTAGAGCGTGCGGCCCGTGCCGGGCTTGGCGAGTTCGCGAGAAAGCTTCACGCGCTGCGCCTCCCCCCCCGACAGCTGCGGCGCGGGCTGGCCGAGCGTGACGTAGCCCAGCCCCACGTCGACGAGCGTGCCGAGAATCCGCGCGATGTGAGGTACGGTGTCGAAGAGCTGGGCCGCGTCGGCCACGCTCATCTCCAGGACGTCGGCGATCGACTTGCCGTGCCACTTCGCGTGGAGCGTCTCCGCCGAATACCGCCGCCCCTTGCAGGCCTCGCATTCCACCCACACGTCGGGGAGAAAGTGCATCTCCACGCGGCGCTGGCCGAGGCCCTCGCAGGCCTCGCAGCGGCCCCCGGGCACGTTGAAGGAAAACGTCCGTTGCGTGAACCCGCGGGTGCGGGCCTCGGGCGTCTTCGCATACAGCTGCCGGATGTGGTCGAACACGCCGGTGTAGGTGGCCGGCGTCGAGCCGGGTGTGGAGCCGATCGCCTCCTGGTCGACGAGAATCACCTTGTCGATCGCATCCAGGCCGTGCACCGCATCATGCTGGCCGGGCTGCTCGCGGGCCGCATGCAGCCGGCGGGCCAGCGCCCGCCACAAGACCTCGAGCACTAGCGACGTCTTGCCCGAGCCGCTGGGGCCCGTCACCGCCGCCAGCACGCCCAGCGGGATCCGCGCGTCGACGCCCTTCAGCGTGCGATGGCGGATGCCGCGGATGTTGAGCCAGCCCTGCGGCTCGCGGCGGCCGTGCAGACGCTTTTTCTCCAGCACGGCATCGCAGGCGTGGCGGGCGGTGAGGTAGGGGCCCGTCACGCTGCGCTTCGTGGCGGCAAGCCGCGCGGGAGTTGCCTGGGCGACGATGTGGCCCCCCTCGCGGCCGCTGCCCGGCCCGAAGTCGAGCGCCTGATCGGCGGCGCTCACGACGTCGCGGTCGTGCTCGACCACCACGAGCGTGTTGCCGAGGTCGCGGAGCTTGCCCAGGGCACGGATCAGCCGGTGCGTGTCACGCGGGTGGAGGCCGATCGTCGGCTCGTCGAGCACGTAGAGCACGCCCGTGAGGCCGCTGCCCACCTGGGCGGCGAGGCGAATCCGCTGCAGTTCGCCCCCGGAGAGGCTGCCCGCGGGCCGGGCCATGTCGAGGTAGTCGAGCCCCACGTCGACGAGAAAGGCCACCCGCGACTGCAACTCGCGGAGCAGGTCGCCGGCGATCTTCTTGTCGGCCTCGTCGATGGAGATGGTGGCGAGCTCCTGCTGCAGACGGCCGAGGGGCATCCGACACCACACGTCGAGCGTGCGACCCCAGAGCGTGACGGCGCTGGCCACGTCGGCCAGCCGGCTCCCGCCGCACTCGCTGCAGGGCACCTCGCCCATCACGGCATCGACCTTGCCACGGAGGCCGACCACGAGCCGGGCCGCCTCCTCGCAGGCGTTCTCCAGCCCCTTGAAGCGGAAGGCGAAGCCTTTCGCCTCGATCCACTTCTCGCCCGTGCCCTCGAAGAGCACCCGCTGCTGCATTCCAGAAAGATCGGCCAGCGGCACGTCGCCCGGCAGGCCCGTCGCCTTGCAGAGGGCGTCGAGCAGTGTGCGGCCCACCGGCGCGGCCAGCGATGGCCACAGATCGAGCGATCCCTCGGCGAGCGACCGCGACGCATCACGCACCAGCGACGCATGCTCTACGCCGGTGCGTGTGCCCAGCCCATCGCAGCTCGCACACCAACCGAGCGGGCTATTGAAGGAAAACTGCCGCGGCTCCAGCGGCTTGAATCCGCGGCCGCAGGAGGGGCAGGCGAGCTTGCGGCTGTGCACCTCGACCGGCCAGTCCGGCTCATCACGTCCGGCGACGGCCCGGGCGACGAGCATCGTGCCGCCGCCGGCGTCAAACGCCGCCTCGGCGCTCTGCGCGAAGCGGCTCCGCTCGGCGGGATTCACAGTCAGCCGGTCTACCACGATCTCGATGCGGCTCTTCCGCTTGCGGTCGAGCGTCGGTTTCTCATCGAGATGCACGGTCTGGCCGTCGATCCGCAGACGGACATACCCGGCCGCCCGCAGGCTCGCGAACAGCGCCTCCGGCGCCTGGCCGACCCGCAACTCCACCGGCGCCAGAAGAAGCAGCCGCGTGCCGGGGTCATGCGCGAACAGCCGCTCGACCGTCTGATCGATGCTTTGCGCCCCCACCGGCGTGCTGCAATCAGGGCAGTGCATCTCCCCGAGCCGAGCGGCGAGCACGCGGAAGTAGTCATACATCTCCGTGAGCGTGCCGACGGTCGACCGCGGAGTGCTTCCGGTGGCCCGCTGCTCGATGGCCACCGCCGGCGAGAGCCCCTCGATCCGTTCGAAGATCGGCTTGGGCACCTGGCCGACGAATTGCCGAGCATAGGGAGACAGGCTTTCCACGTAACGCCGCTGCCCCTCGGCATAGAGCGTGTCGAAAGCGAGCGACGTCTTGCCGGAGCCGCTCGGGCCACAGCACACGGTGAGGGCTCCGCGCGGGATGTCGGCATCGACCTGCTTGAGATTGTGCTGGGCCGCGCCGCGAACCATGATCGCCGGAGGGCCGGGATCGCGGGAGATGTCCGCGACCCGCGCGAGCGTGCTCTGGGCGGCCTGTCTTTCCCGTGCCGCGATGGCCGAGCCTTGCGGCCTGCGATTCTGCCGGCCGGCGCGTCGGCCTTTCGCCGCCCGCAGCACCGGCACGAGCGCCCGCCCCGTGTGCGAGGCCTTCACCTTCGCGATCTGTTCCGGCGTGCCCTCGGCCACCACCTCACCGCCGCCGGAACCTCCTTCGGGCCCGAGGTCGATCACCCAGTCGGCCCGCTTCACGACGTCGAGGTTGTGCTCCACGACGAGCACCGTGTTGCCGGCGGCGACGAGCCGCTCGAGCACCGTGATCAGTTGCCGCACGTCGGCCATGTGCAGGCCGGTGGTCGGCTCGTCGAGGATGTAGAGCGTTTTCCCCGTCGACCGCTTGGCAAGCTCGCGCGAGAGCTTCACCCGCTGGGCTTCGCCCCCGGAGAGCGTCGGCGACGGCTGCCCGAGGTGGAGATAATCGAGCCCCACGTCGCACAGCGTTTCCAGCTTGCGGGCGATGTCGGGGGCGTCGGCGAAGAGCTCGCGGGCTTCGCCGATCTCCATGTTCAAAAGTTCGGCGACATTCTTGCCCTTCCAGCGGACTTCGAGCGTGTCTTTGGCGAACCGCGCCCCACCGCACACCTCGCAGGTCACCCACACGTCGGCGAGAAAATCCATGTCGAGCCGCGCGGAGCCGTTGCCCTCGCAGGCTTCGCAGCGGCCGCCCGCCACGTTGAAGCTGAACCGCCCCGCCTTCCAGCCGCGCTTCTTCGCCTCCGGCAGCATGGTGAACAGGCTGCGGATGTCGTCCCATACCTTCACGTACGTCGCGGGATTGCTCCGTGGCGTCCGTCCGATCGGCGACTGGTCGATGACGATGACCTTGTCGAGCTGTTCCGTGCCCTCGATGGCGTCGAACTCTCCCGGCTGGGCCGCCTCGCTCCCCAGCCGCCGCCGCAGTTCGGGCTCGAGCACGTCGCCCACGAGCGAGCTCTTGCCGCTCCCCGAGACGCCCGTCACGCAGACGAAGAGCCCCAGCGGGATCTCCACGTCCACGCCCCGGAGGTTGTTGTGCCGCACTCCCCGGAGCCGGATGCTCGTCTGCGACGGCTGCCGCCGCTTCGCCGGCACCTCGATCGCGTCGCGGCCGGCGAGAAAACTCCCCGTGATGCTCCGCTCGCTTTGGGCCACGTCGTCGGGCGTGCCCTCGGCCACCACTTCGCCGCCGCGCTTGCCCGGACCGGGGCCGAAGTCGACCACCCAGTCGGCGGCACGGATCGTGTCTTCGTCGTGTTCGACCACGACCACCGTGTTGCCCTTGTCGCGCAACTGCTCGAGCGCCCCGAGGAGCTTGGCGTTGTCTCGGGCATGCAGGCCGATCGAGGGTTCGTCGAGCACGTAGAGCACCCCCGAGAGCCCTGAGCCGATCTGGGCGGCCAGGCGGATCCGCTGGCTCTCGCCACCCGAGAGCGTGGGCGCCTTGCGGTCAAGCGCGAGGTAGCCGAGGCCGACCTGGTCGAGGAATTCCAGCCGGCTGCGGATCTCCTTGAGAAGTTCCGTGGCGATGATGGCCTGCGTATCGTCGAGGACGAGGTCGGAAAGGAAGGCCCGCGCGGCGGCGATCGGCAGGCTACAGAGGCGATCGAGCGACAGCGAGGCCTCGCCCCGGCCACCGTCGTCGCGCCAGCCCCGCGCCCGGCTCGTAATCCGCACGGCCCGGGACTGACGCGAGAGCCGCGCCCCCTGGCAGTCGTGGCAGGGGGTGATGCTCATCAGTTTTTCGAGCATCCGCCGCATGATGCCGCTCTTGGCGTTTCGCCAGCGGGCGGCGAGCATCGCCAGGAGCCCCTCGAATTTCGTCCGCGCACCGCGCTCCGCGCGGCCGCGCTTCCATGACACCGCGATCTCGTCGATGCCCGTGCCGTTGAGCCAGATTTTCTTCTGCAGCGCGGAGAGGTCTTGCCAGGGGGTCTCCAGCAGCGTGCCGGCGGGCCACTTCCGCTTCTTCTCCGCGTGGGCGGCGACGCCGTTGAGGAGCCGCCGCAGCCACCGCGGCATGTCGCGAAACGTGCCCAGCACCCCCATGCATCCCTTCTTCAGGGATTTCTCCGGGTCGGTGACGAGCTTCGCCGGATCGATGCCATAGATGTCGCCGAGGCCGTCGCACGTGGGGCATGCCCCTTGCGGGCTGTTGAAACTGAAAAGCTGCGGCTCCGGTGTCGCATAGCTCACGCCGCACGCCACGCAGGCATACCGGCTGGAGAGGATGAGGTCGTCGGGATCGTCGCCGTCGTCGGCCACGATCACGAGGCCTCCTCCCACGCGGAGGGCGAGCTCCACCGCTTCGGCCACGCGGCTTCGCGTGGCCTCCTCGGGCACGAGCCGGTCGACGACCACGTCGATCGTGTGCTTGAGGAGTTTTTCCAGGGCCGGCGGATCCTCCACGCGGCACACGCGGCCATCGACGCGGGCCCGGGTGAACCCTTGGCGGACGAGGTCCGTGAACAGATCGCGGTGCTCGCCCTTTGCTTCCTTCACCAGGGGCGCGAGGATCATCACCTGCCGCCCACCGCGGGCGGCGAGGATCCGCTCCACCATCTGGTCGCGGGGCTGGGCCTCCAGCACGGCATCGCACTCGGGGCAGTGGGCGGTGCCGACCCGCGCGTAGAGCACGCGGAGAAAATCGTGGATCTCCGTCATCGTGGCGACGGTGGACCGCGGGTTGGTGCCGGCCGATTTCTGCGCGATCGAAATCGACGGTGAGAGTCCCGTCACGCTATCGACGTCGGGACGGGGGAGCTGGCCGAGGAACTGGCGGGCAAACGTCGACAGGCTCTCCACATACCGCCGCTGGCCTTCGGCGTAGAGCGTGTCGAAGGCAAGGCTCGATTTTCCGGAGCCGCTCACCCCCGAGAGGCAGACGAGCCGCCCCCGCGGCAGCCCCACCGTGACGTCCCGCAGGTTGTGCTCCCGTGCACCGCGGACAACGATCGGGGAAACATCCATAGACCGTATTGTAGCGCCCCGCCGCGGCGTCGCTTTACAGCCTCCTGGGCCTGCCGTACCATCCACTTTCCCTCGGGAATGCGGGCCGCTGCGCTCCTCTCCCGTGCGGGGCGGTAGCTCAACTGGGAGAGCGCGGCGTTCGCAATGCCGAGGTTGGGAGTTCGATCCTCCTCCGCTCCATTTTTCCCGTCTGCGGAGCCATCCTTGGCCTCCGCAGGCCCTCGCCCCTCCGGGCGAGCGGGGCGTCGGCGAAGAGGGTGTCACACCATGGCGGGCAGCGTGGCGGCCTCCGATCCCTCGACAGCCTTGATGCTGCGGGTGCGCGAGGGCGATGCCGGGGCGTTCGAGCAGCTCGTCGGCCTGTGGCAGAACCGGCTCGTCACGCTGTTTCTCCATCACACCGGCGACCACGCCACCGCCGAAGACCTCGCCCAGGAGGTGTTTCTGCGGGTGTATCGCGCGCGGTCGAGCTACAGGCCCACGGCGAAGTTCACCACGTGGGTCCACACGATCGCCCACAACGTCGCCAGCGACCTGCGGCAGCGGGCCTACCGCCGCAAGGAACGGGGCATGCCCGTGAACGTATCGGCTTCGTCGAGCGCCATCGGCCTGGAGCAACTGGCCGTCGCCGCCAGCGGGTTGTTGCCGTCGCGGGCTGTTGACCGCGCGGAAGTGCAGGCCGTCGTGCAGCGGGCGCTGGCGGGCCTCAACGAACGGCAGCGGATGGCCGTTCTCCTCGCGAAGTTCGAAAACTGCTCGCTCGACGAGATCGCCACGGCGATGCAGCTCTCGGTGCCCGCCGTGAAATCGCTGCTGTTCCGGGCCCGTGATCAACTCCAAGAAGCCATCCAGCCCTACTTCGCCGCCCGAGGCGAAATCCAATGACGTCACCCTCTTCCGGTCCACCATCCGCCCGGCGAGCCGACACGCCGCAGGGCGTGCTCGGCGACGTGTGGACGGCGCTCGATGCGCTGCCCACCGCGACGATGCCGGCCAGCATGACGGCCACGACGATCGAGATGGCTGCCGTCACGTCGCGCGGCCGGTCGGCGGCGGCCGAGCGATCCCCCGGCTGGTGGCTCCTCGCCGCCGTCGTCGTCGCCGGATGCTTCGCGATCGGCCTGGTGATCGGCCGTGCCACGCTGGGGCCGCTCGACCTGCGGCCGCGGCTGCCGCCCCGCGAGGCGATCCGCGAGATCATCGAGGAGGAGGTGGCGAAACAGCGGCGGCAGGAGTGGGAGCGGACCCGCGACCAGCGGCGGCCCGTATGGCCTCCCGAAAAAATGCCAGCGCTGCCTCGTGGAAGACCTCCGGTGCCTCCAGCGGGACGAGGTGTCCCGCCCGAGGCACGATGAGCAGCCGGGCATCCGGCATGATCTCCTCCATCTGCTGCATCACCTCCGGGGGAGTGAACGAGTCTTCGGCACCGACGACCAGGAGCGTCGGAATCTCGAGCCGGCTCATGGCGGCCGTCATGTCGGGGCGGTCGCCCATCGCGGCCAGTGCGGCCTGCACGGTCTGCGGCTGCTGACGGGCGATCATCTGCCGGAGGTGTTCCTCCACGGCCTGCCGCCGTGGGGCGGCGCGGGCTGCCGACGACTGAGCGAGCAGTTTGCCCAGCATCGCGTCGGCGAGAATGGACGTGCCCAGGCGGCCGACTTTTGTGGCGAGGGCCGCGCGACCCTCGCGGGCGGATGGCGTGTCGGCCTCGAACTTCGTGTCGCAGAGGATCAGCCCGGCGACCCGCGCCGGATGCCGGGCGGCGACGTGCTGGGCCACGTAGCCCCCCATCGACACCCCGCACACGACCGCCGGCTCGGCCACGTGGAGGGCATCCAGCACCGCGATCACGTCGTCGGCCATTTCCGCGATGCTCGCGATCGGCCGCGCGGCGGCGCTGCCGCCGAAGCCGCGCTGGTCGGGCACGATCAGCCGCACCGCCTCGGCGAGCGGTTCCTGGGCCTCCCACATGCCGTGGTCGAGGGGAAACGCATGGAGCAGCACGAGTGGCCTGCCGCTGCCGCGAGTGTGCACCGCGAACGAGTCACCATTGATCGAGAGCGTGTGGATGGGGGTCATCTGGATCCGGTCGCCGCGGCGGCCTGCCGCTCGAACTTCTCCAGGTTGAGACGGATGATGCGGTTGTGGGGCTCGAACCGATGGGCGAGCCGTTGCGTGCGGATGGCCATCGGGAAATCACCGGCCGCCGCATGGCAGTGGGCGAGCGTGTCGAGATAACTGGCGTTGTCGGGAGAGTCGGCGAGCGTCTCGCGGGAATAGCGGGTGGCCTTGGCCACGTCACCCTCCGTGTTGGCGACCAGCCAGGCATACTCGTTGCGGCTCTGCATATCGTCCGATGAGCCGTCCATGCCGCCTTCGATGTGCTCGAGCGCCTCGCGGACCAGCAGCCGCGCCTTCGCCCGGCGATCCGCGGCGTCGTCATCCAGGTGGTAGAGCGCGATCAACGCGTCGACATCCTTGGCAATCGTCGAAGACGCCTCTTCGAGCGCCGCGCGCTGTCCGGCCGCATCGCCCCGAGCCGCGGCCGCGCAGGCCTCGAAGTAGTGCATCCGCGCCCGCACCATGAGCGGGTCGCGGCCGATCTGCTGGAGGAGGGCGATCTTCTGGGCCTCATTCGCACCGTCATCAAGGATCGACCGCAGGGCTGCCGCGGCCTCGGCATCGCGGCCCTGGTCATGGAGAAATTCCGACATGAGCACCGCCACGAAAGCCCGCTTCTCGGGGGGAACGCCCGCATCGCCGGTGATCGCCGCGTATTCCCGGCTCGCCCAGTCGCCGAGGCCCCATTCCACCAGGAGCATGCCCGCCCGCACGCGCTGGGAAAAGTCGTTTTCGCCCGCGATGAAAGCGGCCTGCGCCAGCATGGCCGCGTCGGCATCGCGGTTGCGGGCCCGCTCGCAGGCGGCGGCGGCGTAGAGGATCGGCTTCCGCCGCGGGGCCGCATCGGAGGGGGCGATCGCGTCGACGGCGTCGGGAATCCCATGCGCGGACGACCATATCAGGATGTCGGCGATCGTCCCGGCCGCGTCCTCCGCCGCGGCGGCGTCGCGGCCGGCCAGCGCGGCCAGGCAGCCGGCGATCTGGCGACGGACGACCGCCAGCGCCTCCTCGCGCTCGCCGGCTGCGAGGAGCATTTGGATCACGCATTGCTCGAGGATCGATTGGCTCGTCGTCACGGTCTCGGCCGCAGCTGCGTTTCCCGCCGCGGCGGTGCGGGCTGCTGCAGCGCCGCCGCCGAGGCGATCGAGTGTCGGCAGCAGGTCGCGGCCGGCGGCGGCGAGGCGGACGCGGTCGGCTGCGGAAGTGGAACGTGAAAACGCCACCACCGTGCGGAGAAAATCGGCGGCCGGCCGGCCGCTGGCCCCGAGCCCGGCGAGGATGGGGTCGCTCATGCCGGGCCAGTAGGGATCGTTCGGGATCCACTCGCGCGCGAGGAACACTGCGGCCATGCGGGCCGTCGCCGGATCGCGCTCCCGGCGGACGATGCGGGCCAGCGGCTCCACGCCCGCATCGTCGTCGAGCCGCAGCAGGCGATTCATGAGGAGGAACCGCTCGCCCCCCGCCTGCCGGCGGTAACGATCCAGCAACTCGATGACTTCGGCGGGGTCGGCGGGGTCGGCGAGGGGAATCGATTCGGCCAGCCAGTCGGCCCGCAGGGCCACCTCCAGGTCGGGATTCGACTCGGCGGCCGCGAGCAGGGAATCGAGAGCGGCCGTGCCCAGGGCGTCGAGCCGGGCGGCCGCGGCTTCGCGCAAGGCGTATTCATCGGCGCCGAGTTGGGCGATGAGGGCGGCGATCTCGGCGTCGCCGGGAATGGGAGTCTCCGCTCGGACGACCGCGGTGCACGCTGCCAGCCCGGCGAGCAGGAAGACGGAAGCGCGGCGAGGCAGGCGCGATGACCGCATGGAAACAAGCCTACGTCCGGCCGCGGCGGTCGGGCAAGCGGCTCGCTATTCGCCCTCGATGCCGAGATCACGGATCGTGACCAGCGACTCGAGGGGAATGCCGCGGGCCGCCAGCGCCTCGGCGGCACCTGCCAGGCGATCGATCACCGTCACCACGCGCTCGACGACGAGGCCGAACTCCTGCACGCGATCAATGGCCACGAGCGACGAGCCTCCCGTCGTGATCACGTCTTCGACGATCACGACGCGGTGGCCCGCCTCCACCGGCCCTTCGACGAATCGCTGCATGCCATGCCCCTTCGCCTCCTTGCGGACCATGAAGCCTTTGAGCGGCAGACCGGCGACACCCGCCATCGTGACGACGGCGCCGGTCACCGGGTCGGCACCGATGGCCATGCCGCCGACGGCATCCGGCAGGGGCCCGCAGGCCTGCAGCCGTTCGAGGATCGCCCGGCCGACGAGCATCGAGCCATGGGCGTCGAGCACGACCTGTTTGGCATCCAGGTAGAACGATGCGGTGCGGCCGGAGGCCAGCGTGAACGTGCCGCGCCTGAGGGCCTCGCTGGCAACGAGCGAGACGAGTTCGTCGAGGAGCGGGGAGCGGGTCGAGGATGAGTGCGTCATGACGGCAGTATAGCGGCGTTCGCGGCCGCCGGTTTTTGACTCCGAGGGCCCCGGTTTTAGAATTCGAAATGCTTTCACCGGCCGGAGCGACGATGCGAACCCTGTGGGCACACTTCCGCTCCTGCATCATCGCGGTGATGCTCGGCGGCGCGATGCACGGCGCGGCGACGCGGGCCGGGGCCGACGATGCGCCTCCGGCAGTGATGATCTCGGTGCCGCTTCCCATCACCGGCACCCGCGACACGCAGACCAAGGCGGCGATCCTCCGGCGGCTCGACGGGCTGCGGGCCGATGGACGCAAGCGCGGCGTACTCGTGTTGCGTTTCGATGCCGCCGCCGACGGTGCGGGAGCGGCTAGCGACTTTGGCCGGTCACTGGAGCTGGCCCGGTTTCTGGCCGATGGCAGGTTGGCGGGAATCAAGACCGTGGCCTTCCTCCCGGAGGATGTCACCGGTCACGCCGTGCTCGTGGCCCTCGCCTGCGAGGAGATCGTGATGGCCCCTGCGGCCACGCTCGGGCCGGCCAACGCCGACGAGCCGGCCATCGACGACGCCATGCGGGCCGCGTATCGGCAGATCGCGGCCGCGCGGCGCACGGTGCCGCCGGCCGTCGCGGTGGCGCTGCTCGATCCGACGGCCCAGGTGCTCCGCGTCTCCACCGACGAGGGCGAGCAGTATGTCGAAGCCGCCGGCCTGGCGGCCGTTGCGGAGCGGGCCGTTGTGCTCGCCTCCGAAGAACTGCGGCCGGTGCCGCTCGCGTTGTCTGGCCGCCGCGCCCGGGAAATGGGCCTCGTGCGGCGGCTGGCGGCCACGCCGGCCGAACTCGCCCGGGCGGTCGGCCTCCCCGAGGACGTGCTGAAGATCGACGTTGCCGCCGCAGACGGCTGGAAACCGTTCATGGTTGCGGTCAACGGCCCGATCTCCGCCGACGTGGTCGGCCGTGCCAAGGCCAGGCTCGAGGCCGCCGTCTCCGCCGGCACGACGCTCCTCGTCGTGCGGATCGAAAGCCCTGGTGGGGCGGCGGAGCAGAGCCTGGTGTTGGCCACGTGGCTGGCGCAACTCGACCCCGCGCGGGTGCGGACGGTGGCCTACGTGCCCGCGGAGGCCCGTGCGGATGCAGCCTTGATCGCCATGGCGTGCGACGACCTCGTGATGCACCCGGGGGCCTTGCTCGGTGGCGCCGGGGCGTCGTCTGCGGACGGCCGCGAGGTGCAGGCGGTGGCTGCCGCGTGGCGGGAAGGCGTGGCGCGGCCGCGCGGCCGCGCGTGGTCGCTGCCGGTGGCCTTGGCGATGCCCGGCGTGGTCGTCGAGCGGATGACGCAGCCAGCCACGGGCCGCGTCGAATTCATGAGCGACGAGGAACTGGCGACCCGCGACGACCGCGAGACCTGGAAGGCGGGAGGCCGCGTCGGCGTGGGGCCGATCCAGCTCACGGGCGGCACTGCCGAGGCGCTAGGAATCACGGCGCACGTCGTGGACGACATGGGCGGCCTGAAGAAGGCCTACGCGCTCACCGGCGACATCGGCATCTCCGAGCCGCGGTGGAGCGAGACCCTGCTCGACGCCCTGGCGAGCCCGGGGCTGGCCTGGCTGTTGCTGCTCATCGCAGGGGCGGGACTCTACATCGAGCTGCACACGCCCGGTCTGGGATTCGGTGGATTCATCTCCATGGTGGCGTTCATCGTCTACTTCTGGAGCCAATACCTCCACGGCACCGCGGGCTGGCTCGAGGTGCTCCTGTTTCTCGCCGGAGCCATCTGCCTCGTAGCGGAGGTGTTCGTGCTGCCCGGATTCGGCGTGCTCGGTCTCGGCGGTGGTCTGCTCGTGATCGCGTCGCTCGTGCTCGCCAGCCAATCGTTTGTGGTGCCCGCGAACGACTACCAACTCCGGCAGCTGCAGTGGTCGCTGTTGGGAATCCTCGCAGCGGCGGTCGGCGTGGGTGTGTTGGCGGCGCTCACCCGGCGCTGGCTGCCTTCGGCACCGCTGTTGCGCAACGTGCTGCTCGCGCCACCGGACGACGAACAAAGGCCCGGCGCCGCCGACCGCTTTGACGCGCTGCTCGGTGCCGAGGGAACGACGACCTCCCGGCTGGCGCCGGCCGGCAAGGCGCGGCTGGCGGGGGTGATCCACGATGTGACGACGAGCGGGGAATTGATCGAGCCGGGCATACCGGTGCGGGTCGTCGAGGTGCGGGGGAGCCGGGTGGTCGTCCGCTCGGTCAACCCATGAGCCCGGCCGTGTGGGTGGCGACGCTGCTGGCCGCGGGCTTGGGCGTGATCGTGCTCGAGGTGTTCATTCCGTCGGGCGGCATTCTCGGGTTCGTGAGCGTGATGGCGCTGGTGGCCGCGGTGGTGATGGCTTTTACGCAGCTGGGGACGGCCGCGGGAATGGCTGTCTTGGCATTCACCGTCGGGGCCGTGCCCGCGGTGCTCGCCTTGGCGTTTCGCTGGTTTCCGGACACGCCTCTGGGCCGCCGCGTGCTGCCGCCCCCTCCCGATCCTGCCGACGTGCTGCCCGGCGCGCCGAAGCGGCAGAAACTCCGCAGCCTGATCGGGCGGAGCGGCCTGGCGGCCAGCGAATTGGTGCCCTGGGGCACCGTCCACGTGGATGGCCTGGTGATCGATGCGATGAGCGAGAGCGGGCCGATCGCGGTGGGCGCGGTGGTGGACATCGTGGGCGTGCAGGGCCTGGCGGCGGTCGTGCGCGTGGCGGCGGCCGTGGCGGCACCACCGGCGCCATCCCCCCAGCCCGGCCCGCCGCCGGCCGAGACGGCTCGCGAAGGCCTGTCGCCGACGCTCGAAACCTTCGAATTCGACCACCTCGACCGCCCCGGCGCTTGACTGGCCCCCGCCCGCGAACGAGGCTTGCCGCAGAGTTTCGGGCGCCCCGCCCGAGGCCGTTCGTGACGCGGAGCACTCGCATGCCGACGCTGATCGTGCTGGGTTTGGGAATCGTTTTCCTGCTGCTGGTGTTCGGGCTCCTGGCCCGCTACCTGCGGCTGTGGCTGCAGTCGTATGCCTCGAGCGCCGGCATCGGGCTGTTCGACCTCGTGGCCATGAGCTTCAAGAAGGTCAATCCCACGGTCATCGTGCGCAGCAAGATCATGGCCGTGCAGGCCGGACTCGGCGATGCGTCGGGCGTGACGCGGCAGGCGCTCGAGGCCCATTACCTCGCCGGCGGCCGCGTGCCGCTCGTCGTGCAGGCGCTGATCGCCGCCAACAAGGCGAAGATCACCGAGCTCGATTGGAAGCTCGCCACAGCGATCGACCTCGCGGGCCGGAACGTGCGCGAGGCGGTGCAGACGAGCGTGTACCCGAAGGTGATCGACTGCCCGGGCAAGAACAGCGGCCGCGACTCGCTCGATGCCGTGGCCAAGAACGGCATCCAGCTGAAGGTGCGGGCCCGGGTGACCGTGCGCACCAACCTTAACCAGCTCATCGGCGGAGCGACCGAGGAAACGATCATCGCCCGGGTGGGCGAGGGGATCGTGTCGGCGATCGGATCGGCGGAAAGCCACACGGCCGTGCTGGAAAACCCCGACGTGATCTCCAAGACCGTGCTGGCCCGCCGCCTCGATTCCAACACCGCGTTCGAGATCGTCTCCATCGATATCGCCGACATCGACGTGGGCGCCAACATCGGCGCCCGCCTGCAGGCCGACCAGGCCGAGGCCGACACCCGCGTCGCCCGCGCCAACGCGGAGGGGCGTCGGGCCATGGCCGTGGCCAAGGAGCAGGAGATGATCGCCAGCATCGAGGAGAGCCGGGCGCAGCTCGTCGAGGCGGAGGCTGAAGTGCCCAAGGCGGTCGCTGATTCGCTGACGAGCGGTCAGCTCGGCATCTTCGACTATTACAAGCTCAAGAATCTCCAGGCCGACACCGACATGCGGCGGACGATCGCCTCCGGCTCCGCGCCGATGGCCGCTGCTGCAGGCTCGTAGGATCACCTGCACGGCGGAGGGAAAACTCGATGGTCGCCGTCGTGATCGCCGCCGGGCTCGATTGGCTGGAAGGGCTGCTGCCCGTCCTGTTCGTCGGCTTTTGGATCGTGTCGCAGATCATGGCGCTGTTTCGCCGTGGCCGCGGCGACGTGGTCATCGAGGGGCGACCTGCGCAGAAGCCGCCGGTCGTGGTGCTTCGGCCCGCGCGTCCGGAGCAGGATCGCAGCGAGCTCGAGCGGCAGGTCGAGGACTTCCTGCGCAGCCGAGGCGGGCCTGCGGCCCGGCCGGCCGTCGCGCCGCCGTCGGCCACCGAGCGCCGCGCACCCGCGCTGGAGCGACGCGCCGAGAAGCCGCGTGTGGAAAGGCGGCCTGCCTCCCTCCGGCCCGCCGAGCCGCGTGAGAGCGAGGTGGCAAGGCACGTGCACGACGTCTTCGGGCACGAACTGGCGCACCTGGAGACGACGCTCTCCCGCGGAGGGCTCGAACAGCCGGTGCAGCAGACGGCGTCCGCTGCCGCCGTCGAGATCGCGGCGCTCGTGCGCGACCCGCGGACGATCCGGCAGGTGATCCTCCTCCGCGAGGTGTTGGAGCGGCCGACGGACCGCTGGTAGCGCAGCATGCTGGCGCCAGCGTGGGCCGCGCCGCGGGAGGAGCCGCGCAGGTTTCCCGGACCTCCCGGCCGACGCTTCCACCCCCTCGTGAGAGTTACCTCTTTTTCCCCGTCAGGGCGATCCGGCCGGGGTGATCGGGGGTTCAAAAATCGCGGCTTGAGGATCGTTTGCCGGTGGTCTACAAGAGGTCGCGTCGGGCTGTCACCGCGGCCCGCGACTGACGCGTAGACGAGGACGCCCAAGCCTCGTCTACGCGTCTTTTTTTGCTCTCGTGGCGGGAGCAAAGCCACGGGCCTCCTTCTCTTGACGCCCGCCGTCGCCGTCTTCATTGTCCCGCGGCTTTCCGACCGAATGAGACGAGCTCGTGACGATGGGCACCAGACACCTGATCGCGTTGCTGGCCATGGCATGCGTTGCCCTGTCGCGTGCGGTGGCCTGCGCCGCGGACGACGTGCCGCAGCCTGCGGCCGCGAAGCTGCCGGTGACCGTGCGCGTGACCGCGGCATCGACCTACCTGCGGGCCGGTCCCAGCGACGACTTCTATCCCACCGAGCGGCTCACCTCCGGCCAGGAACTGGATGTCTGGGCCATCGATCCGGCCGGCTACTGCGCCGTACAGCCGGTGGCGGGCAGCTTCAGCTGGCTGCGCGCCTGCGACGTCGACGCCGAGGCCGCGCTGGCCACGGAGCCGAGTGAGGCCCGAACCCGCCGAGGTGGTGGCGTGCCGTTCACCGGTGTCGTCGTGACCGATGGCGCCGTGTCGCGAGTGGGCTCGCAACTCAACGCCCTGCGGCACGTGGCCCAGGTTCAGCTCGAGGCCGGCGAGCGTGTCCGCGTGCTCGAGGAGGTGCGGATTCCAGAGGGCCGGCATGCGGGCCTGTGGGTGCGGATCGAGCCACCGTCGGGCGAGTATCGCTGGGTGCGATGCGCCGATGTTTCATTGCCGGCCGAACTGGCGCCGCCCAAGCCGGTTGCCGCCGCGGAAGCCGAGACAGCTGCCGCCGCGGCCGAGGCGATCGATGCCCTGCGTGACGCCGGGGCCGCCGTGGCGAAGGTCGTGACCGTGGCCGGCGAAGCGACGGCGCAGGCGGAGCCCATCGCCGAAGCGGGCATCCCGCAGACATTGAACCCATTGCCCGCGGCGAAAAAACTCTTCGCGGGCTGGCTCCCGTTGGGGGCGAGCGTCTTCGATCCCAACGCCGCCGCGCCGCCCGGCGCCGTGAGCGCGGGGGCCGTCGCTGCCTCGGGGGACGAGCTGGCAGACATCGATCTCGCGCTTTCGCTGGCCGTGACCGGTCCGAGCGACTCGTGGAATCTGACGCCGCTGCGCGAGCGGCTGCGGGTGGCCGCCTCCCGCACGACGACGCAGGCCGAGCGCACGCGTGCCGAGGCGATCGATGCCCGGCTGGCACGGTTCGAATCGGTTCAGTCGCGGCAGCGGGCGATCGTCGCCGGGCCACCGGGCGATCCATCGCCGCTTCGGCTCGGCGGCATGTGGTCGAGCCTGTCGGCGATCGGCTCGCGGCCCGTGCGGCCGGGCGTGCTGCCGGGAGGCGCGCCGGGAGACGGCACGCCGACGTGGACGCCACCGGAGCAGATGGAGACGACCGGCCGACTGGCCACGGTCGTGTCGCGCCGGCCGGACGCACCGCGGTGGGCCGTGGTCGACGATGCCAACAACGTGCTCGCGTTCGTCACGCCCTCACCAGGCATGAATCTCGCCTCCCTCGTCGGGCAGCAGGTGTCCGTCCGCGGCGCGAAGGGTTACATGCCCGAATACAAGCGGCCCTACATGGTGGCCACGGAAGCGCGGCCGCGGCTGGCTACTGCGCCCTCTTCGCCCACCGACGCCATCCGGCAGTAGCGGCGTAGGAGAGAGGGCATGGACAGACCGGAGGTCCGTCCCCACGGTGGGAGAGAGCCGGCGCGCTCCTCCAGTCGCAGAGGAGCTAGCGGTGCAGCGAGTCGAGCTGTTCCGCCGGCAGCCAGCGGGCGGCCAACTCGGCCTGCACCCGCTGCGGATCGGCAGCCAGGGCGTCTGGCCGGGCGCGGCTGGCATCGCGACCCACCGCCCGTGCGATCCTCGCGAGTTCCTGGCGGTCGGCTGGTTCGGTGCGGGCCAGCCGCGCGGCCAACCGTGCGACGCCGTCAGGGTTCTCCTCGGCGGCGGCCGAAAGATTGGTCATGAACAGGCAGATCTCGTGGAAGTTCGCCGCTGCCGAACGGACGATGAGCGGCTGCAGCGTGCGGGTGACGATCTCCAGCCCCATGCCGTCCATGTCGAGGAAGGCGTCGATCTGCACGGTCTGCCGCGCGCGGCCCAGAGCATCGGCCGGCGCCGGCGAGTGCCGCACGAGGAGCACGCACGTTCCGGAAAGCTGCCGCGGCGACAAGGAGCCGCTGTAGGCGCCGCGGCCATGGAAGACGAGCACGCCCGCCTGTCCGCGGCTTTCGCGGTGCACGAGCCGCAATGCGCCGACGGTGCCATAGCCGTCGCTGAGCCGCCATTGCCCCGCGCCGGCCGGATCGAGCGACAGGCGGCTGATGCCCAGCACCCGCCACAGGTCGACGATCGTTTCCGGCTTGTGCAGCGAGAAGGCCAGAAGGTCGCCGTTGCAGGCGAATGTCTGCGGCGGGAGGTGGCGGTAGAGCGTGGTCGCCCGGAGGCACTTCTCCACGGCCTTCCGCTGCGGCTCGGCCATCCGCTCCAGGCCCATGGCCGCGACGGCCTGGCGCCGGGCCTCGCGGCTCGACGAGCCGCCGTCGGTCATCAAGGAGGCGATGTCGGCCACGGCGGCGGGCCGTTCGGCCGCGCGGGCCGGCGCGGCCGCGACGATCACGAGTGCACCGGCGATCGCCGGCATCCATCGATGCCCACGCATGCAAGATCCCCCCTTACCGACGCCGATCCCACGGCCCGACGGCCTGTCTGGGATCGTCGTCGTGAGAGGGTTTTCGGCCTCCAAGGGCCGTTCCGCCCAGTGATTTTTCGGGACCCGCGGGGCCTGTTTCCCAGTCTTCCAGGCTTGCCGCACCGCGGCGATTCGCGGCTTGGCCCGACTGCGCACATTCCCTACGATCGCTCTTCGCCCTCTCGCCGACCCTTCAGCCCTTGCCCGTGGATCGCATGCGCCAGGCGTCATCCCCGTCTGCCGACGACTCCTGCGACGACCGTGACGACACGGAAGCCGCGCCCGCGAGCCTGCTCGGCCGGGCGCTCGTGGCCTGGACGCGGCTGTGCCTCCGCGCGCCCGTGGCGATCATCGTGATGGCGGTCCTCTCCGCCGCCGCCGCGGGCGTCTACACCGCGCAGTCGCTGGGCTACAAGGTCTCGCGGATCGACCTGCTCGATCCCGACAGCGAATACAACAAGCTGTGGATCGACTACATCCACGAGTTCGGCGAAGACGACGATGCCGTGATCGTCGTCGAAGGCATGACCCGCGAAGGTGTGATCGAGGTTCTCGAGGAGCTCTCCGCCGCGGTGGCCCGGCGGGGCGACCTGTTTCGTTCCGTGCTGCACGAGGTGGATCTTTCCACGATCCGGGGGAAAGGGCTGCACTACCTCTCGCCCGCGGACCTGACGGCGATCGACGCCTTCATCGAGCAGACGCGGCCGATCCTCGATGGTGGTTGGGCGCAGCTCAAGGTCGGCTCGATGGTCGGCGGCCTCGCCGGACGGATGGTGGCGGGCAACGCGGCGCCCTCCGGCCCGCTCGACGAGCCACCCATCACCGCCCTGGAGCGGTATGCGGAAAGTCTGCTGGCAAGCCTCGACATGGCCGGCCGCCCGGCCGCCGCCCGCGCGGGTGAAATGGTGTCGCCGTGGCCGCGGATGCCGGAGTCGCTGGCGACGCTCCGCGACCTGTCGAGCGAGCACCTCCTCGCGAAGGACGGACGGCTCGGCTTCGTGCTCCTGCGGCTCACGAAGGGCCCTGGCGGATTCGCCGGGGCGTCGGTGGCCACCGACGAATTGCGGCGGATCATCAAGGGCGTCGCGGTCCGGCATCCCGAGTCGACGATCGGCCTCACCGGCCTGCCGATCATGGAAGACGACGAAATGCGGACGAGCCAGCAGTCGATGATCTGGGCGAGCGGCCTGTCGCTCGCGGCCGTGATCGTGGTCATCGTCGCCGGCTTCGGCGGCGTACGGCACGCGCTCATGGCCAATGCCGTGCTCGTGCTCGGCATGGCATGGGCCTTCGGCTGGGCGACGGCGAGCGTCGGCCACCTCAACATTTTGAGCGTCACCTTCACGGTGACGATGATTGGCGTCGGCATCGACTACGGCACCTATTACGTGGGCCGCTACCTGCAGGCCCGGCGCCGCGGCGTGGGGTGCGAAGGGGCGCTCATCGAAACGAGCGGTGCCGTCGGGCCGGGCATTCTCACCGGGGCCATCACCACGTCGGTGGCCTTCTTCTCCGCCTCGCTCACGAGCTTCGTGGGCGTGTCCGAGCTGGGCACGATCGCCGGCGGTGGGATCCTTCTGTGCGCCGCCGCAGAGCTGCTCATCCTGCCAGCCGTGATCGCCGTGGTCGACCGGAGTTTTCTCGGCCGCCGCATCCCCCAGCCGGTGCCGGTGCATGCCTGGCTGCAGCCGCTGCTCAGGCATCCGCGGTTCGTCGCGCTGGCGGCGATGGCCGCCACCATGGCCATCGCGTCGGGCATGCACGAACTCGACTACGACCACAACCTGCTCAACATGCAGGCCGACGGCCTGGAAAGCGTGGCCATCGAGAAGAAGCTGCTCGAGGAGTGCGACCAGAGCGTGTGGTATGCCCTGTCGATCGCCGATTCGCGCGAGGAATTGCTGGAACGCAAGAAGGCGCTCACGGCTCTGCCGAGCGTGGAGCGGGTCGACGAGATCGCGTCGCTGCTGCCGGTCGACGAGGAGTTGAAGCGGCCCCTCATCGAACGGATCCGTGGTCGGCTGGCGAACCTTCCCGAGCGGCCGCCGGAGATTCCGGTCGATCGGCTGGAGAGCCTCGGTGAGACGCTCGCCTGGGCTCAGGCCGAGGCTGCCAAACGGCCCGGCGGTCAACGGTCGGCCTGGCGGTTGGAGCGGTCCCGCGATGCCTTGCGGCGGATGAGTCCCGACGAGTGCTTCCGGTCGCTGGCAGCGTTTCAGCAGCAGTCGGCCGGTGAACTGCTGACCCGCCTGCATGCTCTGGCGGGAGTGTGCGATCCGGCGCCGCCATCCCTCGACGACCTCCCGCCGAGCCTCGTGGAGCGGTTCGTGGGGCAGAGCGGCAAGCACCTCCTCAAGATCTACGGCCGCGGCGACATCTGGAACTTCGAGGCCTTGAAACGGTTCGTCGGCGACGTCCGCAGCGTCGATCCGCGGGCCACCGGGAATCCCCTCCAGGCTTACGAGGCGTCGTTGGAGATGAAGCGAAGCTACGAGCAGGCGGCCGCCTATGCGTTGGTGGTGATCCTCGTCGTGTTGTGGCTCGATTTCCGCAGCGTGAAGTACTCGCTCTTGGCGGCCCTGCCGCTGGCCGTGGGCATGGCGCAGACGCTGGGCCTGATGGGGCTCGTCGGCATCGATCTCAACCCGGCCAACCTGATCGGCATCCCGCTGATCCTTGGCATCGCGGTGGACTATGGCGTGCACATCGTGCACGACGCCCTGGAGCGGCCGGGCCCTTACGCGATCAGTGCATCGACAGCGAATGCCGTGCTCGTCGACGCGCTGACCACGATTCTCGGCTTCGGAGCGCTGATGGTGGCCAGCCACAAGGGGTTGGAGAGTCTGGGCAGGGTGCTCACGCTGGGGGTGACGACCTGCACGATCACGTCGCTGGTCTTCCTACCGGCCGTGATTGCGATGATGCGGCTGCCGGGCCGGGCGGCAGAAGACGAAGAGCCTGCCGGGCTGTCGGATGCGGCCGTGGGCGAAGCCTGAGCGTTCAAGGCCGGCGAAGACGCCTTGTGCCCCGGTCGGACGGCGCGGTACTTCCCCCCGCCAATAGCGGCCCGGTTCCTCCTCCTCCTCCTCGCCTGCGTGGTGCCTCATGTCTCGCTTCGTCCCGACGGATGCCGTCTTCACTCGCTCCCTGTGCGCCGTGGCCGCGATCGTCGCCGGGCTCGCTGCTGCGGCGCTGCCTGCATACGGCCAGACCCGCGAGCGGGTGGTGAACGTGGTGATGGAGGATCAGTTTCGCAACCGCCGCGAGACGGGCCTCATGCTCGGCGACGTCGTGGTGCTGATCTACGCCGAGCGGAAGGGGGCCGAGGCGGCGCATGAACTCGGCAAGCAGCTGCACGTTCGGTTTCATCCCACGGCCGAGACTGCTCCTGCCGCCGAATGGGCGAGGCAGCCGGTGGTCGGCCTGCCCGGCTGGCCGGCCGGCGCCCGCGTGCCGGACGTGCACGCGATCCCGGTGGCATGCCTGCCCGAGGTGCCCAAGGCGATGCATCCGGTGGTCCGTGCCCGCGTGCGCAAGGAATCCCCCTCCCTGCCGGTATGGCTCGACTTCGCCGACACCATGCAGCAGACATTCGGGCTCGTGCCGGGGGTGCCCAACGTGGTGATCCTCGATCAGGGCGGCCGCGTGCACACCGTGAGGTCGGGGCGCTTCGACGAGATCGAGATGCGGGAACTCGCCACCACGATCGACCACATCCGCATGCAGTCGCGGCCAGACGTCCGCACAGCGGCCGTGCCAGTCAACGCGGCCCAGTAGGCCGCCCGGCCAGGCGGCTTACCGTCGCGACTTGAGGCGTTCGCTGGCCTTCGTGAGCGTGTCGCGTTCCGGGCGGGTCAGGCTCGACTCCCCGGAGCGGCTGATCTTCTCCAGGATCCTGTCCACTTCGGCCTGCAGCGAGGCGTCGTCCTCGTCGACTTGCCGGCTGCGCGCCGTGCCGTCGGCGTCGTCGGGCCGCACCACACGCATCCGTCGTCGGCGGTCGCGCCACCGCTCCGAGAGTTCGCCGAGGCCGCCGAGGTTCCAGCCCCGCCAGACGTAGAGCAGGCCGAACGCCACGCCGGCGAGATGGGCGATGTGCGCCACATGGCCGGAGTGGCCCGTCGCGCCCTGCAGGTCAGACACCACGTAGAGCACGCCCAGCGCCCACGCGGGCACCGGCAGCACGCCCCACAGGTAGACCGTCTGCCGCGGGAAATACCAGACGAAGACGGCGAGCACGGCCATCACGGCGCCGCTGGCCCCGACCAGCGATGCCTGCATCGCGGCCAGCGGCTGGCCGATCTGTAGGCTGGCCAGCCAGGCGATACCGGCGACGACGATGGCCGTGAGATAGAAGCGGAAGAATTCCCCGCGGCCCATGATCGCCTCGACCTCGCGGCCGAAGAACCACAAGGCGAGCATGTTGAAAAGCAGATGGGCCGGATCGCGGTCGTCGTGCACGAAGCCATACGTGACCAGTTGCCATGCCTTGAGCAGATGCTGCGGCAGGTCGCCCTGGAGCGCCAGGAATTGGTTGATCGGAAATTCACCGGCGGCCAGGAGATCGGCCACCCACACGGCGACCGTGACCACCACGAGCGTGATCACGGCCGTCCATTCAGCCATGAAGGACGACGAATTGCCCGAGGAGTAGCCGCGATCCAGGTATCCCATCGGCTGCATCGTAGGCTCGGGCCTTGGCCGGCGGCAACCGCCGCCGACGGCGTGGGCCGCTGCCCAGCCGCGGGCCGCTGTGCTACATTTCGCCGTCGCGATCGCCTCTCCGGGGCGGGTGCCCCAGGGGTGAGTCACCGATCGCGAGCGAGAGGAGATCGACGGGCATGGCCACCAACGGCGCACTAGGCAGAAAACTCCGCATGGGCATCGTGGGAGGCGGGCAGGGGTCGTTCATCGGCCGCGTGCACATCACGGCGGCCGTGCTCGACAACCGGGCCGAACTGGTGGCTGGGGCGTTTTCCAGCGACCCCGCGCGGTCCAAGGCCAGCGCCGCCGATTACGCGGTCGATCCAGCGCGGGCCTACGGCTCCTACGAGGAGATGCTGGCCAAGGAAAACGGCCTCCCGGCCGACAAGCGGATCGACTTCGTCTCCATCACGACGCCCAACCACATGCATTTTCCGGTAGCGAAGGCAGCCGTCGAGGCGGGCTTCCACGTGGTCTGCGACAAGCCGCTCACGCTCACGCTGGCCGAGGCCGAGGCCCTCGCCGAGATCGTGAAAAAGTCGGCGGTGGTCTTTGCCGTGAGCCACAACTACACCGGCTATCCGCTCGTCCGCCAGGCCCGGGAGATGATCCTCTCCGGCGAGTTGGGCGACATCCAGGCCATACGGGCCGAATACATCCAGGGCTGGCTGCGGACCAAGCTCGAGGCCGAGGGCCAAAAGCAGGCCGCTTGGAGAACCGATCCCAAGCGGAGCGGCGCGGCCGGCGCCTTCGGCGACATCGGCACGCATGCCTACAACCTCGGTCGCTTCATGACGGGCCTGCTTCCCGAGAAGATCAGCGCGAACCTGAAGATCTACGAACCCGACCGGGCCCTCGACGACTACGGCCACGCCGTGATCCGCTACGGCAACGGCGCTTTGGGCACGGTGACCGCCTCGCAGATCAGCCACGGCCGCGAGAACGACGTGCGGATCGAGATCGACGGCACGCTGGCCAGCCTCGAATGGCACCAGGAAAACCCGAACCAGATGATCGTCCGCCGCAACGGCCATCCGCATGCCATCTACACCCGCGACCCCAGCGCCCCGTTCATGAACGCCGCCGGCAAGGCCGCCTGCCGCCTGCCCTCGGGGCACCCGGAGGCGTTTTTCGAGGCCTTTGCCAACATCTACCGCGCTGCCTACGACGCCATCGAACTGGCGGCGACGGGCCGCGCCTTCGAGAAGACCGACACCGTCTATCCGAACATCCACGACGGCGTGGAGGGGATGTATTTCATCGAGCAGTCGGTGGCGTCGAGCAAGGCCGACGGCGCATGGCTCCCGCTGAAGCATCCCCTCGCCCGCCGGTGAGCCTCCGATGGCAAGACAAGAAGCCGCCTGCCTGGTGTTCGACATCGAGAGCGTGGCCGACGGGGCGCTGATTTCGCGGCTCCGGTATCCGGGAGAGAAGCTCGATCCGAAGGGAGCGATCAAGAAGTACCGCGAGGAGTTGCTCGTCGAGAACGGCAAGGACTTCATCCCCTACACCTTCCAGTTGCCCGTGTCGCTGGTGGTGGCGAAGGTGGGGGCGGATTACCGCCTGTTGGACCTGGTCTCCCTCGACGAGGAACACTCGCGGCCGCACGAGATCGTGAAGGGGTTTTGGGAGGGGTGGCGGCGCAACAACCGGCCGCGGCTGGTGAGCTTCAACGGCCGCGGCTTCGACATGCCGCTGCTCGAACTGTGCGCCTTCCGCTACGGCATCTCCATTCCCGACTGGTTCGCCGAAGATCGCAAGAGCTTCGACCAGCCGCGGTACCGCTACAACACGTTTGCGCACCTCGACCTCCACGAATGGCTCACCAACAGCGGTGCCTCGCGGTTCAACGGCGGACTGTCGCTGGCGGCGAACCTGATCGGCAAGCCGGGCAAGATGGACGTGGCGGGGCACATGGTCCAAGACCTGTGGGACGCGGGCAAGTCCGCGGAGATCCACGACTACTGCCGCGGCGACGTGCTCGACACCTACTTCGTCTTCCTCCGTTCCCGCGTGGTCGTGGGTGACCTCGACATCAAGAAGGAACATGCCCTCATCGAAGAGGCGCGGGAGTGGATTGCTGCGAAGGCGGAAAAGCACCCGGGGCTGCGCCGCTACCTCGATGCGTGGGGCGACTGGAAGAGCCCGTGGGGCTGAGCGATCGTGCTGCGGACGGATGGCCGCCTATTCAGCGGGCGTTTCCGCTGCAGGCGTTTCCACTGCGGGGGTCGCCTCCGGCGCGGTCAGGGCGCCGGCCACCGCGCGGGCCGCGGCCTTGGCAGCGGAGTCGAGTTTTCCCTTCGGCGCGCTTGCGGTGACCGTATACATCCGCCCGTCGATGACCACCGCGTAGAACTGCTGCTCGTTCGTCTCCTTCACGCCGTTCTCCTCCGTCTGCAAGGGGAGGGCCCAGGCAACGCCGCAGTGCGGCCCGAGCGACACGGCACCGGGCTTTTTCACCAGGGGTCCAGAAGCCTTCGCCTCGAAGGCGTCGGCCAGGCTGTCGGTGATGGCCGCGGTGAAAGCGTCGTGGTTCTCGGAAGTCACCTGCGAAAAACCCTCCGGCGCGTCATGCGCCGTGACCGCGATCGCGGGGAAGGTCTTCTTGCGGTTTGGCTGGTATTTGACGAGGTAGTCGTCGGACCGCGGGGCCCGTGCCCAGCCCGTTGGCGACGACACGCTGACGCGGCCGTCGTCGACCGTGAAGGCCGTGTCGGAATCGACCGGGGGCGGACCCGGCTCCTGCGTCTTGGTGCCGCCCGCTTTCTTCGCCTTCTTCGCTCCCTTGCCGCCGCAACCTCCGCCACCGATCAGCATTACGGCCACGGCCACGGCCACGATCCCGCGCACGGCGAGCAGACGGTGCATCACGGGCAGGCGCGGCATGCTATTGGCCTCCTTCGGCGACGGCGTCACTCGGCGATCGCTTCCTTGACCAGCTGGATGAAGTGGGTCGACCGCGAGGAGGCAGTGAGGTCGGCGGCCTTCTTCTCGGCGGCCTTCTTGTCGGCATATTCGAACATCACAAGCCGCTTCATGGACGGATTGAAGACGCCCCAGTAGGCCTTCATGCGGGCTTCCTTGGCGGTCTTCTTGCGGCTCGTCTTCTTGGCGGCCGGCTTCTTTTCCTTGGGCTCCTTGGCGGCTTTCTCCTTCTTCGCCTTGGTTTCCTTCGGGGCCTTCTCCTTGGTGCCCTTCTTGGCCGTCTTGGCCTTGGCCTCGGCGGCATCCGCCTGCGCCCTGAGCTCCTTGCGATTCACGATTTTCCGTGCCATTTCGACCCTTTCAGCCTTCCGAGGAGTGACCATTCTGCCGGGGAAACGAAGCCGCAGTATAGCGTCTGCGGCCGCCTACGCAGCGGCACTCCCCTCTATACACTACGTTGCATGCCCACCTCCGTCGCCGACGTCGTCCTGGCCAGTCCGTTCCCTGCCTACCGCGGGCTCGAGGATGCCGTGCTCGACGCGCGGATCGAGGCGGTGCGCCGGCGGATGGGCCCGCGGCTGGTGATCCTCGGCCATCATTACCAGCAGGATGGCGTGATCGCCCACGCGGATCTGCAGGGCGACAGCTACCAGCTCTCGAAGTCGGCCGCCGAGCGCGCGGGCTGCGAGGCGATCGTGTTTTGCGGCGTCCACTTCATGGCCGAGACGGCCGACATCCTCGTCAACCGTCCGGAGCGGCTGGCCGCCCGCGGCGGTCGCCGGATCACGGTGGTGCTTCCCGACATGGCGGCCGGCTGCTCGATGGCCGACATGGCCGGCATCGAGCAGGTGGAGGATGCCTGGGCCGACCTCGGCGGCGTGATCGACACGTCGGACGTGACGCCCGTCACCTACATCAACTCCGCCGCCAGCCTGAAGGCTTTCTGCGGCCGACATGGCGGCATCGTCTGCACGTCGAGCAACGCCCGCGCCGTGCTCGAATGGGCGTTCGCCCGCACCCGTCGCGTGCTTTTTTTCCCCGACCAGCACCTGGGCCGCAACACCGCGCGGAAGATGGGCATCCCGCTCGACGAGATGCGCGTGTGGAATCCCCATGACCCCACGCTTGGGGGCAACTCGCGGGAGCAACTGCAGAAGAGCCGCGTGATCCTCTGGCAGGGCCATTGCAGCGTGCACGCCATGTTCAAGCCGGAGCACGTCGACGCCATGCGGGCCGCCCTTCCCGGCGTGAAGGTGCTCGTCCACCCGGAATGCTCGATGGAAGTCGTCGACAAGGCCGATCTTGCCGGCTCGACGAGCTATATCCTCAGGCAGGTCGACGAGGCGGCTCCCGGGACGACCTGGGCGATCGGCACGGAGCTGCACCTCGTCAAGCGGCTGGAGCAGCGGCACCCGGAGCAGACGATCCGCTTTCTGTCGCCGGTGGTCTGCATGTGCGCGACGATGTATCGCATCGACCTGGCCCATCTCTGCTGGAGCCTGGAGCACCTTGAGCGGGGCAGGCCGGTGAACGTGATCCGTGTCGATGACGAGACGGCGCGGTGGTCGGTCGTGGCGCTCGAGCGGATGCTGGCAGTGGCCTGACGGCCCGGAGAACGAGCCCGCGGGCGCACGACGCAGGAGGCGGGCGAGACCGATTTTTTCTTCGGTCGAACGCGGTCGGCGCGGCAACTATACTGGGGGGCCAGTCGCGGCGACGGCGTCGCCACGGGTTCACTATCCCATCGGATGATCGAAGCCATGCGATGCTTGCCCCTGTTTCTCCTCGCCGCGCTCGGGGCGGCCGCGGCGGCGCGGTCCGCGTCCTCCGCCGACCCCGTCGCCCCCGAAACACTGGCGGCCTTTCCCCGCTGGGTCATCGCGGCCGACTTTGCCCATGACGGCGGTTCGTTCGTCACCGTCGGAGGCGAGAGCCTGCTCTATCGCCCCGGCGACGCCGTGGTGTGGAAGGCCGATGGCACCCGCCTGGGTGATCTCGCCGGCCATCCAACGTCGGTCTGGGCGGTGAAGATCTCGCAGGATGGCAAACTCGCCGCCACCGCCGGCTATGACGGCCTCGTGAAACTCTGGGACTTCGCCTCGCGGACGCTGAAAGTCGATCTGAAGAAGCACAAGGGCTGGGTGCGAGCGCTCGATATTTCCCCCGACGGCTCGAAACTGGCGACGGCGGGGGAGGATGGCACGGTGATCGTGTGGGGCACGGAAAACGGCGATGAGTTGAGGGCGATCGCCGCCCACGCCGGGCCGGCCACGGCCGTGCAGTTTTCGCCTGACGGCGGCACGCTCGCCACCGGTGGTGGCGACAAGGTCGTGAAGCTCTGGGACGTGGCCAGCGGCGCCGAGAAGACCAAGCTCGAGGGACACGGCGACGCGATCTGGTCGGTGGCGTTTTCGCCGGATGGCGCGGTGCTCGCCTCCGCCGGCGCGGATCGCACGATCAGGCTCTGGACGATCGCCGACGGCAAGGAGCGGGCCACCTTCAAAGGCCACAAGGACTGGGTGACGAGCGTGGCCTTCTCGCCCGACGGCGGCCGCTTGGCCAGTGGCTGCCTCGACGGGACCGTGAAACTCTGGGACGTGAATGCCCAGGGCGAGCAGGAAGGTCCTCCGGCGGCCACGTCGAGCGTGTGGTGCGTCACGTTCGCCCCCGACGGCAGGACGATGCTCGTCGGCACGCATGCCGGAGCCAGTCTCGTCTCCGTGCCGGCCGCCAAACTGCTGCCCCCGCCGCCTCCTCCGCCGGCCGCCGTGGCTGCCACGCCCCCTCCCCCCACACCGCCTGCCGACCCCGTGCCGCCGGCTGCCCCGGCCGCAACGCAGCCTGCCTCCGGCGTCGAGCCATTGCCGCTCCTGCCGACCGACTTCAAGAGCATGGCCGGAGCCACGGCCGCGATCGCGGCGGATGGGATCGTGTTGGTGGCCGGCAACCTCTCCCAAGACACCTACTCCGTGAAGACCGCGTTGCCCGCCGGCGTCGAGCCGAAGTCGATCCGGCTGGAGGTGCTGCCCGACCCGAGCCTGCCTTCGCAGGGGCCTGGCCGCGCCGGCAACGGCAACTTCGTGGTCACGACGTTCAGCGTCCTCTACGGTGAGCCCGGAAAGGCGGACACGCCCACGAAGGCCACCTTCTGCTGTGCGACGGCCGAACATGAGCAGCCCAACTTCACGGCGGCCGGCGCCATCGACGACAACCCCGCCACCGGCTGGGCGATCGCCGGTGGCACGGGCAAGCCGCTCGTGGCAACGTTCGACCTCGCCCCCGATGTGAAGGTGCCCGCGGGCGCTCCGCTCACGGTGACCATCGACCAGCAGTATGCCGACGGCCAGCACGCGCTGGGAAAGTTCCGTCTCATGGTCGTGCCCAGGGCCGCGGCCGCGCCGGCGAAGTGATCAGCGACCACATCGTGACCGAGGGAGGGAGTGCATGAAACGTGTGTCGCAGGGGGCCGCCGTAGCGGCCGGTGTTGGGTTTGCGGCCCTGGTGGGCGGTCTCGCGGGTGCGCTCGTGGTCGCGTCTGCCGCCCGCCCGGCCTTGCCCAAGGCGTTCGCGGTGACGTCGCTCGCCGACGACACGTTCGCCGTCTGCACGGCGCCCGTCGACTCCTCCAATGAAGGCTTCTTCATCCTCGATTTCGAGACAGGCGATCTTTCCGGTGGCGTGCTGCACCCCAACGCCCGGAAGTTCACGGCGGCGTACAAGGGCAACGTGCTCAAGGATCTGGGCTTCAAGCCGGGCGACGCGAAGAATCCGCGTTTTCTTCTCGTGGCCGGGACGGCCGATCTCCGGGGTGGCCGCGTCCCGCTGGCGGCCTCGGTGCTCTACGTGACTGATTCGGCGACGGGCGTCACCGTGGCTTATGGAATTCCGTGGAGCCCGCAACAGTCGGCCACTGGCGCGCCGTTCGTCGGCGAGTTCGTGCTGCTCGACAAGGCCAATCCGCGCGGCGGCGGGGCCACGCCCTGAACGCCATGCCCACGATCATCCTGAACGGCGAACGAAGGGAGTGCGACTGCGGGGCGACGGCCCTGGCGCTGGTCCGCGACCTGGGCCTCGAAGGCCGGCCCGTCGCCGTCGAGGTGAATGGCGAGGTCGTGCCGCGGGCCCGCTTGGAAAGCTGTATGCTTGCGGAAGGCGATCGACTCGAAGTCGTCACCCTCGTGGGCGGCGGCTGATGCCCGGCCGCCCGGCCGTCGCCAGGGCGGGCCGCCGCCGGCACGATTCGTAGACGAAGGTCTGATGAGCGTTTCCACCGATACCGATGCCGATGCCCTCCGGGTGGGCGGCGTCAGCCTGACCAGCCGGCTCGTGGTGGGCACGGGCAAGTATGCGAGCTACGCGGAGATGGCCCGCTGCCTCGAGGCATCCGGCGCCGACTGCGTGACCGTGGCCGTGCGCCGCGAGCGGCTCGTCAATGCCGCGGGCGAGAACATCCTCGACCATCTCGACGCCTCGCGGTACACGCTCCTGCCGAACACCGCCGGCTGCTACACGGCCGACGAGGCGGTGCGGGTGGCCCGGCTCGGCCGGGAACTGCTCCGCGACCTCGGGAATCCCGGCGCCGAGTGGGTCAAGCTCGAGGTGTTGGGCGACCCGAAGACGCTGTTGCCCGACCCGGTGGGCACGCTCGAAGCCACCGCCCGTCTCGTGGAGGACTCTTTCACCGTGCTCGTCTACACCAGCGACGATCCCGTGGTGGCACGGCGTCTCAAGGAGCTCGGCGCCGCCAGCGTGATGCCGGCCGGCAGTCCGATCGGCTCCGGGCAGGGGATCCTCAATGCCAACAACCTGCGGATCTGCATGGAGTATCTCAAGGACGGCGATCCGGACTACCCGGTGATCGTGGATGCTGGGGTCGGTACCGCCAGCGACGTCGCCGAGGCCATGGAACTGGGCGTGGATGGCGTGCTCCTCAACACCGCCATCGCCCATGCGGCCGAGCCGCTGCGGATGGCGCGGGCGATGAAGGCCGCGTGCTACGCGGGGCGGCAGGCCTTTCTCGCCGGCCGCATGCCGCGCCGCCTCTACGCCACCGCCTCGAGCCCGGACGGCGGGCGGATCTCGAGGTAGCGATGCTCGCGAAGCGCATCATTCCCTGCCTGGATGTCGAGAAGGGGCGCGTCGTGAAAGGGACGCGGTTTCTCGATCTCGTCGACGCGGGTGACCCCGTGGCGGTGGCGGCGCGGTACGAGGCGGAGGGGGCCGACGAGCTCGTGTTTCTCGACATCACCGCCAGCCACGAGGGGCGGGCGATCATGCTCGACGTGGTGCGGCGGGTGTCGGAGACGATCTTCATGCCGTTCACGGTCGGCGGCGGCATCCGCACGCTCGACGATGCGGTGCAGCTCATCCATGCCGGGGCGGAGAAGGTGAGCATCAACTCATCGGCGGTACGAACGCCCGAGCTTGTCACGGCCGTGGCCGACCGGTTGGGAAGCTGCGCCACGGTGGTGAACATCGACCCCAAGCGCGTGAGCCGCGAAGGCCGCGAGGTGTGGGAGGTGTTCGTCAACGGCGGCCGCGTGCCCACGGGGCTCGAGGCCGTGGCGTGGGCCCGGCGGGTGGAGGAATTGGGCGCGGGCGAGATCGTCCTCACGTGCATGGATCGCGACGGCACCCGCGACGGCTACGACCTGGAGATCACGGCCGCCGTCAGCCGGGCGGTGGGCATCCCGGTGGTCGCCAGTGGGGGAGCGGGGTGTGCGGCGCACCTCGCCGACGCGGTCGAGTTCGGCGGAGCCGATGCGGCGCTGGCCGCTGGAATCTTCCACTTCGGGCAGTGTACGATCCGGGAAGTGAAGGCTTTGTTCGCGGAGCGGGGTATTCCCGTCCGCCCGCCCTCCTGACCGCACCCCGCCATGTCCACGACCTCACCCAGCCCCGATGCATCCCCGGAACCGCCCCCGGTGAGCCGCGGGGCCGGCGCGACGGCGAAAGACCTGGAGATCGACCGGCTCTTCGAGGCTCTCGTGAAGCTCGGCGGGAGTGACCTGCATCTCAAGGCCGGGCAGCCCCCCTTCATCCGCGTGAAGGGCACGCTGCAGCCGCTGAAGCATCCGCCCATCGATGCCGAGCACATGCGGCGGCTGTGCCTGCCGATGATGAATGCCCGGCAGCGGGCGATCTATGAGGCGGACGGCGGCGCCGACTTCGCCCATACCGCCGAGGTCGATGGCAAGAGGTGGCGGTTTCGCGTGAATGTGCTCACGCAGCAGAGCACGATGGGGATGGTGGCGCGGAAGGTCAACGACAGTATTCCCGATTTCGAGAAGCTCTACCTCCCGCCGGCCATTGAGAGGCTCTGCCAGCTCGATCAGGGCATGGTGCTCCTCGCCGGCGTCACGGGCTCCGGCAAGAGCACCACGATCGGCTCGATGCTGAACTACATCAACCGCCACTACCGCAAGCACATCCTCACGCTCGAGGACCCGATCGAATTCGTGTTCACCGATGACAAGTGCCTCATCAACCAACGCGAGATCGGCGCCGACGTGAAGGATTTCGAGATCGGCATGAAGCACGCCGTCCGCGAGGATCCCGACATCATCCTCGTGGGTGAGTTGCGCGACGTGGAGACGTTCAAGACGGCGATCCATGCCGCCGAAACGGGGCACCTCGTGTTCGGCACGATCCACGCGTCCAGTGCTCCGAGCACCGTGACCCGGATCCTCGACCTGTTTCCACAGGAGGAGCACTCAGCGATCCGCAGCGCGATGGCCTTCAACCTGAAGGGCATCGTGGCCCAGAAGTTGCTCAAGTCGATCAAGCCCGGCGTGAGCCGCGTGCCAATCGTGGAGATGATGTTCTTCGACCCGCTGGTGAGGAAATACGTGCTCGAGGAGCAGGAGCACCTGCTCGCCGACCACATCAAGAAGTCGTCGCGCGACGGAATGCAGGATTTCACGATGAGCCTCAAGGGCCTCATCGACCGGGGGTTGATCGATCGCCAGGACGCGCTCGAGATCGCCCCCAACCGCGAAGCCCTGCAGATGGCCTTGAAGGGCATCGGGGTAACCTGATCCGGTCATGGCTGCATTTCCGTTTTTTGGCCGCAAGGCTGCCCCAGCCGCGACCAAGCACAAGCAGGTCCGCTTCCAATCGGCAAAGTTCGAGGCGGCCGGCGGCCCGACGCCCGAGGAAGAGGCCGAGCGGCGACGGGCGGCGGCATGGATGCCCGGCTCCAAGCCAGCCCGGAAACTGGTCGGCGAGGCCATCGGGCTGGGGGCCACGGGCGTGCTCCTCGAGCAGGCCCGGGAATCGATGAGCGTGCGGCGTCGGATCGACGGCGCCTGGCGGACGGCGACAGACACCCTTTCCCGGGATGACGGCGCCGCCATCCTCGAGGCCCTCGAAACGCTCGCCGGGCCGCAGCCGCGGGAGGCGAAGGATGTGCTCGAAGGGGAGTGCATCGTGCGGGTGCGGACGTCGCGGTGGCCCTGTCGCGTGGTGCTGCGGAACACGCCGCAGGGCCGCGAGTTGCTGCTGTCCTTCGGCGGCGAACTGGAGGAGCCGCCCCGCGATCCATGGTGGGGCTTCCTGGGAAGATTCTTCCGGCGCGGCAAAGACAAGCAGGCCGTCGTCAAACCAGCCGGTCCGGTCGTGTCATTCAACGCGGCGCCCGGCGGCGACGCCGATCAGGCCCGGGTACGGCTCGAGGAGGTGGCGGCTTCACCGGCATACGCGTCGGCATGCGCGCTCGTCGCGGCGGCGGTCAAGGGCCGCGCCAGCGAACTGGTGATCGAGCGCACGCAAAAGAACGTGGCGGCCCGGGGCGAGGTCGACGGCGTGTGGAAGTCGGTGCACACGTTCGAACGGGAAGCGGGCGACCGTGTGGTGGCCCTGCTGAAGAAGGTCGGCGGTCTCGACCCGGAGGAGCACCGCAGGCCACAGTTCGGCAGATGCCAGACGGTGATCGACGGCAAGCCTTGGCCGTGCCGGGTGATGTCACGGGGCGTGCAGGCCGGCGAAAGGGTGCAGGTGTCGCTCGACTACGGCCGGCTCAAGCCGAAAACACTGGCCGACATCGGCATGGCTCCCGAGGTGGCCGCGCGGATGTCGGAGCTGATGAGCTTCGAAAGCGGCCTCATCGTGCTGGCGACGCCCCGACGAGGCGGCTTGTCGACCATGTTCGACCGCGTCATCGAGTCGGCCGATCGATTGCTCCGCGAGTTCGTCGTCATCGAAGACGGCCAGAACCCGCGGCCCGAGATCCAGAACGTGAAGCCGGCCCGCTGGGACGCCACGAAGCAGATCACTCCCGGCGCGGCATTCGACCTGGCCATGCGGGAATACCCGGGCGCCTTCGTCACCTGCGATCTCGGGGACCCTGAGCTCGCCGGAAAAATGGTCGCCCAGGCGGCCGATGGCAAGCTCGTGGTGGTCGGCGTCAGGGGGGGCGATGCCTTCGAGGGGATCGCCGCGCTGCGTGCGCTGGGCATCGACGCCGACCTCCTGGGCCGGGTGCTGCTGGCTGCGGTCGGCAGCCGTCTCGTCCGTAAGGTCTGTCCGAAGTGCCATGAGGAATTCCTTCCCTCGCTCGGTCTGCTTGGCAAGCTCGGGCTGGACCGCAATGCGGCGCCCACCCTGCGCCGGGCCCGGAAAGGGGGCTGCGCCGTATGCACCGGCACCGGCTACATGGGCCGCACCGGCATTTTCGAGATCGCGTCGGGCCCCACGCTGAATGCCGCCATCGCCGCCGGGGCGGATGCGAAAGTGCAGCGGCAGGCGGCCGTCAAGGATGGCATGAAGCCACTCAAGCGGGATGGATTGGCGAAGGTGGCGGTGGGCGTCACGGGGATCGAGGAGATCCAACGCGTGCTGTCGGAAGGAACCGGCCAGGGGCAGGCGCATGGCGACGGATGACCCGAGCTACAGGCCCGTGAGCGCGGCGGCCGTGGCGGCGGCGATCGTTGGCGGGCTCTCGGCCCTCGCGGTCGTGAGCCCGTTTTTCTGGATTCTCCCTCTGGTGGGAGTGGCGGTGTCGTGGCTCGGCCTGGCCGACGTGTGCCGGCCCGGGGCGGAGAAGGCGGGCCGGGGGGCGGCGCTCGTCGGGCTGGCGCTGGCGGTTGGCTTCGGGGCGCAGGCCCTGTCGACCGCGGCCACGGCACGACTGATCACCGCGGGCCGCGCCCGGGTGGTGGCCGAGCGGTGGTTGGAGGAGATCCGCGAGCGGCGGACCGCCGACGCGGAGAGCATGTGTCAGCCCGCGGCGGCCGCCGCGGTGACGGCCATCGCCGCAAAACTCGCGGCCTGCCCCGCGGCGGCGTTTCGCCTCCGCGTCGATGGAGCGAGTGAAGACGTTCCTGGCGGCATCGTGGTGCGGGCGACGGCGGCGCCCTGTGCGGCGGGCGGCGTCGCGACCGCGATCGACGCGCGGATCCACCTGGTCGCCGAGGCCGCGGTGCGGCAGGGCCGGGCGGCGGAACGCTGGATGATCGCCCGCTGCGTCATCGACTGAGTGCGACCCGGATGGCGGCGGGTCATGCATCGGCGGATGTGAACGGCCGCACGGCATCGATCGAATCGGCACCCGCTGCCAGCATGACGAGGCGGTCGAAGCCGAGGGCCGCTCCGACGCCGGCAGGCATGCCCGGCCCGTGCGCGTCGAGGAGCCGCGTTGGCACGGGCAGCGGGCCGCGGCCGTCGGCCGCGCGGGCGCGATTCGCCGTGGCGATCCGCTCTGCGAGCACGTCGCGGCTCGTCTCCTCCTCCCAGCCGTTGGCCAGTTCCACTCCCGCGACGAACACCTCGAAGCGGCGGGCGATCCGCGCGTCGTCGGCGTCGAGACGGGCGAACGCTGCCTGGGAGGCCGGCCACGCCTCGAGCATCGTCGGCCGGCCATGGCCCAGCCGCGGTTGCACGACCTCGGCGAGAAGGCACTCGAACCAGCGGTCCCAGAGCGCCGCGCGGCCGACGGCGTCAGGAGGGACGCGGTGGTGCGACTCGGGCGCGCCCACACCGGCCCGCCGGCCCGCGTCCATGAGGTCAGCGAGCGAAGCCGACACGGGATCGATGCCCGCGTGCATGCCGAAGGCGGCGGTGCATGTCAGGCGGTCGAGCCCGCTCGTGCCCAGCGCGACGGCGCACAGCCGCTCCACGAGGGCCGCGGCCTCGTCGAGGCCGGTGCCCGGTGCGTACCACTCCAGCAGCACGAACTCCACGTCGTGCTGGGCGCCGCGTTCGCCGGCCCGAAACGACCGGGAGAACTGATACATCGGTCCACCACCGGCGGCGAGCAGCCGTTTCATCAAAGCCTCAGGGCTGGCCTGCAGATACCGCCGGTCGTGTGGACCGTCGAGCTGGACGACGACCGGATCGATGTGGGCCTCGGGAAGCACTTCGCGGGACAACGTCGGCGTGTCGACCTCGACGAACCCGGTGGCGTCGAACACGCCGCGGAGCCGCGTTCGGATCGCGGCCCGCAGTTCGAGGATCGGTCGGTTCGACATGGCGGCCTAAAGTCAGCCTTTCATGGCGGCAGGCTGCTTGGCGGCGAGCGCCCCGGCGGCCTCCCGGTAGACGAGCACGGGGCAGGGCGCGCGGCGGACAACCGCCTCGGCCACGCTCCCCATCAGCAGCCGCGTCATGCCCGTCCGGCCGTGGGTGCCGAGGACGATCATTTCCACTCGTTCGTCGCCCGCGATCCGCAGGATCTCACCGGCCGGATCCCCCATGGTGAGCCGGTGTGTGAAGGCCACCGTGGGGTCTTTCGGCCTGACGTCTTCGAGCATCTTCAGGATCCGCTCCGAGTTCGGCTCGGGGATGCCGTAGTAGAGCTCGCCGCCGCCGTAGGCGAGCGGTGGCTCCTCGACGTGCACGATGAGGAGTTTGGCTCCCGTCTGCTTGGCGAGCGCTTCGGCATGCTTCAGCGCCGCGTCGCTGGCGAGGGAGAAATCAGTGGGAAAAAGGATCGTTTTCTGTGCCATGGCGAGCCTCCTCGGAGCAAGTGGCGTCCAGCTAGGAAGTGTGCAATAAAACTGGAGAAATCGTACCGCGCCGTGGTGTCGTGGGCACGGTAAGTGCGGCTGAGGCCGATCGAACCGAGGTGGACACGACCGACACTCCAGACGCGATGGCTGGCAAGGAAATGCCGGCCATGGATGGCGGAGGTCATTTGTGTGGCGAGGGCTCATACGGCTCCCAATTGAACCTCGTGCGTTTCGCTGGTCGGGAACGCCCAGCCCCGTCGCCGGACGTTCACGGATGCCTTCGTGGCATCCGCTCACTGCGTGTCCGCTGCGCTTCGACATCCTGTCTTCGCTTGCTCCCACAGCCCGGCTCTCAGGGCATGGGCATCCCCTCCCCTGGTCTGGTTCACTGGAAAGCGGGCCATGGATGGCGCATTTCCGTGAAGCAGCAATTACCGCAGCCGCATCCCCGGCAGCGCTCCCGCGTCGGGCGAGAGCAGGAACACGCCCGCGCTGCCGGCGCCGCTGGCCGCCACCACCATGCCCTCGCTGAGGCCGAACTTCATCTGGCGCGGCGCGAGGTTGGCCACCACCACCACCAGCCGGCCGACGAGGGCTGCGGGCTCGTGGAAGCCCTTGATCCCCGCGAACACGGTCCGCGTGGCATCGCCTCCCAGGCTGACGGTGAGCTTGAGCAACTTCTTGGCCTCGGGCACTTCCTCGGCGGCGATGATCCGCGCCACGCGGAGATCGACCTTGGCAAAGTCGTCGATCGTGCATTGCGCAGCGAGCGGTTCGGCGGCGAGCGGCTCTCCCGAATCGATGGTGGATGCGGTCATGGCGGCGGATCCTTTCGTGGCAGGGAGGGAAGAGGGGGCTGGTGCGGCCGGCTCGCGTGATGCGGCGAGCAAGGCCTCGACCTGCGGCGCTTCGACGCGGCGCATCATCGGGACGAAGGTGCCGACGGGCATGCCGGCGAGGGGCCGCTGCGACTCAGCCCAGTGTTTGATCGGGCCGCCGACGAGTTCGCCAGCCTGCGCGGCGAGCCGCGGCAGGACCGGGGCGAGGTAGACGGCGAGTTGGCGGAACAGGTTGATGGCCACGCTGGCCACGTCCTGCAGCGTGGCGGCGCTGGCCGGCCCCGCCTTGGCTAGTTTCCACGGCTGTTTGGCATCGACATAGGCGTTGGCCCGGTCGGCGGCGAGCATGATCGCCCGCATCGCGCGGGCGAAGTCGCAGGCTTCGTAGGCGGCGGCGATCTCCTCGCCATCGGCGGCGGCCTGGGCGAAGAGCCCGCCATCGTCGGGATAGGTGGCGGCAAGGCCCGTGGCCTCCAACCACCGTGCCGTCCGGCTGGCGAGATTCACCACCTTGCCCACCAGGTCCGCGTTCACCTTCGCGGTGAATTCGTCGAGGTTCAGATCGAGGTCGTCGATGCCCCCGGAGAGTTTGCTGGCGTAGTAGTAACGGAGGCCGCCCGGATCGAGGTGGTCGAGATACGTGCGGGCCAGCAGAAACGTGCCCCGGCTCTTCGACATCTTCTGGCCGTTCACGGTGAGGAAGCCGTGGACGCGGACCTTCGTCGGCAGCGCGAGTCCCGCGGCCTCGAGCATGGCGGGCCAGAAGAGGGTGTGGAAATAGGTGATGTCCTTGCCGATGAAATGGTGGATCTCGGCGGGCGGCTCGTTCGCCCCGCCGCGGTGCCACCATGCGGCCAGCGACTCGCCGTGGGCGGCGCACCATTCGCTCGTGGCGGCGATGTAGCCGATGGGAGCGTCGAACCACACATACCAGTAGTGTCCCGGTGCGTCCGGGATCTCGAAGCCGAAGTAGGGGGCGGGGCGGGAGATATCCCAGTCGCGGAGCGGCTCACCGAGAAAGTGGCCGGCGAGATAGTTGGCGATCCGCGGATCGAGGGCCCCCGACGACTTCGTCCAGCGGTCGAGGAAGCCGTGCAGCTTCTCGATCGTCACGAAGAGGTGTTCGGCCGACCGCACCTCCGGTCGGGCGCCGGAGAGCGTGCTCACCGGATCGATGAGATCGGCCGGGCCATACGTCGCCCCGCATTGCTCGCAGGCATCGCCATATTGGTCGGTCGCCTGGCAGCGCGGGCAGGTGCCACGGACGAACCGGTCGGCGAGAAACACGCCGGCCTGCGGGTCGAAGAGTTGCTGCACCTCGCGCGACACCACGAGGCCCTGCTCACGGAGGGCCTGCCAGATCTCCCCGCACAGGCGGCGATTGGCGGGGCTGTCGGTGGTGCCGTAGTGGTCGAACTCGATCTCGAAGCCGGCGAAGTCGGCGAGATGCGCGGCCTGCATCGAACGGATCAAGTCCTGTTCGCTCCGCCCCTCGGCCCGGGCGCGAATCATGATCGCCGTGCCGTGGGTGTCGTCGGCACACAGATAGATCGCCCGGTGGCCGCGGAGTTTCTGGAAGCGGACGAAGATGTCGGTCTGGATGTACTCGACGAGATGGCCGAGGTGGATGTGGCCGTTGGCGTAAGGGAGGGCCGAGGTGACGAGAATGCGGCGTTCGGACATGGGCGGATTGTAGAAACCGAGCGCAAACGGGGAAACGGGGCGGAAATGGGGTCGACGGGGCAAGGCCGTTTTCTTCCGCACGGAGTGTGAAAGTGATCTTGTGGCGACGGGGCGCCGGCGGCACCATCCGCCCGCCTTTCACCGGCCTTTTTCGGAGCCCGTTCGGATGACAATCGTCTCGAGAGCAGTCGCGTGCGGCGCCATGGCCGCCTGCTTCTGGGGTGCGGCCGCGACCACGGCCCACGCCGACCCCCTCATCAATCGCAACCTCGGCATTTCGGGCGGTGATGCGGCCCAAGCCGCCGTGCAGGGCGATGTGGTGCTGCTCGATTTCGCGGCCTCATGGTGCGGCCCCTGCCGGCAGATGGCGCCCGTCATCGGCGAGATCACGGCCGCCGGCTGGCTCGTGCGGCATGTCGACGCCGACCGGGAGCAGGATCTCGTCAGGCGGTTCGGCGTGACGGGCGTGCCGTGTTACGTGCTGCTCGTAAAGGGACAGGAAGTGGGTCGTATCAACGGCGCCACCTCGCGCGTCGAACTGGAAAAACTCCTCGCCAAGAGCCGCGAGCCACTCGGCCTGGCCGCCTTGCCGGCCGTGGCTCCCCCGCAGGAGCGCCCGGCTCCCATCCCCGGCATACCCCTTCCAGCGACGCCCGCCGCCGGGCCGCTGGCCCTGGAGCCCACCGTTGCCGTGCCGCCGCCGGCCGCAGCCCTCGTCGCCGGCCCGGCGCGGGTTTCCGCCGAGCCCGTGGCCATGTCGCACGACGACGGCGCGACGGCGCCGGTTCCCACGCCGGCCGCGACCAGCTCCGCCCCGATCAGTCCCCAAGACCGCGCGGCCTTCGAGCGGAAACTCCTCCAGGCGACCGCGCGGCTCCGCGTCGACGACGCCAGCGGCATGTCGCGCGGCACAGGCACGGTGATCGACTGCCGCCAGGGCGAGGCGCTGATCCTCACCTGCGGCCACATCTTCCGGGATTCACAGGGCAAGGGACGCGTCGAGGTGGACCTCTTCGGGCCGAACGGACCGCGCGGCGTGGCCGGCCAGGTGGTGGCCTGGGATCTGAAGCGCGATGTGGCGCTCGTCAGCATCTTCACCGACGTGGTGATCGAACCGATGCGCGTCGGTGGCACCGACCGCATCACGAAGTCCGGCGAGCCGGTCGTGACGGTGGGCTGCAACGGCGGCGACGACCCTACGCTCCTCTACAGCCGGATTACCGGCGTCGACAAATATCTCGGCCCGGCCAACGTGCAGGTGGCCGGCCAGCCGGTACAGGGCCGCAGCGGCGGCGGCCTGTTCGGCCTCGATGGCACGCTCATCGGCGTGTGCAACGCCGCCGATCCCGCCGACAACGAAGGGCTGTTCGCCGCCCTCGCCGCCATCCACGAGCAGCTCGATGAGTCGGGCCTGGCATTCGTCTACCGGAGCACGTATCCCAGTGCGGGCATGGCCGAGAGCGGCGGCGACGTGGTGCCGAATATGCCCGAGGAGATGCCGAAGGTGGCGCTCGATCGCCGCGACCGCGCCGCTGCGGTGCCCACGGCCGCGACGGCATCGGACCGCGGTGCGAACGACGGGGCCGCGACGCCCCTGTCTGCCGGCGAGCAGGCTCTCCTCCAGCATGTCCGCCAGCATGGAGGCAAGGCCGAGGTGATCTGCATCGTCCGTCCGCACGGCGCGCCGCAGGCCGCCAGCGAGGTGTTCGTGCTCCAGGCGGCGAGCCGCGAATTCGTCGACCATCTGGCCCGCACGCATCACGGCGAGGCCCAGCCCCAGGCCGCCGCCCGATGAGGGAAGACCTGCCGGCGTGATCTCCCGGCCGCGGTCTCAGCGGACAGGCTGGGGAAGCCCCGGCACCCAGACTTCTGCATAGCCCGGCAGCGTGGGGATGCGACGCCCGCACTCGACGACCCACAGGCCCCACGCCCCGTCGATGTAGTTGCGGTTCTCCGGCAGCGGGCAGGCCTGCGCGTACAGATACCACCGGCCATCGATCGGGTAAAAGGCCGGCGTGGCCACGTGGTACATGGCGTCATCGCGATACAACCCGCTCCATCCGGTCTGCAACACGGTGTCGACCGGCAACTGCCGCCAGCCGGAGCGGGGCGACTTGCTCACCGCGAGCACCGGCCGCCAGCGCTGGCCCTTCTCGACGCCCACCTCGATCGAGAGCACGTAGGTGTCGTTGACTTTGAAGATCTGATGCCATTCGTAGTAGGCATTGGGCACGGATGCGAAGATCTGCCCCATGCCACGCGGATCCTCGCGGTTGAAGTGACGCGTCCACGTCTTGCCATCGACCGATGTGGCCAGCCGAATTCCCGGCAAGACACCGTCCTTGCCTCGGTAGGAGTAGTACATCGTCCAGTCCCAGCGGTTCACCTCCGCGTTCCACTCCCGGATCACCGCGGCCTGTGAAGCCATCTCCTCGTGAAACGGTGCCGCCGCCTCCGGAGCGAGCACAGGAGCCGTTCCCCACCGCTTGATGGTCGCCGGCGTGATCTCCGAGTAGCCGTCTTGCCCCACCGGGCATATCGCAAGTCCGATCCGATCCTGCACCGACGTGCGGGCCCCGGAGTAGTAGATGTAGTAGGCCTGCTCTTCGGGAATGTAGAGCACGGCATCGAGACGGATGCTTTTGCCGTCCCACGCGTTTGCTCCCGCCGGAGAGAAGATCGGGTTTGCGGGATCCTGATGCCACGTGAAGGGATCCGACTTCAGCGCCCATGCCTTGCCGAAGGCGCAGGTTCCACGGTCCGCCGCGGGAACGCCGGAATAGAACATGACGAGCTTTTCCGGATCCTTCGGATTCGGCACGATGCAGGCCTCCTGGACCTGCTGTGACTGCCACGCCGCGGTCAGCCGGTCGATGAACACGCGACCGCGCACGGCCGGCGGCTCCGACGCGACCACGGCCGGCGGAGCCATGAACAGCCCGAGCCAAACCGCGAGGAGAACACGACGGCGGGCGGCGCCGGCCTGCAGCGGACACTGCTTCATGAGACTCTCCCAAACGGCCCTGCGAATCCGTGTCCCGACCGTCATGGTCCGCGGGCGTTCGAAGGGTACGCATTCCATGGCCATTCCTCAACCATTTCCCGGCTGATGAGCAGGGTTGTGAGCCACGCGGCCTTGCTTCGCGATCGGCGGTGGGCCTCGAGATGTTTCGCGACCTCGTCGCCGACGTGGCCGCGCTCGTGAAAAAATACCGTGGGTCCTCGGGCGGCGAGCACGGCACCGGCCGCGAGGCCCTCCGTCCAGTGGAAATCTTCCACGTCACCCTCAGGTTTTCTCTCTGAAGAGCCGGTGCCAGGTCACGGTGATCGGCACGTGCGTCGGTTCCGAAAACGCTTTGCCATGAGACCGGAGTTGGACGGTCATCTGTCCGAGGTGGCGGAGCACGACGAGGGCACCCGGCAACTTGCAGCGAAACCGTACGACCTTGCGTCCGCCCGCCGTCTGGTGGATCGCACCCGGGCCGTATCCGACGACGAGACCCGGTGCCTCGAGTCGAGCGGTGAGGGCTACCGCCGCCGGAAGAGAGGTTGCATCGAGCTCGATCTGAACCAGCAGCCAGTCGCGGATGGTGGTCTGTGGGATCACGCAGGTGATCAGGTTGCTCCCGGGTGCGATCATTCCGTTGCCAGCCGCGAGCGCTTCGGCGAGGAAGCATGTGTCGCTGGCCGGTGCGGTGAGGCCTGCCCGAGAGCATGCTCGGAGCGCCGCCATTTCGAAGCCAATCTCCTGCTCCGCACGAGTGCGCGGACCGGCGTTCGCGGCATAGACTGCAAGTTCCTGACGGGCAAGATCGTTCGTCTTGCAGGCGAGCGAATCGAGCACGTCGGGCGGCACGTGCCGCCCGAGGGGTCCTGCGAGATAAGCGAGCCCGGCGTGGAGCACGGCGTGCAGCAGGCGTGACTCGGCCTCGTCGAGCACGATATCCCAGTCGATCGATCCTGCGTCCAAGAGGTGTGCCGCATCGACCGTCCAGTCCGCCGCGCCATCGAGCGACCAGCGCACGCCATGTGTCACCGCGAGCACGAGTGCATCTGCCGGCGATGGCAGGTGCACCGTCACGCCGCGCCACGTCGCCTTGCTGGCCCGCCGCCACAGGCCGTCGTCGTCGCCGGTCAGCCGGTTGAGGTGATTTGAGAAGTGGTGCAGGTCTATCTCCGAGCGGCCCTTGGTGAGCGTCCACGCGTGGTGGCCGGCCACCTTCCCCGCCGCCCGCGCCTTGACGGCCCAGCGTGGTTCGGACAGCGTCCAGCCCGCGGCCCTGAGCAGATCGAGCGCCCGTTCCTCGCTGCCGAGTGGAACGAGCGCATCGACGTCGCGGATCAGCCGCTCGTGGGCGCTCTTCGGATCCGCGACCACGCGTGCCGCACCCTTCATGAGGAGCACCGGGATGCCGCTGCTGACGACGGCGGCGAGCCCGGGCCCTGCCGGCTCGAGGCACATCTGGGTATGCACCCAGAGAAACTTGCGGATGCCCTCGATCCGCGGCCGAACATCGGCGTCCTCCTCCAGCACGCCGATCCGCCCCGCGACGGCCGCGAGGATCCGGACCTCGCTCCACGACGTGGCGTCGAGGTCATGCGTAGCCCGCCAGCGGCGCCACGCCGTGCGGGCATCGTCCAGTGGCGCGAGCGCCGCTCGCACAAGCAAATCCAGCCCACCGTGGGGCGCGGCGACGGACTCGGTGGAGGTGCTCATGACGAAGTTGAACCGCGTCGGGCGATGGCCGCCCTGGCCACCGCCAGAAGATCGGCGTTGCGGGACGCGGCCTGGCTCAGCGTGCCCGGTCGCAGCCGTCGCAGGAGCAGCAGTGAGTCGATCATTTTGAACGTGCAGCCGGCGTGCCGGGCCCGATCGACCCACTCGACCCACGCGCCAACGCGGAGCGACTCGTCGAGCGGGCCGGCCCGCTCGAACGCCTCCCGCCGTACGACCGTTCCCCCGGCGACCCACGCCGGCTGATTCGTCCGCGGCGCGAACCGCGCGGCCACATTGGCGGCAAGCGTCGGACAGACAAACTCGCTGAACCGGGCAACCGAGCCCGCCGCGTCGGGGTGGTCGATGAGAGAGTGCTCATGCAATCGCAGGCAATCGGGCGCCCACAGATCATCGGCGTCGAGAAACGCAACGAGATCGCCCAGGGCCGCCGCCAGGCCGGCGTTCAGCGCCGCGGCCACGCCGCCATTGGGTCGGCTTATCACCTTCGCCCCGGCCGCCGTGGCGATCGCCCCAGTGGCGTCGGTCGAGCCGTCGTCTACGACGAGCAGTTCATCTGCCGCCCGCGATTGGCCGCGCACGCTCGCCAGCGTCTCGCCAATGGTGGCGGCTGCCTGATGCGCCGGTACGATCACGCTGATCGAGATCATGAAGGCTCCACGTAGTGCGCGAAGTCACGCAGGGGTGTCGCGAGAGTTCCGGTCGCGCGCCGCCGGCCGATCGACTTGTGCGCCGCCAGCCGGAAGTCGGACTGTTTTCGAGGATTCCCGGCCGCCATGAGCGATGCAGGGTGCCGGCGATAGAAGAGCTCGACGCTCCTGAGAATCGTGAACGGGATGCCAGCCTCGCGCACGCGGAGCAGGAGGTCGACGTCCTCCGCGTAGAGGAAGTCATCGTCGAATGCTCCGCCCACACGCTCAAAGACGTGGCGGCGGTAGAGGCAGGTTCCCAGATGCACGTGAAAAATCGTCTCGGTCCGGCTGTCGGCGGCGGGTTCGAGGCCCGACGCGGCGGCTGTCTCAAAGTAGCGGACATAGCCGCTCACCATCTCCACGCGCGGAGCGTTGCCCAGGCGGCCGAGCTGGCGCGAGAGCTTGCCTGGCGGCCAGAGATCGTCGGCATCGAGAAACGCGATCGTATCTCCGGTCGCAGCCGCAAGCGCGGCGTTCCGGGCGGCAGCCGGCGTAAGGGGTCCGGCCTCGACGAGCCGGATCGGCCGGCCCGCGGCCGCATGTCGGCGGGCCACGACCGCCGAGTCGTCCTCCGATCCACAGTCGGCGATCACCACCTCGTGCACCGGCACATCCTGCCGCCACACCGAGTGAAGGGCGGCATCGACGTAGCGGCCTGCATTGCGACACGGCATGATCACCGAGACGGCACCTCTCATGAGGGGCCCGCCTCGAGCCAGCGGCCGATTGCTTCCGCAGCCTCCGCCGGATTGCTACCGAGCGCGAGCCTGAAGGTGGGCAGCCCTCGCACCGCGGCCGACGCCTTGCGAAGCGTGTCACGCTCCGCACCGCGGAGCAGAAAAGCCGTTGGCGGGCCGACAGCCCGCAGCATCGCGCCCGGGTCGAGCGGTGTGATCGTCGTGGTCGCATCTCCGAGGAGCACGCACTGCGCGAGGGCCGCGAGCGGCGTCTGGCGAAGGAAGCGTTCCGGCGCGACGTCGGAATACCGCACGAGCAGTTTGTCACCGCAGGGTCGAACCGGGCCGTGGGCGAAGAGCCGCGGCACGTGATTGCCCGCCGCTGGGAAGAACTTCACCGCGTCGTACGCAGCGTGTGCGGTGAACCCCCCGGCCTCGTCGACGACGACGAGATCGTCGCCGCAGGTGCCGAGGCCCGCGGCGACGGCCGCCATCACCGTGGTCGACTTCCCTGAGCCGCCCGGTCCGGCGAGCAGCACCCCGCGGCCCGCGTGCGCGACGACGCCCCCGTGGAGAAACGTCGCAGATGACGTGGCAAAGAGCCAGTTGAGGATCGTCTTGAAGGGGGCCGCCTCCTCCCACACGGGCGCATCGGCCGCATCTGCGATCCAGAAGAGCCCGCGCTGACTGGCCACGTCGCCGATCGACCAGAACCGACGGTCGTGATCGTAGAACGCCCGCAGGCCTCGCGCATCGTCGAGGTGGAGACGCTCGAGATGCCGCGGGCTCGTGTGTGGCAGGTTCCACGGCGGCGGAGCGATGCCTGGTGTGGCGCAGCCGCTCACGAGCGCAATCTTGAACGCGGGCGTACGCCCTCCCTCTGCGGGCACGAGGCAGCGGGTCAGCCGCGCCGCGAGCGGCCCGTCGTTGGAGATGATGCTGCCCGCGCTGCCGCCGACGAGGAACGAACGACCGAAGACCTGGGCTCGAGTCGCGATCCGCTCACCCTCGTCGAGCAGGGCGAGGATGGAGTTGGTCGACTTGGCGTGCACCGCCTCGGCATCGGGGCGGGCTATGGCAGCATCACGAGACATCTGGGAAGTTAGCCTGCCGCAGGGGCCAGCCGGCCGAGGCGTCGACTTCGTGCACCGGATCGATCGCGATCAATTCGGCGAGGTCGGAGAACACCGCGACGACCGGCGCGGCGAAGCCCGCAGCCGGCATGGAGCACACCGGTCCGGTGACGGGAAGTGCGCTGGTCTCGCACAGGAGCTCGTTTCGCAGCAACTCGTCGAGCGCGCCTGCGAGCACGGCACGATCCGCGCCGTGGGCCACGAACTGGTCGAGCACGGCATCCGGCTGTCTCGGCTCGGTGAACGACCGCCACAGGTCGACGGCCAGCCCCTGGATGCTGAAGTAAATCCCCTTCTCGATGTCGATGAGGACGACCTCCCCGGCAAAATCCTCCGCGGCGATGCGGTCGTTGGCGACGAGCGCGGCGGTCATGGCGGGGCCCCGGAGCAATCACGCAGAAGCACGGAACGGGATCGTATCAGACGGAAAATTCGCGGGCCCGGTTCCCGAACGTGGCTGCAGCAATCCGCCATATCATACCACCATCGGAGCAGAGTGCACGCATGCCCACCACGGCGACGCAGCGAAGGGCAGCCCGGTCAATGGCTCTTCCGCAATCATTTTTCGGCTGATGAGCGGCTCGTGAGCCGCGCGCCCGTGCTTGCGGGGCGAATAGAGTCGGGGCGTCAATCGCCCTCCTTCCCCCTGTGGTGGCGCTTGCGTGGCGTCGGCGCAGGTCGCCGAGGGATTGTCCGGTTCCGCGACGCGGAAGCGAGTAGGATAGTCCGATCTGAGCAAGGAGAGCCGGAGCCATTCGTCGGCGGTCAGCCCCGGTGTGAACACCATCAGGTCGGTGGCGCCACCGCGAGCCGTGTCGTCAAGCCGTTGAAAAGTATTCGGGCGAGAGCAACTCCCGCATGAATTACCCCCACCGTGTGACACGGCAGCCAAACGGAGACAATCACTACTCGTGGCCTGAAGCGGATTACTTCGAGGCACGGCCGTTTGGCAGCATGTTGCTGCAAAGCGAAGCGATCCGCGCGCGAATGAGGACGAGCCGGTTCTCGCCGCTCTTCTTTTCCGCCGCTTCACTCTCCGCAAAGACCAGGCTGGGATTCTTCATGACCGGCTCGAATTTCACTTCGCGGTGGGCGTCGGCTGTCTGCAGCAACAAGCATTTGACGAGCCTCGTGCTGCAGCAGGCAGGCATCCGCATTCCCTTTGGTGCCTCGTTCCAGTATTCCGACATCGCCGCAGCGAATGAATTTCTGGGGCGGCTGCAGGGCAAGGGAGTTCTCAAGCCGCTCGAGGGAGGCAGCGGTCGCGCGGTGAGCGTTGGGCTGGAGACCGCCGAAGACCTGCGAAAAGCGCATGCGCAGTTGCGCAAGGGCGAGTCTTTTCGCGTCGAAGAATACGTTCCCGGCCGTGACTACCGCGTGCTGGTGTGCAACGGGCAGGTGCTCTCGGTTGTCGAAAGGGTCTCCGCTCGGGCCGTGGGGAATGGGGCGTCTACCATCCGCCAGTTGATCGAGCAGAAGAATGCCAAGCGGCTGACCCATCCGCGATATCGTTTCGCGCTGCTCCAGGCGGAGAACCCCATCATCGCGACCACCATCCACCAGCAGGGTTTGTCATGGGAGAGCATTCCACGCCAGGGGACGGTCGTGCTGCTCAATGAAGCTGCGAACGTCTCCCTGGGCGGCGAGTATCATGAGCGAGTGACGGAGACTGACACGTCGATCACGACGTTCGCCGTCGATGTTGCGGAAGCGGTGGGTGGGCTGGGGCACTATGGCGTTGACCTGCTCCTGCAGGATCATCGGCAGCCGCTCGCAAGCCAGCCGCACGCCGTCTGTGAAGTCAACTCCCATAGCGACATCACGGCGTGCTCGTTTCCGACTCGCGGAGTGCCGATCAATTGCGTGGGGGCTGTCTTTCGGCACAATGCCGCACAGGCAGGGATCCCTCCGGGGCCTCCGCACGACAGCGTCGAAGATCATCTCGCTGCGTACGGCGTGAACGACGTGAATCGTTACGTCGGATGGGTGGCCGAGTGTTCCGCAGCCCTCGGCGTGCGCGTCACCCAGGCGCGGGTCTCGGGCAACAATGTGTTGCGGTCGGCGGCCGGGGAGACGCCGGCGGTGGCCGCCGTCGCGGCCAAAGCCATCCGCCCAACCCCCGCCCTCGCCGCAGCGTATGTCGATACGACGCCTGCGTGATAACGCCTGGGGTGCTTCGCGGTGATCTCGCGAATGCGCTCGTGAACCGCTGGGCACGGTTTCGTCGGGGTGTGGTCATCAAGCACACCTCCCTCTCGATCATCTTGGCCCACACTCTATCCGAGAGCAGCCCGGCTTCGAAAATCACTTTTGTGACCACAGTGGCCAAAAACTTTATCAACCATGCTCTTTCCTCTGCAGCAGCCGAACGCAACATATTTTTCAATCAGGGAGAACCTCCGACGTTTGCCAAACGCAGTGAGTTTCCAATCGAGCGACTGGATTTTTCCATGCCTCGGTGGGCGGCAGGGTTAAAGTGGGCCGTGTTGAGCAAAATGGCCAGCCGCCTCGAAGACCTTCTCATTATTGATTTTGATGAGGTGGGAGCCTCGAGGAGCCTGCTTCTCGATCGACTTGCCGACGTCGTTTCGCACGAAGAACCCAGGCGCGCGGAAAAGTTCTCGCATCCGGCCTGGGAGATCAATCCGAAGACCGGTTCGTCTTTTTCGTTCGAAGAGCGTCGGCGGAACATTCAGCAGGCATATGCTGAAAATAACGCTGCCATCGATGAAGTTGCGACATGGACGTCTGCCTGCGTAGGCGCAGAGCGGGCGTCGGAATGATGTGCTGTGGCGCTGCGGCCGGGAGTGGATAACGGAAGGGAATGGCCGTGCACCACCCATGGGGCGCAGCCATCTGCCACGATCCTGCCGCCGCTTTCCTGGGACATATCGCTGAGGGATTGTCCGCCTCCGTGGCGCGGTAGCATGCTCCCCATGCAGCAGTATCTGATCCGCCACGGCGAAAGCGTCTCCAACCGGGAAGGCCGCGTGCAGGGCCAGGAGGATGTCGAGCTTTCCACGCTCGGCGTGCGGCAGGCGGAAGGCGTGGCCGACTGGATCCGCGGGCTCGCCGCCCGGGAGACGATCGACGAGATCTGGTCGAGCCCCCTGCGACGGGCACGGGAAACCGCCGCCCGGATCGCCGCGGTGCTCGATCTGCCGCTGCGGATCGACGCGGAACTGCGCGAGCTGCATGCGGGAATCTTCCAGGGGCACCTGTGGGCCGACCTCGAGGCGCGTTTTCCGGAGGAGGTAGCCCGGTGGCGGAGCGGCGATGTCGACTACCGCATCCCTGGCGGTGAATCGCGTGCCGAATTGGCCGACCGTGGCCGCAGGGCGCTGGAGTCGCTGGCTGCCCGGCCCGTGCGCGGAATGGTCGTCGTGGCCCACGGGGGAATTCTCACCGCGGCGCTGGGCAGCCTCGTGGGGCGGTCGCACCCGATGCTGGCCGCCGCCGCCGAGCGGCCGTTCACGAAATTGCCGGCGCTGGCTAACTGTTCCGTGACCCACGTCACGTGGCCCGGGCCGCGGCTCGTGTCGTTCAACGACACCGGCCATCTGCGTGAGACCGGCCATGACGCCTGCTTCGTGTGATACGGATCACACTTGAGCCTCGCGCGAAACGCTTCCCCGCGAACCAGACCGGGGGAGGGGATGCCCATGCCCTGAGAGCCGGGCTGTGGGAGCAAGCGTAAGGAGGATGCCGAAGCGCAGCGGACACGCAGTGAGCGGATGCCACGAAGGCATCCGCGAACGTCCGGCGACGGGGCTGGGCGTTCCCGACCAGCGAAACTCGCGAGGTTCAAGTGGGAGCCGTGTGAGGGGCGACGGTTGCCTGCCCGCTTCACTCCACTTCGATCGTCACCGGCACGGCGTTGACGCTGCTCTCCCGGCCCGCGGCCGTGCGGCCTGTGGCGCGGATCGTGACCGGCCCGCGGCCGAGAGTCTCGGCGGGAACGTCGATCGATGATTCACTGCCTGCCGTGCGGCCGATGACGCGGCCCATCGTGAAAACGACGGCGCCCTCAATCTCCGGTCCCATCACGCGCAACCGCACCGTGCCGTCGACCTTCACCCGCCGCGGCGCGGCCTCGAGCGTGATGCTGCGGCCGCGGTTGGTGAACAGCACCTGCTGCACCCAGCGGCCCTGGGTCTCCACCGGCGAGGCGTCGATCGCCACCACCCGGAGCTCGTGATGGCCATCGGCGAATTCGGCCGTGTCGAGCGTGAACCGCTCACCGAGGCTACACGAGGAGATTCGCAGGCCGTCCACGAAGAGTTCGAAGCGGTCGGCGATGCCGTCGCCCGGCAGCGTGGCACGGGGTTCGAGTTCCACCGTGCCGGAAAGCGGGGCCAAGGGCTTGATCGGCGTGGAATCCCTGGCCATCACCACCTCGACGGTCGGAATGCGCGCCCACGGCTGGCACAGCGGGTCACCCACCACGAGCAACTGATAGGGCGAGGTCACCGATTGGTAGAACGCCTCGGCGAGCGACGCCCCGCGGGCGTAGTGCACATGAATGACGGGATGTGGAAACTTCGCCTGGATGGAGAAGGGTTCGATGATCGTGCCGCTCGATCCGGCGGCCCCTGCGCGGATGAAGGCCGAGAGCGGCGTCTGGCCCGCCGACGGCGTGAAGACGGCGCTGTAGCTGGTGAGGTTTTCGCAGATCGCTCCTGGCACGATGCGGCTGCCGCTCTGCGACCACTTGAAGTCGGGGATGCCGGCCATCAGCCCTGCCACGTCGCTTTTGTTCTGCGGGAGGCTGCCGGGCACGATCTCGGCCTTCACGCCGAGCGCCCACAGCGCCTCGACAGCCGCGCGAAAGCTGCGGCTGCGGGTCGTGGTGCGGACGTCGCTGTTGGTCATGAAATAGATCGTCCCCTCCGGCCGGGTGGCGTCTGCCGCCGCGGCCGATCGCAGGCTGGCGACGACTTCGGCCACCGTGTTGCCGCGTCCCGCCGTCACGCCGAGCATCACCGAGAGCAGATACCGCACGCCCCCCGACTCCATGATGTCGCCGCGCGGGCTCCAGCCATACCATCCGCGGAAGCCACGGGTCGGCAGTGGAAGGCCATCGGGGCCGACGGGCTGCGCGTAGCGGTTGCTGCCCGCATCCAGCCAGGGCGGCATGCCGCCGCTGGATGGCTGCAGGGTGGCGGTGTAGAGCATGGTCATGCCCGTCAGGGAGCCGGAGGGAAATTTATCCCTGCCGATGAGGAATGCCGGAAGTTCCTCGATGAAGTCGATCCGCCACGGAAAGTCGGACGAATAGACGATACAGTCGATCTGCGGGGCCAGGCCACGGGCATCGATCGACCGAAGGATCGGCATGAGCAGCCGCTCACGGAATTCCGAGATCGTCGTGCTTTCCCTGCTTCCCTCCCAGGGCAGCATGAGCACGTTGATCGGCGGCACGCCGCGGGTTGCGGCGTAGGCATTGGCCACTGCCAAGCTGTCGGGGCTCGTCGAATTCACCACGAGCAACAGGTTTTCCGGTCCTCCCCCTGCATGCAGTGCTGCTGGCAGGAGGGCGACGAGGGTCGCAACGGTGCGAAGCGAGGCTGGCAGGGGAAACCTGGGCATGAGCCGTCCTGGGCCGGTGCCGGAAGTTCGAGCCGGACGGGATGCATCCAGCAAGGCTGGATTGTAGGGCATTCGCTACACTCCGTTCCATCGGCTGCTGCGCCGATGGAACGGAGGCAGGGACGTGCATCGGGCGTGGATGATCATCGGGGCCATGGTTCTCGCCGCGCCGGCCGGTGGCGACGAGCCGGTGGCGGAAGGGTTTTCCGGGGCGGCTGCCATGCGGCACCTGGAAGCGATCTGCGACTTGGGGCCGCGGCCCAGCGGCTCACCCGGCATGCAGAAGCAGCGGGCCCTCGTCGTCGACCATTTTCGTCAGGGCGGCGCTACTGTCGCGCTGCAGCCGTTTCAGATCCGCGACCGCCGCAGCGGTCAGCCAGTGCTCATGGAAAACGTGATCATCACCTGGCATCCGGAGCGGAAAGACCGCGTGCTCATCGGCGCGCACTACGACACCCGGCCCTTTCCCGACCGCGACCCGGTCGATCCGCGGGGGGTGTTCCTCGGCGCCAACGACGGGGCGAGCGGCGTGGCGCTCCTCATGGAGTTGGGCCGGGCCATGCCCGCGTTGCCCGGGCGGGTGGGCGTCGACTTCGTCCTCTTCGACGCCGAGGAATATGTCGTCGCGCCACGCGATCCCTACTGCCTGGGGTCGAATTTCTTCGCCCGCCAATACGTGGCCGACCAGAAAGCCGATTCCACGCGGCATCGCTACCGCTGCGGTGTGATCGTCGACATGGTGGCCGACAAGAACCTGGAGATCTGGCAGGAGCAGCATGGCGTGTCCTGGCCCGAAACGCTACCGGTGATCGAGCAGATCTGGAGCACGGCGGCGCGGCTCGGCGAGCGGCAGTTCGTGCCCCGGCCGAAATACAGGATCGAAGACGACCATCTGCCCCTGCGGATGATCGCCCGCATCCCCGCCTGCGACATCATCGACTACGACTATCCCCAGTGGCACACCACGCTCGACACGCCCGAACACTGCTCCGCTGAATCATTGGGCGTGGTGGGCCGCGTGTTGCTCACCTGGCTCCGCGACCAGCGGTGAGCCATGGCCACAGGCGACTCCGGCACCGGTTCGGCACATGCTCCGCGGCGGGTACCGCTGGTGATGCCTGATCTCGGCGTGACCACGCCGGCGGCCGTGTCGCTGTGGCTCATGCGGGAAGGGGCGACGGTGCTGGCCGGCGACCGCGTCGTGGAACTGGTCGCGGGCGGGGTGACGATCGATCTGGAAGCGCCGGTCACGGGCACGCTCGTGGCGCAGTTGGTCGACGAGGACGCGCCGGTCGTGCCCGGGACGGTGCTCGCCGAATTCCTGCCGCGGGGGATCGCATGAGCCGCGCCCTCGACGAGCGCCGCGTGTGGCTCCTCTCGCTCACCGGCGCGGTGTCGATGTTTCTCGTGCAGCCGCCGGTCGATCTGTGGCCGGCGGCGTGGCTGGCCCCGCTCCCCTGGCTGGCCGTCGTCGGGCCGGCGGCGCTGGCCGCCTCCCGTCCGTGGCGGGCGCTGTGGGTCGGCGGGTTCGTGCACTGGCTGTTGGCCATCCACTGGCTGCGGCTGCCCCATCCGGCCACGTCGATCGGCTGGGTGGCGCTGTCGGCGTATCTTGCCGCCTACGTGCCGCTGTTCGTGTGGATCGCGCGGCGGCTCGTCCACCACCACCGCTGGCCGCTGGTGGCGGCGGCCCCGTTGGCATGGGTGGTGTGCGAGCATCTCCGCGGCACCGTGCTCGGGGGATTCACGTTCGCGGGCCTTGGCCATACCCAGTGGCGGTGGACCACGCTCATCCAGTGTGCCGACGTGGCCGGTGCGGTGGGCGTGAGCGGCCTCGTCGTGCTGGTGGCCTCCGCGGTGGCCAGCCGTGCGGCCGTGCCGGCAGCGGTCGCGGCCGCCATGGTCGCAGCGGTGCTCGGCTACGGCGGCTGGCGGCTGGCCGGGGAGCCCGCGGAGCAGGGGCCGCCGCTCGACGTGCTGCTCGTGCAGGGGTCGATCGACACCGAGCTCAAGCATGATCCCGAGGCGGCCACCGACGTGGCCGCGCAGTACGACGGACTCACGATGGAGGGCCTGGCGGCCGAGGTCACGAAGCCCGATCTCATCGTCTGGCCGGAGACGATGTGGCGCTGGGGCCTCGTCGAGATCGATCCCGGGGAGGTGCTGCCTGACAGCGTGGTTGAACAGGTGGTGGGCCCGCCGCGGCCCGACGAGCCGGCGGCATTTGCCGATCGGCAGCGGCGGTGCCGCGCCGCCCTCGAGCAGGATCGGCTCGCCGCCTTGGCGGTCTACGCGCGGCGGTATGGCACACACTGGCTCGTCGGCCTCGACAAGCAGGAGATATCTGCCGCCGCGCCCGGCGGTGCCCGAAACTTCAACTGCGGGCTGTTTCTCGACGCCGCCGGTACCCCGCTGGGGTGCTACAGCAAGATGCACCCGGTGATGTTCGGCGAATACATTCCGCTCGCCGACCGGTTTCCCTGGCTGTATCGACTCACGCCCCTTCCCGCGGGCTTGACGGCGGGCACGGAGGCGGTGGCCGTCACGGTCGCCGGCCACCGGGTGGCCGTGAACATCTGCTACGAGACGGCCGTGCCGGCCGCGGTGCGCGACCTCGTTCGCGAGCTGGCCACCGCCGGGGGGCGTCCGGACGTGATCGTGAACCTCACCAACGACGGGTGGTTTTGGGGTTCGAGCGAACTCGACATGCACCTCACGGCGGCGATCTTCCGGGCCGTGGAGGTGCGCACGCCGATCGTCATCGCCGCCAACACCGGATTCTCCGCGTCGATCGACGGCTCGGGCCGCCTCCTGGCCCGCGGCCCGCGGCGGGCCACGGCGACGCTGCGGGCCCGCGTCCGGCCGGACGGCCGGCCGAGCCCGTGGCTGGCGTGGGGAAGTTTGCCGGCCGGGGCGTGTGTGGCGGTCGCGGGGTGTATCATGGGGGCCGGTGTCCTGCAGAAAACCCGGTGTCGAGAAGAGCCGGGTGACGAGCCGATCAATCCAAGGCTTCCAACGGAGGAGGGGCGATGAATATCGTCGGAAAGATCTTCGTCTTCGCGGTGTTCATCATGAGCCTCGTGTTCATGAGTTTCGCCATCGCCATCTATTCCTCGCACGTCAATTGGAAGGAGATGGTCGAGCGGACCGCCGACCAGGTGCAGCCGGGCAAGCCGCTGGGCCTGAAGTGGGAGTTGGAGAACGCGAAGAAGGAGCGCGATCGCCTCACCAACGAGATCACGAGACTCCAGGGGCAGGTCACGGCTTCCGAGGCGAAGCGCGACCAGGCGCTCGCCAAGCTCGAATACGCTCTCGCCGAGAAGAACCAGGAGCTCGACACCCTCAACAAGGAGCGGGAAGCCCTGGAGAAGGAGCGCCAGGACGCCATCGCCGAGATGACGAAGGCCCGCGAGGAGGTCAAGACGGCCACCGCGCTGGTCGATTCGCTGCGGGGCAGCATCCGCGAGCAGCAGGAGAGGGTCGACGACCAGATCAACCGGGCGGTGGCGTTGTCGGCGGATCTGCACGAGAAGGAATCGCAGCTGGCGGTCGTCGAAGAGCGGAAGGCACAGCTGGAGAAGCAGCTCGCCAACGCCCGCTTGCTCCTCAAGCAGAGCGGCCTGGCCATCGACAGCCTCCCCAAGGATCAGGTGCCCACGATTGACGGCGTCGTGATGGCGGTGGCCGACGGGGCGGTGGAGGTGTCGCTGGGTGGCGACGACGGCCTCCAGACCGGGCACGTGCTCGAGCTCTACCGCGACGCCACTTACGTGGGCCGGGCGATCGTCAAGGCCGTGCGCCCCGATCGTGCCGTGGCCGTGCTGGTGAAGGAATTCGTCCGGGAGCCGGTGCAACGTGGCGATCGCGTCACCACGCGGCTCAAGGCAGCGTGACGGCGCGTTCCGCCCATGAGCACCGATCCCCAGACCCCGCCGCCGCCGAAGCGCTCGCCGATGACCGTCTACACGGCTATGCTCGCCATGGCATTCGTGGCGATGACGATCGCCTGCGTCATCCTGGCGATCGATCTCTTCTACCGGAACTTGCCGCTGCGGCCGTGAGCCAGCGGCCGGCTGAGCGGCGATGTTCACTTGGCTGAAGACGCGGCGACGGCGAGCCATCCGCGAGCGGCCGTGGCCCGTCGGATGGGATGAGATTCTGCGGCGGAACGTCCGTCAGATGCGCTGGCTCGACGAGGCCACGGGTGAGCGGCTCCGCGGCTGGATCGCCGTGTTCGTGTCCGAGAAATCGTTCGAGGGATGCGGCGGCCTGGAGATCACCGACGAAGTTCGCGTGTCGATCGCCGCGCAGGCGGGGCTGGCGGTGCTCGGCCTCGAGGAGCAGTTCTACGACCGGTGGCGGTCGGTGCTCGTCTACCCCGGGGATTACCTCGTGCCGCGGTCGACGGCGCTCGAGGGGGGTGGCGAGCTCGAATGGCAGGAGGCCCGCCTCGGGGAGACGTGGGCCGGTGGGAGCGTGGTCTTCTCGTGGCCCCGAGTCGTGGAAGGGGGCCGCCTGCGTGACGGGCCGCGGAGCGTGGTGATCCACGAGTGCGCCCACGCCATCGACATGCTCGACGGCGAGATCGACGGCATCCCGCCGCTGGCCACGGCCCGCCGGGCCTGGGCTGCCGGCATCGCCGCCTGCCGGGAGCGGTTCGAGGAAGCGCTCGACGATGGACGCTTCACGGCGCTCGATGAATATGCCGCGGAGGGGCCCGGCGAATTTTTTGCCGTGGCCTCCGAATGCTTCTTTCAGGACCCCCACCGGCTCATTCGCTCGGATCGTCAGCTTTACGATCTGCTGCGGGAGGCGTGGCGGCAGGATCCGCAGGCCCGGATGCCGGTGCATCCTTCGCGGTAGCGCCCACCGGGGCAAGCGGCGCCAGGGAGACGACCGTTCCCCGCGGCGAGGCGAGCACGAGGCGATCGGTGGCCGTGTTCACGACCGGCAGCGTGAATGGCCCCGTGCAATACCATGCCAGTCGTTCCCCGGTGGCAGGGTCGAGCAGCGCCAGGCGACCGGTGGCATCGAGGCACCACAGCCGCTCGGCATCCGCAGCCAGCGGGGTGCGGGCCACGTCGCTCTGCCAGAGCAGTTGGCCGGTGGCGGCGTCGATTCCCAGGGCGCCCCCCGCCGCCAGCGGCACGACGAGCGTGTCGCCGGCGCGGATCGTCGGGCCCGTGGGGGTCGCGCCGAGCGTCAGGCCCCACTTTGTCTTCAAGCCGGCGGGACCGGTCTGGATGGCGGCCACGTGCCCCGCATTGCTCGTGGCAAAGATCGTGTCTGCCTGCACCAGCAGCGGGCCGGCCGGCGTGCCACCGAGATCGAAGACACAGCGAATCCACTGCTTGGTCTTCCGCGTCAGCGTGATGACCTTGCCCGTGTCGGTGCACCATGCCACGCCGTTGCCGTAACGCACGGGAGGGAGCGTGATGCTGCCGCCCGCGTCGATCGAGCGCGGCACCACGCTTTCCGATTCACGGCCGGCGGTCGGATCCTTCTTTTTTCGTTTCTTGCCGGGCGACGGCTCTTCAGCGAGGAACACCCGCGGCTGCAGCGGATTCACCGCCAGCCGGATGATGCCGTTGATGTCGAGCGGCATGTAGATCCAGTCGCCCGAGGCCACGCCCCCCGCGGCCAGGCCATGCGCCACCGTCTCGCGCCAGAAGACGTGCCCGGTCGCGCGGTTCAAGCCGATGACTTCGTCGTCGTCGTCCACCACGACGACGCTCGCAGCGACCGCCGCGGGCTGGATCGTGCGGCCCTGCCGACCGATGCGCTGCGACCAGAGCACCGTTCCCGGCGGTGCCGGCGGCGTGCCCTCGGGGCCGACGGCGATCGCGGCCACACCGCCATCGCCCGATTGGGCGACGACGAGGCCGTTGCCGACCACGACCTGCTCCAGCCGCCACGCCGATGAATCGAAGGGCACCTGCACGACCCATTCGCGAACCAGCCCCGCTGCTTCCGCACCCAGGGCATCGCCCAGGGTGCCGCAGAGGCTGTCGTGCGCGCGGCCAGCGCCCGGCAGAAGCCCGGCGACGACCAGCACCATGCCGACGCGTGAAAGAAACCGCATGTCCCAAGGATAGTTCGCGAAAGCCACCCCGCAAAAATGGTAGGATTACCCGGGAAATGAAGTCTTCCCGTCCGTCCGACCCAGCCGCGCTGGTGCTGGGCTACCTGAACTTTTCCTCGGGCTCGTTCGACCCCGCCGTGTGGCGCGGGTTCGACGAGCTTTTCGGGCGGTTGGAGCCGGCCGTTTCTTCGGCAGGTGGGCCGGTCGTCGAGGAGAGGCCCGACACCGCGGCCCGCGTCGCCGTCGCCCTGCTCGACAGGCTGGCCCAGTTGGAGCGCGAGGAGCCGGCCTTTCGCCGCGCGGTCCAGGCGAGGCAGGTGATCGAGATCGCCCTCCGCCGCCTGCCGGAGCGCTACCGCGAGTACCACGCCGACCTCCTCGAGCATCAGCCGCCCGGCGGCATCGAGCGGCCATTCTTCCTCATGGCCGCCGTGCAGGCCGTGCTCGCCGAAAGCCCGTCGTGGGACGATCTCCACGACGCCGCCGCCGACCTCCTCATCAGCCGGGCCATCGGGCGGCTGAATGACTACGTCGGTTGGCGGCCGGTGGCGGTGCTGGAAAACGGCCAGCTCTCGGAGCCGTATCCCCACGAGCTGGTGCGGCCGATCCCGATCTACATCGCCGGCGCCGGCCCGGCGCACGGCCGGTATCGCGATCTCGTCCACGGCGCCATCGACATCCTCGCCGTCGCGCCGGCCGACCTGCTTCGCCAGGCCGACTTCGAGCTGGCGATGCTCGAGGAATTGGCCATCGATCCGCGGGCCTTCGATTTTCTCCACCCGTCTGCCAGCCGCCCCAACTATCTCTTCGGACTCTGGGATCCCGCGCGGATCGACGAGCAGGGTTGCTACCGGCGGATGGTGGTGCAGCAGGCCACCCTCGACGGCATCCTCTCCTGGCCGGCGACCGGCGCAGCGGCAGCGGAAAGCCCCTCCGCCGAACGGATCGCCGAGCTCAACCGCGAGTCGTCGGCCGTGCTCGCGGGGGTGATGCTGATGGCATCGGGTCTTTCGGGGCACGGCCCCGGCGCCCACCAGGCGGGTCTGCCGCTGGCGGAGTTGCTGCCGCGGATCGCCGGGTATCGCGATGCCTTCTACCGTTGGCTGATGGGGCAGCTGCCGGAGTCGCATCGCGGCCAGCTCGAGGAGGAGATGCAGCGTCTGCGGCAGCCCTTCGGCGGCGTGCGGCGGCATATCAATGCGTTGTTAGCCGGAAGGCGGGCCCGGCAGGTCGAGAGTGTGGCCTTGGCGGCGGTGATGGCGCGGCTGGGCCGCGACGCGGAGGCGGAGCGGCTGGCGGGGGTCGTGCCGGCCGCCTCGGCGCGGATGTTCGCCCGCATCGGGGGCCGGGTCGTCGCCGCGCAGCAGGCGCTGCGGCACGCCGCGGCCCATGGCGGCATCGCCTCCGCGGCACCCATGGCGCTGGAACACCTCGATGCGGCCACCGACCTGCTTTTTCGCGCGGTGGGCTGCGGCGCGACCGTGGACCCCTGGAACATCCTCGGCCTTTCCGGGCAGTTTCCCCTCCACGAGCCGGGGGGCGAGAGCCTGCCCGACCCGCGTGTGGATGATCTGATCGGCACCACGGGATCGATCCTCGATGGGTATGCGGCGGTATGGCGGCAGTGCGCCATGCGGAGCGCCCCGGCGGATGCTGCGCGGGCGGCCAACGCGCTCGACCGGCTGGCCACGTGGTGGGATCGTCATGCGACGACCACGGTGTCGGGCGTGGAGCATCTGTCGGGCCGCGACGTGCGCGAATCGACCCGCGAGGTGATCGAGGCCCTCAGGCGTCGCCAGGAGAATGCCCCCGCGCCGTCGCCGCCGGGATTCTGGCGGCGCGAGGTGGCGTCGTTCTCATCGCCGCGGAGCCATGCGCAGGCGGCCGACGCCCTGCTCGGCGACGACGATCTCGACGGCGCCATGGGGCTGCTCGTGCACTGGGCGTCGTTGCTCGAGGGCGTGACGCTCGAGCAGCTCGGGGGCGACTGGCTGGCGGCGGCAGCCCGCTGGATGGCGCGGGCCCAGACCGATGCGTCGCCGGCAGGTCGTGCCCGGGTGCGGCGGTTCCTCGATCTCGTCGAGGCCAACACCAGCCCCGTCGCCGACGTCATCGAGGCGGCGGCCACCGGACGCGGCCCCGGCGAGCCGCACCGCGACGGCATGCCGGGTGAAGGGGCCGATGATGACGACCATGCCGACACGGAGGAAAGCGTGTCGAGCGCCTACGAGTCGATGGTGTGGCGGGATTCGACCGACGACGGCGTCGATGGCGGCATGCTCGACGTCGACCTGCCCGCCGCGGCGGCGGCCGGCGGCGCGGCGGCCGTCGAGCAGGCGGCCGAGTTTCTGGCCGGAGCCGCGCGGCTCATGCGGCATGCGATCACGTCATGGTGCGCGGACGATGCGGCCGGCCGCGCGCCTCCGCCGCGCGAGGAGACCGATGCCATCATCGGCTGGCGGCACACGCTGAAGCGGATGCGCCGGGCGATGGTGCGGGCGGCCACGCTGATCGCCGCCCGCGACACCGTTCCAACGCCGGGCATGTCGCCGGCGGAGTATGACCGGCTACGCTGGCAGCGCGACGCCGCCGTGGAGCGGCTCATCGATGCCGCCCTGCAGACGACGGAGACGCTGTGGATGCTCTCGACCCTGCGGCAGCTCTCCGGGTCGGCCCCGGCCCGCAACGCGCCGATCGGCCGCACGTTTGCAGCGCTGCTCCGCGGCGATGCAGCGGCTGCTCGCGACGGCTTCGATGCCGTCTGCAGCACGCTGGTGGGCAAGGCCGTGCTCTACGTGCCGCTCTCGCGAGGCGGCCGGCCCGACCGCATCGTCAGGGCGCGGGCCCGCGAGCGGCTCCTCGAGCGGCTGGCGGCCAGCCTGCCGCGGGCGGGGCTCGTGAAGGAGACGGCGCGGGCCGTGCAACTGGCCAAGGCGATGGAGAGCAAGCGGCCGCCGGGGGCCGCGAGCGTGAGCGAGTTCGACCGCGTGTTCGAAGCCGCCACGGCGTCGCTGGTGGAGCGGATCGTGGAAAGCGCGCGCACCGCCGAGCCCGGCCGCGCAGCGCCCGACGAGGCGGAGACCACGCAGCGGATCCTCGACGGCCTGACCGACCTGGTGCCCAGGCTGCTCGAGACCTGGATGACCCACGCCCGGCAGCTGCGGCTGTCGGTGCTGGAGCGGCTTCGCGACCAGAAGTCTTTCGACGCCATGCGCGACTTCATCGAACGGTATGGGGCGGGCCTGTTCACGCAGCATGTGCTCGCGCCGGCGGCGCTGCGCGGCATCCTTCGCGGCGGCGTGAGACATTATCTCGAAAGGCTCGTGGAGCACGACGCGGCGGACGAGGGGGAGCAGGCCGCGTCCGCGCGGCGGCCAGCGCGGCTCCTGGCGGGCCTGGCCGACGGGTCGCTGCCGATGAAGGTGGCGGCGTCGCGGATCCGGCTCGTGCTAGAGAGCGTGGCGGAGAACCATGCCGAGTACCGTGACTGGAACTCCACCACCACGCAGTCCGACCGCGGCGAATGCCTGCACATGCTGCTCGACTTTTTGCGGCTCAAGGCGGAACATGACCGGATCGCCTGGACGCTGCGTCCGGTGACGATGGCCCATCGCGTGCTCGCCCGGCGCGGGGCCGTCGCCGCGGCCGCGGCCTGGCGCGGGCGGATGCGCGACGAGACGCAGGAGACGGTCGCAGCGCTCACCGCGCGGCTGGCGAAGCTGGAGCACGACACGGGGGTGCGGCTGGCGAGTGTGGCCGACAGGGTGCGGCGGCCTTTCACGGCCGCGCTCGAGCAGGACGAACTCGAGGCCCTGGTGGAGCCGGCCGTGGCGGAATTGTTCACCGGCGCACCCGTCGGCGCGGGCGATCGGCTCGAGGAGCGGGCCCGCACGTTCCTCGGGGTGGCGAGTGGTTCGGGGGTGGAAGTGCCCGACTGGCTGGAGCGGCTCGTTCGGTGCGTCGACCGGAGCCTCGAGCGGGCCGATGCGGAGCCGCTGCGATCGGGCTCCATCCCCGACGCGGTGCCGTGGGTAGCGATGCCGTGGGCGGCCGTGCACGAGGCGCTGCAGGCATGAAGGCCAATCGACACCAGCTCGACCGGTCGTTGGCGGTGTGGCTCGCGGGCCGCATCGGCATGGATGCCTACGCGCGCATGGCGGAACAGCTGGCCGGGGAGGTGTCGCAGCCGGCTGGCCGGCCGCCGACGCTCCTGCTGTATGAACCAGCCGCGTCGATCACGGTCGGCCGCCTTGGCTCGCGGCTCGACGTCGGCTTCAGCGACGACGAGCTGCAATCGCGGCGGTTGGCGATCCGCTTCGTGGGCCGAGGCGGGGGCGCGGTGCTGCACGGGCCGGGGCAGGTGGGCATCGCCCTGTTTGCCAGGCTCGCCGACCTCGGCCTCGGCCCCACCGATGTCGGCGGATACGTCGACCGGTTCGAGGCGGTACTCGAGGCCGCGGTGCGGGCGCTGCGGTGCGGTGCGGCCCGGGATTCACGGGCCGCCGGCATCTTCGGCCGCACGGGCCTGCTGGCCGCCGTGGGCATCGCCATCCGCCGCGGTGTCACCTGGCACGGCGGATTTCTGAATGTGACGGCGGCGGAAATGCCCGCGCACCGTGTGCGCAGCGTGCCTATCGCCGCCGGACTTGGAATGCGTACGATGTCGGCTGTGGAGACTGACGTTCAGCGGAAGGTTCGCCTGCAGGACGCGCGGTCAGCGATCGTGCAGCAGATGGTCGACGTGTTCGGCTTTATCGACGCGCATGTTCACGCGGGCTTCCCGCTGCCGATCCGCGAGCCCTTTCAACCGGAGTCAGTCAGCCGTGTCGGATAGCGACGCTACCGTGCCGCTCATTCCGCTGCCGATCATCGACGGCGCCGGCGCGCCCCCGGCGGCGGCCGCTCCGCGCCGGCTGCCGCCGTGGCTGCGCCGCAACCTCGAGCCGGGGGGCGGTCATGGCGAGACGGCCCACCTCATCGCCGAATTGAAGCTGGAAACGGTCTGCTCGTCGGCGAAGTGCCCCAACCGCCTCGAATGCTGGTCGCAGCGCACGGCCACGTTCATGATCCTCGGCAACGTGTGCACGCGGCCCTGCGGCTTCTGTTCGGTGCCGAAGGGCAGGACGGAGGACCTCGAGCTTGACGAGCCGGACCGTGTGGCCGAGGCGGCGCGGCGGCTGGGGTTGGCGCACGTGGTGATCACGAGCGTGACCCGTGACGACCTCCCCGACGGCGGCGCCGACCATTTCCGGCGCACGGTCGAGGCGGTGCGGGCGGCGACCGGGGCCGTGATCGAAGTGCTCGTGCCCGACTTCATCGGCAAGGAAGGGGCCTTGGAGCGCCTGCTGGAAGCGAAGCCCGACGTCTTCAACCACAACACAGAGACCGTGCCCCGGCTCTACCGCACCGTCCGGGGCCGCAAGAGCGTGTATTCCTGGACGCTCCAGCTCCTCGCCGCCGCCAAGCGGATCATGCCTGCCGTGAAGACGAAGAGCGGCCTCATGCTCGGCCTCGGCGAGACCCGCGACGAGCTCCTCGACGTGTTTGCCGACCTGCTCGAGCACGGCGTCGATTTCCTCACGCTCGGCCAATATTTGCAGCCCACGGCGGAGTCGCTGCCCGTCGAGCGGTATGTGCCGCCGGAGGAGTTCGACGAACTGGGCGAGTTGGCCCGCCGCATGGGCTTCCGCAACGTGGCCAGCGGGCCGTTCGTGCGGTCGAGCTACCACGCCCGCGAGATGGCGGAAGCGTGACGCGGCCTACTCCTCTTCGAGGCCGTGCTCCAGGAGCTTCTTGCGGAGCGTGTTGCGGTTGATGCCGAGGCGGGCGGCGGCCTTGAGCTGCACGCCATTGCAGGCGGCGAGCATCTGCGCGATCAGCTCGCGCTCCACGCGACTCACGATCCGCTCGAAGAGGTTCTCATCGTCGGCCCCGGCCGTCGCCATGCCCTGCTCGACGAGCTCGCGGGCGAGGCTGTCGAGGTCGCCCCCGCGGCCGGGCATCGTCACCGGCGGCCGGGCTCCGCGCATCGCCGGAGGGAGGAGGTCGAGCGTGATCTCGTCGCCGGGCGCGAGCACGACGCAGCGCTCGATCACGTTTTGCAGTTCGCGCACATTGCCCGGCCAGTGGTAGGCCGTGAGCGCCTCCAGGGCGTCTTTGTGGACGTGCACCACGTACCGCTCGCACTGCTCGCTGTAGTGCTCCAGGAAATGCATGGTAAGCAGCGCGATATCCTCGCGGCGCGACCGCAGCGGCGGCAGGTAGATGGGCACGACGTTGAGGCGGTAGTAGAGATCTTCGCGGAAGTTCTCCTTCGCCACCTCGTCGAGCAGTTCGCGGTTGCTGGCGGCGATCACGCGGGTGTCGACGCTGATCGTCTCGGTGTCGCCCACCCGCTCGAACTCGCGCTCCTGGAGCACGCGCAGCAGTTTCACCTGCAGCTTCGGGGTGGTCGAATTGATCTCGTCGAGAAAGATCGTGCCCGTGTGCGCGGCCTCGAAGCGGCCGGCTCGGTTGGCGACGGCGCCGGTGAACGAGCCGCGGACGTGGCCGAAGAGCTCGCTTTCCAGCAGGCTTTCCGAGAGGGCCCCGCAGTTGACGCGGACGAACGGGCCCGTGCTCCGCGGCGAAAGCTCGTGGATCGCCTTGGCGATCAGCTCCTTGCCGGTGCCGGTCTCACCGACGAGGAGCACCGATGCGTTTGACGTGGCCACACGGCGGGTCATCGCGTAGACCGCCTGCATGGCCGGGCCTCCCCCGATGAGCCCCGCGATGGGAGGCGTCTGGGGATCGTCGCCGGGCTGGGCTGGGTTACGGAGCATCGGCTCGGACAGGCGCGGCCTGCGTGCTGGGCGTCGTGATGGGAGCGGAGGGATTGCCGGCCAGGGCTCGGCCCTGCGTGTCCGTCGGCCGATTGTACATGCGGCCGGTCGCCCTCAGCAGTGCCTTGGCCGGTGGGTGCAGTTTTTCATGCGCCAGGGCCAGCCGGGCCACGGGCACGGCTGCCTGCACGTCCCAGCCGCGGTCGGCGAGCCCCGCCAAGGTCGCCAGGGCCGTGCGGGCCCGTTCCAGCCGCACCGCCGCCAGCGCCCCCCGCAGCGCGGGATCGGCCGCCGTCGGGCCGGCCGCCACGGCCAGCGCGTCGAGAAACCGGGGCGGCAGGTTGGCCCCTGTCTCCGCATCCTTCGACGCTGCGAAGAAACTCTCCATCCGATCGACGATCGCCACGCACTCCATCTCCGCGAAGGCCTGGATGAGGCAGGTGAGGAACGGGCCGCGGGGATCGTCGTCGAGCGGATCGACGACGACGAGCACGGGCGGCGCCGCGCGGTCGCTGCCGTGCTGTAGAAACTGCGTGGTCTCCAGCGCGGATGGCCGACCGAGCCGCGCGGCGAGCACCACGAGCGCCGTGTCGGCCGACTCGCGGGTGGCGAGGATCGCATCGCGGCCGTCGTGCACGCGCACGGCCTGATAGCCGTGACGGGCGAGGCCGGCGGCGAGTTCCGCGACGACGGCGTCGTCCGGGTGGGCGACGACCGCACGGTCAATGCCGGTGGATGTCGCGGCATGGATGAGCGTTTTCACCACGAGGCTCGCCCCGGGATAAGGCGGGTTGCCGCCGCATTCGGCCAGCGTCCGGGCCGCCTCGAAGGCCAGCGGATCGTCGGGCACGGTGATCGCCCGCACGAGCGCCCTCCGCACCTGCGGCGGCAGGGCGACGCCTGCGGCATTCGCCTCACGGATCGCCCGCGCGGCGGCGGCGGCCGAGGCGGTGAGTCCACGCGCCGCCGCTTCATCGAGCACGTCGGCCGCGATGGCCTGGTCGAACCCCTCCGGTCCGGCGAGCGCCGCCTGGAGCGGCTCGGCCGGGATCGCGGCGATCGCCCCCGGCCGCTCGCCGGCCAGCGCGGTGAGCATTTCCAGCCGGGCCAGCAGCACGAGCCTCACCTGGGCCGGATCGGTCGGGGCGAACACGGAGAGATCGCGGGCGAGATGAATCGCCGTCTGGGCCCGCGCCAGCCGCGTCGAGATCGTCAGCCGCTCGACCGCGCGACGTTGTGGATTCCACACGGCCCACTCGACCTGCTTGTCGGCGAGCGAGGCCGCGGGGGGAAGGCCGTCTTGGGTGAGCAACCGATCCAGCCGCGTGGCGAGCCGCGCCCGGGCCTCGTCCGGGGATGGGGAGTCGCCGGCAGCGGCCAGCGCGGCGCGGGCGGCGCGGCGGACCGCCGGCGGCACGTCGTCGGCCATCGCGGGGGCGAGGAAAAAGTCGGTGTCTTCGTCGTCGCTGGCGATGAGGCCCGCGATCACGCCGGGCCAGCGGCCGACGTCGTCCGAGCCGAGCCAGGCCAGCAGCGATTGCCGACCTTCGGCCCCCATCTCATGGATGATCCCGCGGGCCAGTCCGCGGGCCCTGTGGCTGGCGGCATCGTCGGTCACGAGCAGGGCGACGAGTGCGGGCAGGGCGGCGGTGCGGCTGCGGGCGAGTTCGCCGGCGGCGGCGATCCGTGTCGTGGCCGACGGATCGCCGAGCGCGGCGGCCGCGGCCGTGAGCCGGGCGGGATCGCGGCGCCTGCGGCCCGCCAACTCCACCGCCGCGTCCAACACCTTCACCCCTTCGGGCTCGAAGGGAGCGATGAGCCGCTGGAGGCGGCGGAGCGCGCCGGGGTCGACGCGGTCACCGACGTCGGCCAGCACGTCTGCCTTCCGGTCGCCGGCCTCACCGACCGCGTCGAGGAACTGCCGGAAGAAATCGACTGCATCGGCCAGCGCCTCCACATCGGCGGCCAACGCGGCCGACTCGACGAGATCGGCGGGCGACTCCACCCGCCGCACGCGGAGCGAATGGACGACGGCCTGCGCCATCGGGTCGAGCGGCTGCTGCACCGTGTCGGCGGCGACGGCCGGGGCCGCCGCCAGCCCGGCCAGGGCGATGGCTTTCAGGACTGCGCGGCGGGCGGAGCGATGCGACGTTTCCATGCCTCGATTTGGTCGGCAACGCCGGCCGGGGCGGTCGACCCGAAACTGGCCATCCGCTCAACTGCCCGCGAAGCCCCGAGGGCCGCGCGAAACGTGCTTTTCCAGCCCGCGTACTCCCGCCGGCATTCCTCGTCGGCAAGGTCTGCCAGCCTCACCCCCTTTGTCATCGCCCGCCGCACGAGGTGGCCGACGGTCTCGTGGGCCGTCCGCTGCGGCACGCCGTCGGCGATCAGCGCCTCCATCAGGCTTGTCGCATCGAGATGGCCACGGTCGAGCGTGGCGGCGACGCGCGGGTGGTCGAACGATGTGCCGGCCACCAGCGGCGCGGCCACGCCGAGCACGGCCTCGAGCGTGTCGATGGAGTCGAAGATGGCTTCCTTGTCTTCCTGGAGGTCGCGGTTGTAGGCGGTGGGCAGGCCCTTCATGAGCACGAGCAGCGCCTGGGCGTTGCCGATCGTGCGGGCCGACTTCCCGCGCACCAATTCGAGGACGTCGGGGTTGATCTTCTGCGGCATGATCGAGCTTCCAGTGCAGAAGCCCTCGGGAAGCCGGAGGAACCCGAATTCCTCGGTGCTCCACAGGATCCATTCTTCGGCCCACTGCGAGAGGTGCACGGCCGCCAACGCGATCACGAACGCCAGCTCGCAGACGAAGTCGCGGTCGCTGGCACCGTCGACGCTGTTGGCGGCCACGCCCGCGAAGCCCAGCGACTGCTGCACGTGGCCACGGTCGATGGGCAGGCTCGACCCGGCCAGCGCCCCCGACCCGAGCGGCAGGATGTTGGTGCGCTTCCGACAGTCCGCCAGCCGCTCGCGATCACGCTCGAGTTTCTCACACCAGGCGAGGAGTTGGTGTGCGGCGAGCACGGGCTGGGCCCGGCGGAGGTGCGTGTAGCCCGGGATGACGAGGCTCCGCTCTCGCTCGGCGAGGCCCACGATCGCCCGCTGCAGGTCGGCGAGGCCGGCATCGAGCCGGTCGATCGCCCGCCGGCAGTAGAGCCGCAGGTCGGTGGCCACCTGGTCGTTGCGGCTCCGCGCCGTGTGGAGCTTGCGGCCCGTGTCACCGAGCTTGGCGGTGAGCGCCGACTCGATGTGGAGATGGATGTCTTCCTTGGCGGCGGTGTATGCGAACCGCCCGGCGTGGATGTCGGCGCGGATCTCGGCCAGCGCGGCGGCGATCGCCTCGGCTTCGGCGGCGGTGATCAGGCCGCAGGCCGCGAGCATCCGCGCGTGGGCGGTGGAGGCTTCGATGTCGTCGTCGGCGAGCCGCTTGTCGAACGACACGCTCTCCGAAAACAGTTCCACCCGCTTGTCGGTGGTCTCGCGAAACACGCCGCCCCAGGCTTTCGGCGATGCGGATGAATTGGGCATGGCGGTTCCTTTCGCGGGACGGCACTTCTACTTGTACTTCGAACCCCTCAAAAATCCATCGCCGGCGCCACGCGGGCGAGTTCATCGCCTCCGATCGGAGCGGCGGCAGCGTGGCCGGTGAAATCCCCGCCGTTCGTCGAGGCGGGGCCACGCAGCCGCTACACTGCCCGGATGCTTTCGCCCGAAGAGTTTCTCGCGCCCGGCGGTCGTCTCGCGGCGCGGCTCGCGGGCTGGGAATCGCGGCCGCAGCAGGTGGAGATGGCGAGCCTCGTCTCCGCGGCGATCGCCGAGCGGCGGCATGTGATCGTGGAGGCGGGCACGGGCGTGGGCAAGAGCCTGGCCTATCTCGTGCCGGCGGTGTTGGCCGCGACGGCCGATCAGCAAGAGACCGCCGCGATCGAGGAGCCCGCCTGGGACGATGGCGACGAGGCGGCCACCGGGGGCGACCGTCCGCGTTCGCGGCGGATCGTGATCTCCACGCACACGATCGCCCTCCAGGAGCAACTCATCACGAAAGACATCCCGCTGGTGGCGGCGGTGATGCCGCGCGAGTTTTCGGCGGTGCTGGTGAAGGGCCGCGGCAATTACGTGAGCCTGCGGCGGCTGGCCCTGGCGCTGGAGCGGGCGGGGAGCCTGTTTCCCGACGACGCGGAAGTGCGCGAACTGCATGGCCTGGCCGCTTGGGCGCGGAGTTCGGCCGACGGCTCGCTGGCCGATCTGCCGGTGCTGCCCTCGACGGCGGTGTGGGACGAGATCCAGAGCGACGCCGGCAACTGCATGGGCCGCGCCTGCCCCACCTTCGCGCAGTGTCATTACTACGCCGCCCGCCGCCGCATCCAGCATGCGCAGGTGCTCATCGTCAATCACGCGCTCTTCTTTTCCGACCTCGCCCTGCGGCGGGCCGGCGCCAGCCTGCTGCCGGCCTACGACGTGGTGATCTTCGACGAGGCCCACATGGTGGAGAGCGTGGCCAGCGACCACTTGGGAGTCGGGCTCTCGAGCGCCGGGGTCGATCGCGTGCTCACGAAGCTTTTCAACGAGAAGGCGCACCGCGGCCTGCTCGTGCATTACGGGCTGGCCGACCTGCAGGTGGACGTGCTCCGCTGCCGGCGGGTGGCCGAGGATTTTGTCACGGCCGTGAAGGCGGAGGTGGCGGGGCAGGGGCCGCCGCCGTGGCGGGTGCCACGCCGGCGGCTCGTGGCCGACACGCTGGGCGACGTGCTCCGCGGACTGGCGCGGTCGATCCGCACGGCGGGCGAGCAGATCACGAGCGAGGCCGAGCGGCACGACTTCTTCTCGCTGGCGGAGCGGCTCACGGCGCAGGCCGGGGCCGTGCATGCGTGGCTTGAGCAGGGCGAGCCGGGGAGCGTGTGGTGGGTGGAGGCGACGCGGTCGCGGCGCGGCCGGGAGCGGATCACGCTGGCCAGCGCCCCGGTGGACGTGGGGGCGATGCTGCGCCGCGAGCTGTTCGACAAGGTCGGCACGGTCGTGCTGGCCAGCGCCACGCTGGCGGTGGGGGGCGGGGCGGAGGAGGCCACGGTGGAAGGGGTCGAGGCGGCCGATCCCTTCGCCTTCCTGCGGGGCCGGCTCGGCCTCCGGGCGGCGGTTTCCAAGCGGCTCGGCAGCCCGTTCGATTACGCCGCGCAGGCCGAACTGATTCTCATCGACCGGCTCCCTGATCCGAGCGACCGCGACGCCTACGACGCGGCCGTGGTGGAGATGATCCGGCGGCATGTGGAGCGCACGGAGGGGCGGGCGATGGTGCTCTTCACGAGCCATGGGTCGCTGGCCAAGGCGTCGGAAGCGCTGGTGGGCTGGTGCGCGCGGAAAAACTTTCGGCTGGTGAGCCAGGCGGATGGATTGTCGCGCACGCAGATGCTCGCCGATTTCAAGGAGGGCCCGGCCAGTGTGCTCCTGGGCACCGACGGCTTCTGGCAGGGGATCGATCTGCCGGGGGAGCAGCTGGTGAACGTGATCATCACGAAGCTGCCGTTCGCGGTACCCGATCGGCCGTTGGTGGCGGCGCGGATCGAGGCCATCAAGGCGGCCGGTGGCAATGCGTTTGCCGATTACCAACTGCCGGAGGCGGTGCTCAAGCTGAAGCAGGGGTTTGGCCGGCTGATCCGCTCGCATGCGGATCGGGGGCGGGTGGTGATCCTCGATCCGCGGATGCTCACGAAGCCCTATGGCCGCGTGTTTCTCGGCAGCCTGCCGCCGGCCCGCGTGACGGTGGAGCCCTTTGCCGAGCCGGAGTGGTGAGCGCGGTCGGTCACCGCGTTCATTTCCTGGTGAGTTCGAGTTCGGCCCAGGTGGTGGGGTCGCTGTCCCAGGGAAATTCCGGAGGGGCGTAGCAGGGTACGTGGCCGAGCCGGCGATCGACGAGCGCCGCGAAGAATCCCAGCCGGGGAATTTCCACGGGGTCCCAACCGGGCAGGGCTTCGGCCGAGAGGAAGCTGCGGATCTCCCAGCCGTCGGCGGAAAGTGTGGCGTCGATGGAAACCGATCCTTCGGGCAGCGGCGCCGGCATTTCGCTGGTGCGCGGGATGATGGCGGGCACGGCGACGGGCTTGTCGGCGAGGCGGCCGCCGCCGGTGGGCAAGAGCGCGAGCCGGCGGCAGAACCGTCCGGCGCGGTGGCTTTCGCCGGTGGGGCGGGTGGCGATCCAGAGGTGCAGGCCGTCGCTGTCTTCGGGCTTGGTGGGGTGGCACCATCGCGAGCCGCCGACACCGCGGGCGGCGCCGCGGATGGCGAGTCCCTGTTCATTCCAGGCGATCCACAGGTCGAGCACGTCGGGCACGCCGGCGACGGCGGCCAGCGAGGGCAGTTTGCAGGCGTCGTCGAGATCCCACGCGGCGGCAGGCCAGAGAGTTTTCCGCTTCCGGCAGGGCAGCCGGAAGGAGAAGAGCGCAGCGGGGTTGACGAGTGGGCTCATGGGTTCGTTGGGTTCTCTCAGTCGGCAGCCGGTCGGGTGGGCGATCACGTTCCTGGCCCCATTATAAAACCGCGAGCGGCTCCGGCCGTTCCGCTCGGCTCAGGGCCGGTGAGCCACCGCTGTGAACAGATCGATGGCCCGCTCGTGCCCGCCGCGTGCGCGCACGAGAACGCCGGCCGTGAGCCATGGGAATCTCCCGGACAGTCCCCGACGCGGACGGGGACCGATTGTCTGGCGGATGCACATCAAGGTGTGAAAACAACGGCCTGCCGTCGGGCTCTGGGCAGCCCAAGACGACACGGGAGTTGAGCGGCGGGAGGCTAACCGCCCATGAGAGGGGATGTCAAGAATCGCCGTCAAAACGTTTCCAGGATCCGTCGCCCCGCGCAGGAAAACCCAACCGTCATGTTGCCACGCGGACGCCACCATCCCAGACCGCATGGCAGCGTGATCTATACTTCTTCAGCTGAGAGGTTGAGAGCCTGAACCCAAGGGCGAGGGAGCCCAGTCCGATGCGCGTCTTGTTCGTAGCCAGCGAGGCCGCCCCGTTCGCCAAAACCGGCGGATTGGCCGACGTGGCCGGCGCTCTGCCCACCGCCCTGGCTCGGCTCGGCTGCGACGTCACGCTCGTCATCCCCGCCTACCGCGAAGCCCTCGCCAAGGCCGCCGCCCGCGGGCTGCCCGTGGAGCCCACCGATCTCACGTTCAGCGTGCCCATCGGCACCCGCCAGCTTGAAGCCCGCATCCTCCGCAGCCGGCTCCCAGCCCACGGCTCTGGGCCGGAGCCCACCGTGCTCCTCGTCGCCAACGACGGCTGCTTCGACCGCCCCACGCTCTACGGCGGCGCCGAAGACTACCCCGACAACGCGGAACGCTTCGTGTTTTTCTCCCGGGCCGCGCTCGAGCTCGCCTGCCGGCAGGACCGACCCTTCGATGTCATCCATTGCCACGACTGGCAAACCGGGCTCGTGCCCGCCTACCAGAAACTGCTCTACCAGACCTGGCCCACCGTGAACCGCGCCAAGACGGTGATCACCGTCCACAACATCGCCTACCAGGGCGTGTTCTGGCACTGGGACATGCTCCTCACCGGCCTCGACTGGAAATACTTCAACTGGCAGCAGATGGAGTTTTACGGGCAACTCAACCTCCTCAAGACGGGCCTCGTGTTCGCCGACGCCATCACCACCGTGAGCCCCACGTACGCCCGCGAGATCCAGGGTGAGGAAGGAGGCTGCGGTCTGGAGGGCGTGCTCGCCTCCCGCAGCGAAGTGCTCACCGGCATCGTCAACGGCATCGACACCGACGCCTGGAACCCGCAGACCGACCCCCACATTCCCCGCGGCTACGCCGAACAGTCGTTCGACGAGGGCAAATATGCGGCGAAGGTGGCGCTCGCCGCGCGGATCGGCCACGCCGCCCCCGATGCCCGGCCGCTCATCGCCTTCGTCGGCCGGCTCGTCGAGCAGAAGGGCGTGGACCTCCTCATTGAATTGCTCGGCCGCATGGGCGGCTCCGGGCGGGCGCATTTCGTGGTGCTCGGTACCGGCAACGCCGCCACCGAGGAAGCGCTGCGGCGGATGGCCGCCACCTTCCCCGGCACGATCGACGCGCTCATCGGCTTCGATGAAGGCCTTGCCCATCTCGTGCAGGCCGCCGCCGACATGACGCTCGTGCCCAGCCGGTTCGAACCGTGCGGCCTCACCCAGCTCTACGCCATGCGCTACGGCGCGATCCCGATCGTGCGTGCCACCGGCGGCCTCATCGACACGGTCGTCGACACCACCCCCGACACGCTCGCCAACGGCACGGCCAGCGGATTCACATTCGAGGCCTACGACGCCCTGGCCCTCGAGCACGCGGTGAACAGGGCCCTCGACGCCCACGCCGACCCAAACCTGTGGCGCGGGCTCGTGCAGCGGGTGATGCGACAGGATTGGTCGTGGGATTCGAGCGCCCGCGACTATCTGGCCCTCTACGAGCGGGTGGCCCGCGGGTGAAGGTGGGCAGTCTGGGGGCGACCGTGAGGCGTCGTGGCGCGTCGGCCGAGCATCGCGCCGCGGGGTGACCGATACCTCCGTCATGAATCGCACAGCCCTGCCCGGGATCCTCGGCCTCTCGCTCGCGCTGTTGCTCATGGCCACGGCCGAGGCGGGCAGCCCGTTCTCTTGCGGGGAATGCGGCTCCGGCGCGGGCGGCAGACCCTACGGCAATACCGGCTGCGGTCGGCGGTATTGCGGGGCGAAGCACGATGAGTGCGCCTGCCCGGATCCATGCGACGCCTGCGCCCGCTGGCGCGGCTGCAACGGCGCGATGCAAGGGCTCGACATGCTCGCGCCCTGGCAGTTGCCCCCGGGGCGCGGCTTCACGACCGCCGAGCAGCTCGGCTACGACACGCGGCCCTCGTGCCACCGATGCGAGTATCAGTTTCGCGTACGGTGAGAGACCGCGGCGCAGGCCGCCGCCAGGCCGGCAGCCTGTCGCGACAGCCCTCCGCGCCGTAGTCTGATGGCATGTCCGACCTCTTCGACATGCTCGCCGCCACGGCCGCATCCCGCGGCAATGCCGCGATGCTCGAAACCCTCGCCGCCTCGCTCATCGCGCGGCGACGCTGGCACGCCCTCTTCGACCTACGGCTCCTCGCGGCCCGCGTCGGGCTCGCCCTTCCGCCCACCGGCGATCCCGGCATCCTCGACGAAGCCACGCGCCGGAAACTGGACGAACAATCCCTCGCCGCCTGCCGTGAAGTAGGCTGGGCCCTGCTCGACGAGGGGCAGGTGGCCGCGGCCTGGCTCTATCTGCGGGCGGCAGCCGAGCCCGCCGAGGTCGCGGCCCGGCTCGCCACCCTCGCCCGCGAGCCGGCGGCCGACGACGAGACCGCCGCGGCGCGGCTGCAGGAGATCGTCACCGTCGCCCTCTGGGAAGGCGTCGATCCCGCCCTCGGCATCGCGCTGGTGATCGAAGCGCAGGGCACGTGCAACTCGATCACCGCCTACGAGCAGGCGGTGTCGCGGCTGCCGGCGCCGCGGCAACGCGGGCCGGCCGCGGTGCTCGTCGACCATCTGTATCGCGAGTTGTTCGCATCGCTCGCAGCCGACCTCGAACGACGCGGCCTCGTGGCCCCCGCGCGGATCGCGGCCACCGCTTCGATCGTCGAGTTGCTCGACGCGGCAGGCGGCCTCGCCAACGACCCGAGCTTCCATGTGGATGTCTCGCACCTGCAGTCGGTGCTGCGGATCGCGCGGGTGTGTGTGGAGCGGCCGGTGCTGGAGAAGGCGTGGGAACTGGCCGTGTATGCCTGCCGGCTGCCCGCGGAGGTGACCTATCCTGGTGAGCCCCCCTTCGAGCAGGTCGGCCACGCGTCGCGGCTCTTCTATGCCGCCCAACTGGGCCGCGACACGGACGAGGCGGTGGCGTTTTTTCACGGAGCCGCGGCCGCCGCGGGCGACGGCGCGGCGGGCACGCTTCCCGCCGACACGCTCGTATATCTCTTGTGGCGCATCGGACGCCCCGCGGACGCGCTGGCGGCGGCCATCGCGCGACCCGACGACCGCGGCATGCCGAGCATCATGCAGGCCACGGGCATGCTGCCCACGCTCGTGGAGCTGGCGCGGGCTGGTGACGCGATCGACATGTTGCGCGAGGCCTGCCGGGCGCACGGGGATGAGATCACGTTTGCGGCGACGTTTTTTCAGTAAGTGGGGCAGCCGGACACGACAGACCAGAGGTCCGTCGCCACGTTTCTTGGCGGGGCGCGACAGACCGGAGAAACCCCCCGGCTATTGCACCGGCGCCGAAGCTTGCCGCAGGGCTTCGTAGGCCAAGACCGCTGCCGTGGCCGACACGTTGAGACTGTCGGCGATCCCCAGCATCGGCAGGCGAATGGTTTCCAGATGGACGAGCCCCGCCTCGCCGGCCTCGTGCCACGCCGTCGAGAGGCCATGCGCCTCGCTGCCGAGCACGATCGCCGTATCACCAGCGAGCCGGGCTTCGTGCCACGCCGTCGCACCGTCGGGCAAGGCCGCGATCAGGCGGCGTCCGCTCGCGGCGCACCAGTCGATCGCCTCCTGCGACGTCGCCACCGCGAGGGGCACGCTGAAGACGGTGCCAAGGCTCGCGCGGATGGCCGCCGGATTTGCCGGGTCGGTGCCCGCGCCGCAGGCGATCACACCCGCGAGGCCGGCGGCATCGGCCGTGCGCAGGACTGCCCCAAGGTTGCCGGGCTTCTCCACGCCCTCAAGCACGAGCACCGGGCGATCCGCCGCCAGATGCAGCGCACCGAGCGGCTGGGCCGTGAAACGCACCACGGCCACGACGGCCTCGTTGCGGCTGCCGAAGGCGATTTTCTCGAACGGGCGGCGGGCGAGCGAAACGATGGGCGTGCCGCGGGCGGCCAGTTCGCGCAGCCGGGCGTCGCGGTCGGCATCCGGAGGAGCCTCGGCATCCAGAAACACCTCCACGATCTCCACGCCGGCGGCCACCGCGCGGGCGAGCTCGCGGCGGCCGTCGACGAGCGTGAGGCCGGTGTCGCGGCGGGTGTCGGCCTCGCGCAGCCGGGCGGCCTGCCGCACGCGCGGATTGGCCGGGCTCGTGATCGCTTCGAAGGGAGTTGTCATGCGGGGATGTGTCGCGCGTAATCGCCGAGAGGCAGGTCGCGGCCGGTGGCATCGGTGCAGGACAGCCGCCCCGATTCACACGCCGAAAGATGAAACGCCCCCGCCAGTGTGTCGCGGAGCCGGCGATGATGCCAGCGCGGCGAATGGCACGTGATCAGAAGCGGGCCCCGGGGCCCCGACCCACGGTCGGGGCCGAGGAGCCGCGCGAGATCCGCGAGGAGCGGCTCGAGATCCCGGTCGATCGCGAAGGCCTGCCCCTTCGGACCATGGCCCCACGACGGCGGGTCGAGCACGACGCCGTCGTAGCGGCCGCCGCGGCGCAGTTCGCGGGCGACGAACCCGCGGGCATCCTCGCACAGCCAGCGGATCGGCGCGGCATTCAACGTCGATGCGGCGGCATTGCGGCGGGCCAGCGCCGTGGCCTGCTTCGAGGCATCGACATGCACCACCTCCGCACCAGCGGCGGCCAGCGTTAGTGTGGCGGCACCGGAATGGGCAAACAGCGAGAGCACCCGGCAGCCGCGTGGCGTCGACCGATACAGCCATTGCCACTGCGGCACCTGCTCGAGAAACACGCCGGTCTGCCCCGACGGCGCCGGCCGGACTTCGAGCGTGATCGCAGAGCGTCCGCGATCCGCAGCCAGCGGCACCCGCACGACCCACGGGTCGGGCACGGCCGGGGCCAGTTCCCAACCCCCCGTGTCGCGAAAGCCCGCCCCGGCCTGCGGCCAGACCGCCGGTGACCGACAGGGCGGCAGGTCGGGGAGCGGGAGCGGCCGATCGACGAGCACTCCGCCGAGAAACTCGAGCCTGCGGCCACCCCCGGAGGGCGTCATCCCGAAATCGACGAGGGAGGGGTCGCGAAACTTTTCGGGGGCTGGGCCGTTCATTCAAATGGCAGCATACGTCCTTCTTCAGGAGCCTTCTCATGAACAGTGTCTGGAAACGGTGTGGTCTGGCGGCATGCGGCATCGGGCTGCTTGTGGCCGTCGAACGGCTGAACCGGGTGACATGGGCCGAGGAAACCCCTGCCTATTCGGGCGCGGGCGATACGGCTGAGCGGTTGGACCGGATCAGCGAAAGGCTTGAACGGCTCCTCGATCGGATGGAGTCGCGCCGCGGGCCCGGCGGCCCGCCGCATGGCGACTTCGGCGGCCCTCCGCGCGGCCCCGGTCCGGGAGGCCGACCCGAGTGGGGTGGGCCCTCTCGCGAACTCCCTCCCGAGGCGCGTGAGCGGATGCAGCACGCCCGCGAGGAGATGAAGGACCGGATGGAAAAGGCCCGCGAGAAGTTTCGCGAGATCGAGGAGCGCGTGAAGAGGCTGGAGGCCGAGATCGAGCAGCTCAAGGCGGGCCACAGCGAGTGAGCCGGAAGACGGTGGATGGGATGCGGATTCGACAGACCGGAGGTCCGTCGCCACGGTTGGATGTGGGCGCTGCGGCTCGTCGCCACGTTGGGAGGTGGCGCGGGCCGCTGTGTGGGTGGCATGCGGATTCGACAGACCGGAGGTCCGGCGCCACGGTTGGATGGCGCGCGCTGTAACGCGTCGCCACGTATGGGGCGGCCCGTGCCGTGGCCCGTTGCCACGTTTTGTGCGGCGGCGGTCAGCGGTGCTTCTTGCGCTTTTTGTGGCTGGGATGAGCGGCTTCCGGGGCGGCCGACTCCGCGACGGAGCCGGGCACCGTCTGCGGCACGATGATGCAGTTGTCGCCGAGCTCGAGATCCTCCTCCTCCTCGATCGGGCGGCCCCGGTCGTCAAGCTTCACGTCGGCCTCGGCCGTCTTCTTCTTGGCCACCGCGAGCAACTGCTCGTAGAGCTTCGCCCGGTCGGCGCCGTTGATGTGGGAGACAGCCGTGGCCACCTCGCCGAGGTAGCGGAGAAAGATGCTCCGCCGCTGCCCCTCCTGGGCCACCCGCAGCCGTCGCCGCATGTACATGCCCAGCTTGCGGCCAACCGCTTGGAGGGCGAGCCGGATCTCCTTCTGGATCTCCGGATACGAGGCGATCGCCTCCTTCGATTCGCTCGTGAACGGCACCCACACGCTGGCCACGTGCACCATCGCCGTCACCGGCCCACTGGGCAGGCCGCCGCGCGACTGTGAAAGACCGTAGGATCGCCAGTTGGTTGAGGTGATCGTCTGCGTGACCGCACAGGCGGCGGGCTGGAACTGTAGTGGTACGCGGTTGGCATAGCGGAGCACGTTCATGCTCTGCCCCTCGTCGACGCTCACGTTCTGCATGGCTCCATGGAGGGCGTCGAGTTGCTGCTTTTTGAGCTTCGCCGGCGACTGCCGCGGCGCGAGCTCGGCCTCGGCGAGGATCTTGTCGGCCCCGTCGGCGCCGAGCCCGGCAAACGTCGTGGTGAGAAACTGCCGCAGGCTGCGGGCGTCGCTCTCGCCCGCCAATTCGCCGAGCGCTTCGCGGGTGATCTTCTGGGCGGCGACGCCGCCGCCGTAGGCGAGGGCGGCCTCGATCACGAACGGGTTGCCACGGTAGACGGCCGGCGGCCGCGTGGCCGCGGTGAAGAACTCGCCCGGCACCACCTGCCGCAGGCCGGCCAGGAGCCGCTGCTCGCCGATCGGCACGACGCAGTCGGTGGCCGGCGGCGGGATCTTCGTGTCTTGGATCGCCTTGAAGAGCGCGTCGGCCTCGCCGCGGCCGAGCTTGCCGGCGGTGACCCGTGTGGAGAGTTTGGCCGCGTCGCAGATCTTCTTCGCCGTGCCGTGCGACACCCGCGAGAACGACTGCGTGAGAAACTGGGCGAGCGTGAGCCGGGGCTGCTCCTGGAGCATCGTCACCAGGCGGCCGAGCTCGACGCCGTACGGATGCGGCTTGATCTCCTTGGGCTCGGGCGGCAGTTCGTCGCTGGCCCGCTCCAGGATCCGCTCCTGCCCGTCGGGTCCAAGGAAGTGGATCCGGGCATGCGGGTTGGCGATCGCCGTCTGCTCGAGATACTCCTCGACGCTGCCGCGGCCCCGCTGAAACTTCGCCTCCATCTCGATCGTCACGCGGGTGCCGTGCTCGATCGGGTCGCTCTTGTCGTTCACCGCCACCCACTCGATGGCGTGCTTCCGCATCAGTTCGTCGCCCCCCTTGCCGGCCGGAATCTCCACGCCCTCGCCCCGGCCGTTGAGAATCTCGGGCTGGTTGGTCTTCGTGTCGATCCGCAGCTCGTAGTAGTGGGCCCGGTCTTTTGGTCCGGTCTTGGAAATGATCTTCACCGGCTTTCCGGTGGTGAGCACGCCATACATGCCCGCCGCCGAAATGCCGATGCCCTGCTGGCCGCGGCTCATCCGCAGCCGGTGAAATTTCGAGCCGTAGAGCAGCTTGCCGAAGATGAGGGGGATCTGCTTGCGGACGATGCCGGGGCCGTTGTCCTGCACGCCCATCCGGTAGCGGGTGCCGGCCTCGCCCACCTGCTCGATATGCACCCAGATCTCCGGGAGGATGCCCGCTTCCTCACAGGCGTCCAGGGAGTTGTCGACGGCCTCCTTGACGCTCGTCAGCAGGGCCTTCCGCGGCGAGTCGAAGCCCAGCAGATGGCGGTTCTTCGCGAAGAACTCGCTGACGGAAATGTCTCGCTGGCCCGCCGCGAGGGCCTGGGCAGTGGCCCGGCGTTTGGTCGGGGCCGGCTTGGCTGCCGCGTGGCCGTTTGCCTCCGCGGTGCCGGCATCGTCGGCCGGCCGGGACGACCGGGAGGCTGTCTTGGAGGAGGTCTGTTTCGGCGGACGCTTGGTCGTGGGCATGGTTCTCGACATGACTGTGATCACCGGCCGGTGACTTGGCAAGAGGGGCGAAGTTTGACGGTTGGAGGACGGGCGGGTGATCGACACATCCGCCAAACGCCGAAGGTTCGGCAAGAGCGAAACGGGCCGGCGGCCGCGTCTCGCCGCGGCAGGCAGGAGGCCTGTGCCCCAGGAGAAGCACGGATGCGAATCACAGGGATGCGGGTCACCGATGTCTTCCGGTTCGTTGCGGTGGCCGTCGTCGTGGCGGAGCTGTTCGTGACGCAGGCCGCGCATGCCGGGCCGATCAATGGCGGCACCGAAGCGCCTACGCCGGACGTCTTCTACAACTTTTACGTGCCCCCCGTGGCGGCCGGCAGCGCCCCGGGCGTCGGCGCGCAGCTGTATGTCGCGCCCCGGCCGGTGCCCGCCCGCGTCGGCCACACGTGGCACACGTATCCTCCCTTCATGCCGCACGAATTTCTCTACAAGCATCGCCGCCGCTACATCCGTCCCGCGGGGGCGATGGGCATGCGGACGACCGTGGATGCCTACTACTGGTGAGACCGTGAAGAGAAGGGAAGCCGTCGAGATGCATCGCGCCGGGAAGTGGTTGCTGGTTGCGGCCGGGGTGTGCCTGGCCGTGGCGTGGGAAACGCCGAGCAGCGTCGCCAACGGTCCGGGGCGGCATGGTCGCCACCCAACCACGTGCTGTGAGTGTGGCGGCATGTGCCACGATGGCACCTGCCGCCGGTGCGGGCGCCAGTGGGGCGAAAAATGTCCGCAGCCCGACGCCGTCGAAAAACGGTATTTTCTCCGCAGCCAGGGGAAGAGCTGGCACAGCACGTGGTATGACCCGTCCGTGGGCCGGCCGATGGCGCTGGTGGTGCCACCCACGGCGGAGTTCACGAGCGAGTATGGGTGGGGCGTGCCGAGCTCGCGCGTGATGCCGATTTATCACCAGTTCCGTCGGCCCTATCCCGGCCCGGGGGCCGTGCCCGGCGCGGGGGGCGGCTTCCTCCCCACGCCCAACCAGCCGAGCGATACCGTGCAGTTCGGCGTGCACCCCGTCCGCGGCCCCTGGGGCAGCTATTGATCGGACCGCGATCAGGCTGCGGTGCTCAGCGCAGTCGCTCGCGGGCGAGCACCGCCCACGGGCTCTCGGGTGCCAGATCGAGAAACGTGCGCAGGTGGTTGCGGGCCTCGGCCGGCTGACCGGCATCCTCCAGCACGCCGGCGATGTGCCAGTGGGCGTCGGCATAATCGGGCTCCTGGCGAAGCACGCCCACGAGGGCCGCCACGGCCAACTCGACGTCGCCCAACTCCGCGAGCACGCATCCCAGGCTGGTGCGGGCCTGGAGATGGTCGGCATCCAGCTCCACGGCCGCGTAGTAGCGCTCCCGAGCCGCTGTCAGATCCCCCATGCGATAGAGAAGTTCCGCCAGCATGAAGACGAGCTGCGCGTCCGGCCCGCCGGCCTGCAGCGCCGCCCGCAGAGCCTCGGCCGCCTCGGCGAACTCTTCGGAGGCCTCGAGGTCTGCCGCCAGATCGACGAGATCGTCGACGCACACGGGCTCGTTGTCCACGACATCATCGACACCGACGCCGACGTGCATCGACGGCGCGGGCAGGGAGACGGGGACCACCGGCTGCGGTGACGTGTCGCTCAGGCCCGCGGTGTAGAACTGGAACTGCATCTGTCCGTTGGCGCCCAGCACCTGGCCGCCCCGGCGGATGCTCAGCCTGCGGCCGTCGGCGATGATCGACTCGTAGTGCCGCGCGGCGTCGCCCGCGCCTCCGGGGGTGAGGCTTCCGAGTTTGGCGTCGATCTCCCGCAGCGAGAGCCCGGCCCCCAGCAACCGGGACAGCGTGCGGCCGACGACAAGCTGGGAAAAATCAAACCACTCGATGCCACGGGCCTGCTTCACGGGCACGAGCAGGCCACCGCGCACCCAATGCCGCACCGCGGCGGCGGGCGCGCCCAAGACGTCGGCCATCATGGCCACCGTGTAGAGCCGTCGCACACCTTCACGGGAATCGACCGGCGGGGCCGACGGCCGCATCGACACGGCCTCGCGACGAGACGCCGGCATCGGGTACGAAAAGAAATCCGTGGTGCGCTTGAGGACGAGCGTGGGGTCGTCCGTGACCTTGCCTGGCATGGGGTTCTCCGTGGTGGCGAAGAATCTACCCGACGGGCACGGCGGCGATCCAGCCTTCGAGCGGATCGAGGCGGCGCGGGAGGCCGTAGCGGGGCAGTGCGGCGGCGTGGGCGGCCTGCAGCGCGCAGATCACGGCGTCGAGGAGATCGCCGCTGCCGTCGGCGACGAGCCGTCGCTGCCAGCGGGAATCGATCGCCAGGGCGACGTCGAGGCCGGCCTGCCCCGCGACCAGCGCCCCCAGGATGGCCCGTCGATTGATACGGCGTTCCGCCGTCTGCAGCGGCTTGGCGTCGCTCTTGTATGACTTCCGGCACACCATCCGCGCCGTGAAGCCTGGATAGGCCTCCAGCGCCACGCGGCGTGGCCGGCCGCGCGGCCCCGGGTGGCGATGGGCGGGGAAGTGCAGCTCCGCTGCCAGCATCCGCCCGATGCCGGCATGCATCATCCACGCGACCGGCGGGTTGGCCCAGCGCATCGCAGGGCTCGAGCCCGCCGGCTTGTCGGCCCGTCGCCACGCGAACTTGTCGCCTGGCGGCCGGGCGGCGCACCAGCGACGGAAGACCGCCCGCAGCCGCTCTCGCGGCTCCGCGCAGAAGAACCGCACGAAGGCCGGCCACTCCGTGGGCCAGCCTTCGTGCTCGATGAGGGTGCGCGGCTGACCGAAGGGAAGATCGAAACCGCCGAGCCATTCGCCGTCATCCCGGAGAAACCGCTCGAAGGCGGGCAGGCTCTCCAGACCGATGACGCGTTCCAGGGCATACACCGCGCGGGATGCCTTGCGGCGCCAGTGGCCGACCGCCACCGTGATCGGCTTGGTCGCCGACGGCGCCGAGGTGAAGTCGATGCCGAGCACGCGGTCGCCGTCGATCAGTTGCGGCCGGCTCACGGCGCGTTCCTGGCGATCAATCGGCGGCCGCCGGGTCCGAGCCGGCGCTGCCAGTCCCGACGACCGGCAGCTCTGCCCGGAGGTCAGGTCGTGTGAAACCGCACGGACGCGTGGTTCACGCTGCCGCCCGAGGTTTCGGCGGCCGGGGCATCACGGTCGTCGCTCGCCGGCGGCGGCGGATCGACGACGGGGCCGAGCGGAGCCACGCTCGGCTCCGGCGCCTTCCGCGAGGCATCCTCATTCGTCGGTGCGGCCGCCTTGGGCGCGGCGCTCGGTGCCTTGGCCGCCGGCGCGGGGATCGACTCAACGGGCTGAAGCTCGCCGCCGGAGGCGGGCTTCTCGGCCCGCACGGCTCCCGATTTCGGGTCGATATGATCGCGCTTGGATCCGCCCCAAGCCTCCGGCGCGGGTGCCGCGGCGCCGTCGCCGAATGTCTTGGGAAGGGCCGGCGCGGGCACGGCTGTCGGCGGCGATGCCGGCTTGGCTGCAGCCGCCGGGGCGGGCGCGGCCGCGTGCGGCAAAGCAATCGGATTGCCGCACGCATCGAGCGGCACCCGCATCACGACCGTCCGCGGCGTCCGCTGTGTGTAGGTGTAGGGCACCCGCTTCTCCACCACCCGCGGCACCTGCATCGTGCGCTCCTCGGTGACGAATTTCTGCACCTGCACCGTGATCGGCTCGACCCGCTCCTCGGTGACGAATTTCTGAACCTGCACCGGGACCTGGCGGACCTGTTCCTCGGCGACCATCCGCATGGTCTGCACGGGCACCTTGTTTTCCACCCGCTCCACGACCTTGCGGACCGTCTGCACCGGGACCTGGCGGACCTGTTCCTCGGCGACCATCCGCATGGTCTGCACGGGCACCTGCTGCACGACCTGCTCATCGACGTAGCGGACCGTCTGCACGGGCACACGCCGCGTGACGACGCGATTGACCATCGTGGTCTCCGGCACCTGGACCGGCGTGTAGGTGGGCTGGTACACCCGATTGACCTGGTTCACGACGGCGCCGGGCGTCATCGTCCAGGCGTAGCCGCCACGCTGCCACTGCCAGAGGCCGGTGTATGGATTGACGCCCCACCCGCCCGGCACGTAGCCGAGGTTCGCGGCGCCGGGCGTGACGACGGGGGTGACGGTGTCGACGGCCTGCGTGCCAACGGAATAGGCGGTGCGGACGGTCGTCACGGGCTCCTGCACCGTGTAGGCCTCCTCACGCTCGCTCGTCTCGTAGACGGGTCGGCGGACGGTGGTCACCTGCTGCTGCATGGCGGTCTCGTAGACCGGCTTCATGACGGTGTATCGCTCCTCGCGGTTGCTCGTCTCGACGACGTCGCGCACGGTGTCGTAGCTGCGGTCGACGATCTGCGTCTCGTACACGGGCTTCATCACCGTATAGCGCTCTTCGCGCGTCTGCGTCTCCCACACGGGCCGCTGCACCGTGTAGCGCCGCTCCTGCGACTGCGTCTCCCACACCGGCTTGGACACGGTGAAGGACTTGGTGTCGTACACGGTCTCGTGGGTCACGCGGTAGGCGGTGACCTGTTGCTCGTCATAGATGGTCTGAAAGTCGAGCCGGTAGGTTTGGGTCTGGGCGGGCGGGGCCACGACGGCCGAATCACCGCAGCACTGCGCCTGAGCGGTCGCGAACATGACGGGCGACGGCTGGGCGACCACGACAACCGCGCATGCCGCCAGCCGCACGCAGCGGGTCATCGGGGCGGACGAGCGGAAGGCACGGAACAGGGCCATGGAATCTCTCCTCCAAAAAAACGGTGATTCGAGACTAATCACCCGTACGCAGGCTTCAAGGGTTTCGTTGAGAAAAAATCCTTGTTTTTCATGAAAAAACCGAGGGCCGGGTCGGCATGAACGGTGCAGCCGCTCCATCTTATGGACGCGGGCAATGGGGCCGGGGGCCTGGGGCAACAGGGGGCGTTCGCGGGGCCCCAGGTCGGGTGGCTCAGCCCGAAGCCTCACCGTTCGCAGCCAATAAGGACTAGGCCCGGAGGGCCGGGTTCGAGCCAGCGGGCGGAGCCCGCCAAGAAACCTGAGGCCACGATGGCGAAGGTTTCGTGAAGACAGACCTCCGCCCGGGTTGGTGGAGACGCGACGGAGTCGCGCAGGGAAATGCGGGCCATGGATGGCCATAGCCTCGCAGGTCGTCGCATCGCGAAAGTGGCGAGGGCTGGAGGCCCGGGTTGGTGGAGACGCGACGGAGTCGCGCAGGGAAATGCGGGCCATGGATGGCCATAGCCTCGCAGGTCGTCGCATCGCGAAAGCGGCGAGGGCTGGAGGCCCGGGGTGGTGGAGACGCGACGGAGTCGCGCAGGGAAATGCGGGCCATGGATGGCCGCATTTCCCTAAAACTAGAACATCTTCTCGAACAACTTCCGCTCACGAAGCGACAGTTGCGCCATGGAGTGGATCTTGTAGCGGATGCCATCGGTGTCGGTGACAAAAGCCGAGTCGTCGGGCAGCCTCGTGATGTCGTCGCAGTGCGCCACCTTGAACCGCCGCGGGCCGCGGTCAGTTTCCACCGCCCACTCCGCCGGCTCGCCGTCGGAAACGCTCTCGATCCGCTCAATCACCGGAAGAAATTCCCGTTGCGCGAGATGCTCCTCGAGCATCGCGCGGAGCGACGCGGGGGCCGCCTCCAGGGAGGCGATCCATGCCAGTTCCGCGCCGTCGGTGGCGACGATCGCTACCGGCCCGCGTGGATCTGAAATCGGAAACGCCCGCAGCACGTCGACGTTGCCATGCCGCGCGCCATGCGCGGCGATGAATTCGAGGCGACCGTGCTCGTGCCGCACGAGCCGCCATTCTTCTGCGGTGGTGGCCGCGGACGCCGGCGTTCGAGGGAGTGGCGTTTCGCTCATGGGCTCACAACGCCTCCGCGGTCTGCTTGGCCGCCTTCATCTGCGCATCGTACAGCCGGGCATAGGCACCCTTGGCGGCGAGCAGGTCGTCGTGCGTGCCCATCTCCATGATCCGGCCGCCGTCGAGCACCACGATCCGGTCCGCACGGCGGAGCGTGGAGAGGCGGTGGGCGATGGCGATCGTGGTCCGTCCCGTGACGAGCCGATCGATGGCGGCCTGGATGATTGCCTCGGTCTCGGCGTCGACGCTGGAGGTGGCCTCGTCGAGGATCAGGATCCGCGGGTCGACGAGCAGCGCCCGGGCGATCGACAGCCGCTGCCGCTCGCCGCCGGAGAGGCCGCCGCCGCGCTCTCCGACCCGCGAATCGTAGGCCGCGGGGAGGGCGAGGATGAATTCATGCGCCCCGGCCGCCCGGGCCGCTGCGACGATCCGCTCCCGTGATGCGCCGGGGCAGCCGTAGGCGATGTTGTCGGCCACCGTGCCGAAGAAGAGGAACGGCTCCTGGAGGACGCAGCCGAGGCTCTGGCGGTATTCGGCAATGGCGATGTCGCGGAGATCGATGCCGTCGACGCGGATCGAGCCGCTGGAGGGGTCGTAAAAGCGGCAGAC
>JBIIIP010000160.1:0-3706 GCA_044234625.1 Pirellulales bacterium | reverse complement strand
GATCATCGCCACGGATGAGGACTCACCGGCGGCCACACTTGCCGCGATGCGGATCGACACCGCCGCTCAGCGCGCGCCCTGAGGCGTGCGCGGCCCTTAGCCGCCGCGTACTATGGAGTATGAGATAGACGCCCGAGAGCGTCGAACGGGCGAAGCGGTTTCTCGGGAGGCTGACAGAAGTCACGGTGGAGTCGAGGGGGCCGTGCCGAGCGGCTCCGCATCCGGCTCAGCGACGCCGATCTCTACGCGATCCAGTTCGTCGATGCGAGAGACAGCCTACGTTTCCAGATGGGCAGAACGCGGGGGCATCGTCATGGCGGGCGGCGTGCGCCGCATAGCGTAGCGGTGATTTCACGCGTGAGAAAAAGCCGCGTCAGCGATGCTCCGGCCTGGAAACGTGGGCGGGACTCACAGGCCCTATCTCGCGCCGTTGTTCATCAGTTGCATCGCCCGCAGGGTGTCGCGAATCAGCTCCGTGTCTGGATGGTCTGGGCCGAGGTGCTTTTCACGGATCGCCAGTGATCGCTTGTAAAGCTGTTCCGCCTCGGCGATTTTGCCTTGAGACTCGTAGAGACTGCCGAGGTTTCCGAGGCTCTGGGCCGTGCCCAGATGGTCCGGTCCGAGCGTCTTTTCACGGATCGCCAGTGACTTCTTGTAGTATGTTTCCGCCTCGGCGTAGTCGCCCTGGGATTTGTAGAGGGACGCGAGGTTGTTGAGGATCGCCGCCGTGTTTGGATGGTCCCCGCCGATGGCTTTTTCAGTGATCGCCAGCGATTGCTTGAACAGCGGCTCCGCTTCAGCATAGTTGCCTTGGGAGTTGTAGAGGGAGGCGAGGTTGTTGAGGGCCGTGGCAGTATGCGGATGGTCCGGGCCCAGGGCTTTTTTAAGGATTGCCAGCGACCGCTTGTAGAGCGGCTCCGCGTCGGCCTCCCTGCCCAGGCTTTCGTAGAGGCCCGCGAGGTTGTTGAGGGCCTCGGCTGTGCCCAGGTGATCCGGTCCGTAAACCTTTTCGCGGATCGCCAGCGACCGCTTGTAGAGCGGCTCCGCCTCGGCGTATTTGCCTTGGGATTCGTAGACGCGCGCGAGGTAGTTGAGGCTCGTGGACGTCTCCGGATGGTCCGAGCCGATGGCCTTTTCACGGATCGCCAGCGCCCGTTTACAGAGCGGCTCCGCATCGGCGAATCTGCCTTGGGCGAAATAGACACGCGCGAGGTTGTCGAGGCTCAGGGCCGTTTCTGGATGGTCGGGGCCATTTTTTGCGATCGACGCTTCCATCGCCTGCCTTGCGAGCGGCTCCGCCTTCGCGTATTGACCGGTGTTGAAGAGTCGCATGACTTGCTGGTCAAGTGTTTCGGCCCAAGACGTACTTGTGTACAGAAGTATAGTTGCCAAAATCAGGTAGCGCATCGCCTCTCCTCCGGGTGGGTGGCATGATCCTACCGCTACCGCGGTAAAGCAACATCTCGTCTGTAGATCAAGGTCTTCAGAGGTGAGTCATCTGGCTTCCATGATCAGGGAGGCGCGGTCAGGAAACCTCGATAACGCACCTCTTTAACTCGGGCCGCTCGCCGCCGATCACACCCGCGCCGTCAAGACACCGGAGGTTGTGCCGAGTGCGGCGGCCGCGGATTTGCATGGCACGGAGCCGGCGGCGCTCTCGTGGCGGCATCCGAAGTTCACGGATCTCGAGGCGTGGCGGGCCGAGGCCGTGGCGAAGACCCGCGAATTGCTGCTGACTCCAGAGATGCCGTGGAAACCCGAGGCCAAGGTGGAGCGGAGGTTCGAGTACGACGGCCTGGCCATGGAGGAACTCTCCTGGCAACTGCCCTACGGGCCGCGCACGCGGGCGCTCTTCATGAAGCCTGTCAACGCCACGGGGCGGCTGCCGGGCGTGCTCGCGCTGCACGATGCCGTCGGCTTCGCCAGCCGCCGCCCGGCGCAGCACGAGGATGTCTTCCAGAAGTCGCTCCTGTGCGCCGGCACGCTGTGGGCGGGGCTGGTGGTGTACGACGACCAGCGGGCGCTGGACTACCTCGCTTCACGGGCCGACGTGGATGCCGACCGCCTGGCCTGCGGCGGTCTCTCGGGGGGCGGGGTGCGCACCGTGTTCCTCGGTGGCTTGGATCGGCGGGTCCAGGCCGCCTTCCCGGTTGGCTGGATGACCACCTGGCGCGACCTGATGCTTTCCGCCCCGCACAACCATACGTGGATGCCGTATGTGCCGGGACTGGCGAACCACCTCGACTATCCGGAAGTCCTCGGCCTGCGGGTGCCGCTTGCCACGTTCGTGCTCAACGACGCCGACGACAAACTTTTCACCCTGAAGGGGATGCAGGCGGCGGACGCCGTCTTGGGCGAGGTCTGCGCGAAGGCCGGCGCAGCCGACAAATATCGATGCACGTTCTATCCCGGCCCGCACAAGTTCGACCTCCAGATGCAGGAGGATGCCTTCTCCTGGCTCGATGGCATCCTGAAAAGGCCTGAGACCTCACCAACGAACGAGTGAGCCGGAGAGCCAGAGCATCACGCGCGACTCGCTCAGCGACCGGACACTGCCGGAGGAGGCGCCATCGAGCGGGCTCTCCTGCGTTGGCTATGGTCAGCCTGCGGCGTTCCGCCGGCGTTTGCGTTCGCGATTCTCGCGTCCGACGTGTTTATCCTCGTCGTTGTCCCGGCCGGATGCAACTGCCATCCGCGCCCGTGATGATCCACCGGTCGTTGTTCTTCTGAAGCAAGACCGCTGTGTACGATTCCCTCCGCCACAATCGTCATCGCACGGGCATGGAGTTTTCACGAAATGGCAGAGCAAGGCTTGCTCAAGCGACCGGCCGGCCCGGACGCTAAGTAGGTCTCGGAAGGCCGGCGTCAGGCCAGGATGTCGCGGACGACGCGGCCGTGGACATCCGTGAGCCGGAAGTCGCGGCCCGCGTGGCGGTAGGTGAGCCGCTCGTGGTCGAAGCCCATGAGGTGCAGGATGGTGGCGTGAAAGTCATGCACGTGCACCGGCTTCTCCACCGCCCGCATGCCGATCTCGTCGGTCGCGCCGTGCACGATGCCCGGCTTCACGCCGGCCCCGGCCAGCCAGGAGCTGAAGGCCCAGGGGTGGTGCTCACGGCCCTTCGCGTCGGCTGAATTATTGAACGGCGTGCGGCCGAACTCGGTCGTCCACACAACGAGCGTGTCGTCGAGCATGCCGCGCTGCTTGAGATCGGCGAGCAGGGCCGCGATCGGCCGGTCGACGTTCTTCGCCAGCGGCTCGTGCGAAAGCATGTCGCCATGGGCATCCCAGTTGTGGGAGGAGCCCACGTCGATCAGTTCCACGAACCGCACACCCCGCTCCACGAGCCGCCGGGCCACGAGACACTGCCAGCCGAAGCCGGTTGTCTGCCCTGGGGAGAGGCCATAGCTGCCAAGGGTGGCGGCCGACTCGCCCTTGAGATCAAAAGCCTCGGGCACGGCGATCTGCATCCCGAAGGCGGTCTCGAACGTTCGCAGTCGGGCGGCGAGCAGCGGGTCGGCCTCGCGGGCGTCGAGGTGGCCGCGGTTGAACTCCCGCAGGGCGGCCAGCTCAAGGGCCTGGCGATCAGACGGGATCCGCGGGGAGACGTTGGCCACCGGCTGCGGTCCGGGCATCACGAAGGTGCCCTGGTGGGCGCCCGGAAGAAAGTCGCTCGCGTAGACCTGCGTGCCGCCGTACGTCTGCGCC
>JBIIIP010000147.1:0-4906 GCA_044234625.1 Pirellulales bacterium | reverse complement strand
CCGGGGCGATCACCACGAACCCCGGGAGATTGGCATTGTGGGTGCCGAGGCCGTAGCTCACCCAGGAGCCGATGCTCGGCCGCGACAGGGTGAATGAGCCGGTGTGCATGCCGAGTGTGGCGTTGTAGTGGTTGGAATGCGAGGTGTGCATCGAGCGGATGAGGGCGATGTCATCGACGCAGCCGGCCATGTGCGGAAAGAGGGTGCTCACCTCGGTGCCGCAGCGACCATGCGGCGCGAACTCCCATTGCGGCCGCTTGAGGAAGATCTTCTCGTAGCCCGGCCGGTTCTTCGTTTCGGGATGGTCGTTGACGATCTCCTTGCCGTGCTGCCTCACGAGCTCGGGCTTGGGGTCGAACGTGTCCACGTGCGACACGCCGCCGGTCATGAAGAGGAAGATCACCCGCTTCGCCTTGGCGGGAAAATGCGGCTCGCGCGGGGCCAGCGGATCGCCGCCCGAACCCTGCTCGTCGGCCAGTAATTGCTGCACGATGCCTGGCAGGATCGCGGAGCCCATCACGGCCGAGCGGAGGAAGCCGCGGCGGGGGCAGCCGCAGGCAGGAGCCCAGGCGGCATGCGGATCGGAGGCGGTCTTCAGGAACATGGGGGAATCTCCGCGGGTCCTCAATCGACGTGCACAAACTCGCTCGACGCCAGCATCACCCGCGCGACCGCCGTCAACTTCTCCTCGTCGCTGCCAGGATAGGTTTCCAGCATCCGCATCGCCACCGACCGCTCCCCGGCTCCCGGCACGCGCTGCAGCACCACGGCGAAAACGCCATCGATCCGCCGCGATGGATCGGGCTCGGCGAGCACTCGGCGGGCGAGGGCCGCGGCCTGCTCATGGAAGAAGGGATCATTGAGGAAGTAGAGGGCCTGGGTGGGCACTGTTGTGGTCTGCCGCGTCGGGGTGCTGGCATTCGGGTCGGCGCCGTCGAAGAGGGCCAGGAAGGGGTGCCTCCGCTGCCTCTGCACCATCAGGTAAACGCTCCGTTTGGTGGAGTCATAGACCACGTTGAATGGTTCGTGCTGCGAAAACTTCCAGGAGGCCTCCGGTGGGAAGGGATGCCCGGCGCCGGGGCTCGTGTCGAGGCGGCCGCCAACGAACAGCAGGCTGTCGCGGATCTCCTCGGCCGTGAGGCGGCGCCGCTCAAAACGGGCGAAGAGGCGATTCTCGGGGTCGGCATCGACGGCAGCGGGCGTGCGGGTGCTCGCCCGCTGGTAGGCGGAGGTGAGCATGAGCAGCTTGTGAAGCCGTTTGAAGCGGCCACCGTCGGCCATGAAATCGGACGCCAGCCGCTCGAGGATTTGCGGATGGCTCGGCAGCTCGCCACGGGTGCCGAAATCGTTCGCCGTGCGGACGAGCCCGGCGCCGAAGTGCCACTGCCAGACACGGTTGACGATCACCCGCGCTGCCAGCGGGCTGGACACAATCCATTCGGCGAGCTCGCGGCGGCCGCTGCCCGAGCCATCGGCCACCGGCTGGCCGCCGAGGACCTCGAGCCAGCGGCGGGCCACTTCATCGCCCGGTTTCGTGGGCTCACCGCGCTGTTGGATCTTCGCGTTCTCGGCCTTTCCTTCGCCGACGGCATACGCCCAAGGGATATCGGGAAAAGGCCCCGGATCGGCCGGCAGAGGCGAGGCGAGGGCTTGCCCGAGCCGCACGCTGGTGCGGTGGTCGAGGACGAACGAGACGCCATCGATCCCGGCTGGATGGGCGTCGGCCACGAGCCCAGCGATGCGATACTCGCCGTCCCGCGGGCAGACCCACGCCATGGCCACGCGGTCATTATGCCCCGGCCGCAGGAAGAGCGAACGGGCCGCCAGCGGCGTCCAGGCATCGACCGACCACTCGGCGGTGTTGGCGATCGCCAGGGGGCCGTCGCCGTATTTCCAGCCCTGCAATTCCGAATGACCGGCGAACTTCACGAAGCCCCCGTCGAGCAGATCGATCGCCTCGTCGGCCTCGTTGAAAAAGCTCCAGCCCGCACTCTTCACAGTGAGTGGGTTGCCGGCGGAGATGGTGTCGATGAGGTCGGCATGGCTCCACGAAGCCCGTTCGCCCCCAATCTCCTCGATCGACAGTTCGACGCGGGTCGTGTCGGTGTCGGCATTCGCGTTGGGGGCGATCGAGAGTTGCACCACCTCCCCCTTCCGCACGCGCACGACGATCGGCCGATTCTCGGCGGCGACGATCGGCACCTTCTGTCCCTCGCTCACGAGGCCCGCGGCGAGCACGTTTACCTCGCTGCCCACCATGAGCTTGAGATCCTTGCGAAACTCCGGAGTCTTCCGCCGCTCGATCTCGTCTCGCCGGGCCGTCAGCCTCTCATGCCAGGTGTCTTGCAGTGCTGCCGCGTCGGGCGAATCGACGAGCGGCACGAGATCGCTGATCCGTGTGTTTCCCTCACTGCTCGGAAACGGAAACCGCGTGCTCGCGAAGATCCCATAGAGGGCGTAATAGTCGCTCGCCGAGATCGGGTCGAACTTGTGGTCGTGGCAGCGGGCGCAGCCGATGGTGAGGCCGAGGAAGGTCTTGCCGAGGTTGTCGATGAGATCCTCGTGCATGAGGTGGATGTCTTCGATGATTGTGTGGCCGTAGCGGCGGGCATTGGCGAGATACCCCGTGGCGATCACCCCCTCGTTGCGCCGCGGCAATTCCTCGCCGGCCCGGAGGATGTCGCCAGCGATCTGGAGACGGACGAATTCCTCGTAGGGCATGTCGTCGTTGAATGCCTGGCAGACCCAGTTGCGATACCGCCAGACATGCGGCAGCGGGCGGTCGCTGTTTTCGCCGGCCGTGTCGGCATAACGGACGACGTCGAGCCAGCGGCGGCCCTGGTGCTCGCCGTATTCGGGCGAAGCCAGAAGCCGGTCGATGAGCCGTTCGAACCTGTCCGGCGCGGGGTCGGACACGAAGGCCTCGACCTCTTCCGGAGTCGGCGGCAGGCCCGTGAGGTCGTAAGTGGCGCGGCGGATGAGCGTGCGGGCATCGGCCGGGCCGTTGGGCTCTAGGCCTCGGGTGCCGAGCGCTGCGTCAAGGCACGCATCGACCGCGGCCGACGTCAGCGGAGCCTCGGCCATGGCGAGCGGTTGGAAGGCCCACCACGATGTGGCCTCGGCGGCCGTCATGCCGCCGATTTTCTGGTCAGCGACGCGCGGGTCGAACGCGCCCCCGGCCACCCATTCCTTCAGCCGCGCGACCTCGTCGGCCGAGAGCGGCTCGCCCTCGTCTTCTGGGGGCATCCGCCAGTCGGGGTCAGCCCCGCTCACCGCCTTGATGAGGAGCGACTCGTCGGGGTTTCCCGGCACGATCGCCGGCCCGCTATCACCCCCTTTTTCCCAGCCCTCACGCGTGTCGAGCGACAGGCCTCCGCCAGCCTTCGGACCGCTGTGGCAACTGCCGCATTTCTCGGCAAACAGCGGCCTGACGTGCTTCTCGAATAGCTCGCTCTGATCCGCTTTGGAGGGGATTCCCCAGCCGTGCGTGGCCAGCAGGGCGGCGGTGGCGACCGCAACCCTGCAACGCACCTTCACCGACAACGACGCCGTCGAGCGCACCGGAAGAGCGAGGGAAGCGATCATGCCAGCACCGGAGGCAGGAAAACTGGCCGCTGACGAACGGATGCCAGTCCCAGAACTCTGTCGACAGGAGTCATGAAATCTTAGCTTTGCACCGTGAAAAGGGCAATAAAGATGTCGCCCCGGTGATTTTCGGCAGCACATGATGCCCTCGTTGAAAAAACCGGTCGCCTCCCCGGCTGGCTTCCGGCCTTCAGTGCCAGGAAATCCGTGCTGGCGGCAGGGGCGGAGACGGAATCACTCCGTGTGCCGGCCGCCCACGCATGCAGCCACCACGAGGTCGCCCGTGACGTTGAGCACGGTGCGGCACATGTCGAGGAGGCGGTCGATGCCCATGATGAGGCCGATGCCCTCCGCCGGCACACCGACCGATTGGGCGATCACGGCGACGAGGGGCAGTGAGCCACCGGGCACACCCGCCGTGCCGATGCCCGCCAGCATCGCCATCAGCACCACCTGCACCTGCTGCCCCGGCGATAGCGCCACGCCGAACACCTGGGCCAGAAAGAGCACCACGACGCCCTCGAAGAGCGCGGTGCCGTTTTGATTGCCCGTCGCACCGACGGTGAGCACGAACCTCGCAGCATCGCGCCGCAGGCCGAGATTCTCCTCCGCCACACGCAGGGCCGTGGGGAGCGTGGCATTCGAGGAGGAGGTGCCGAACGCCACCTGCATGGCCTCCGCAGACCGGCGGAAAAAATCGAGCGGTCGGAAGGAGCTCATTGTGCGCAGCGCAAGTGGATAGACGACCGCGAACTGGATCGCGAATCCGGCGAGCACCGTGAAGGCGAACCAAAACAGCGACACGAGTGCGTCGAGGCCGAGCCGGGCGACCGTGGCGAAGACCAGGCATCCCGCACCCAGCGGCGCCAGCGCCATGCCCCAGCGGATCACGGTCATGGCTACCGCATTCCAGGCCTCGAGCCAAGCCACGAGGGGCCGGCAGGTCACCGGATTCGCTGCGATCGCCGCGCCCAGCAATAGCGCGAAGACCATGACGGCGAGCATGCCGTTGCCTTTCGAGCTCCCGTCGATGGCGCCCACCATCTCTTGAAGCGGATTCTGGGGGATCATATCGATCACGATGTCGCGGATCGGCTTGGCCGTCGTCGCCTGCGCGAGCACGCGGGCGGAATCGGGTGGCGACGTGATGCTGCTGGTGGCCTGCGAGGCCGCCAGCCCCTCACCGGGGCGGATCAGGTTCACGAGCCCGAGTCCGATGAGCACGGCGGACCCTGAAAGCACCGTCGTCACGCCCAGCGTGGCCAGGCCCAGTCGCCCGAGTTTTCGCAGGTCGCCGATTTCGGCGACGGCGAGCGCCAGT
>JBIIIP010000035.1:0-28207 GCA_044234625.1 Pirellulales bacterium | reverse complement strand
TTGAAGCGGATCAGCATCGGCAACGCCTTCGTGGCGACGATCGTGCAGGGTGACGTGGGCAGCGTGCGTGCGGCCGTCGAGGCGGGAGCCAACGCGGCCCAGCAGGTCGGCGAGCTCGTCGCCAGCCATGTCATCCCGCGGCCGGCCGAATCGCTCGTGGCGGCGTTTTTCGCGTAGTGTCCCGCCGGCCCGGCCGGCAGGTGCCCACGGAGAGGTGCATGAAGGTTCTCGTCGCGAATCTCGGATCCACGAGCTTCAAATACCGGCTCTTCGACCTGCCTCCAGAGGCGGGCCCGAGCGGCGGGGAACGGGAGCTCGCGCGCGGAGGCGTCGAACGCATCGGCGCGGCGTCCAGCCGCGTCTATGCGACGGCGGGCTCCACGAGCCTCGAAACCGTCCTGCCCGTGCCGGATCACGCGGTCGCACTGCAGGCGGCGCTCGAGCAACTGACGGCCCCGGGTGGGCCGCTCGCGAGCGTCGACGAGGTGGCGGCCGTGGGCTTCAAGGCCGTGCACGGCGGCCGCGTGAGCGGTGTCGTGCGGGTGAACGGCGACGTGCTTGCGGCGATGGAGGAGATGGCGGCCGTGGCTCCGGCCCACAACCCGCCCTACGTGAAGGCGATGCGGCTGCTCGGTGAGCGGATGCCGCAGGTGCCCCTCGTGGCGGCGTTCGAGACCGGCTTCCACGCCACCATTCCCGAACGCAACGCGCTCTACGCGGTGCCGACGGAATGGGTGGAGAAGCACCTCGTGCGGCGCTGGGGCTTCCACGGCGCGAGCCATCGCTTCGTGGCCACGCGCTTGGCGGAGCTCGTGCCCGGCAAGCGGCCGGTGCGGGCCATCTCCTGCCATCTCGGCGGATCGAGCAGCGTGTGCTGGATCCTTGACGGCAAGAGCATGGGCACGTCGATGGGGATGAGCCCGCAGTCGGGCCTGCCGCAGAACAACCGGGCCGGGGATTTCGATCCCTTCGCCCTGTTGCACGTCGCGGCCCAGACCGGGAGGGGCTTTTCCGATTTGCTTGGCGAGCTTTCCGGCAAGGCCGGCCTCGCGGGCATGTCGGGCACGTCGGGCGATATGCGCGACCTCGAAGAGGCCGCTGCGGCCGGCAACAAACGGGCGCGGACCGCGATCGACGTCTATGTGGCGTCGATCAGGCACTGGCTCGGTGCGGGGATCGTGGAGCTTGGAGGCCTGGACGCAATCGCCTTCGCGGGGGGCATCGGCGAAAACTCACCGCTCACCCGGGCGGCGGTGGTGGCAGGGCTGGAAGAGCTTGGCATCGCCATCGACCCCGGGGCCAACGCGGCCAAGGCTGCCGGCGAGCGCGAGATCGGGGCCCATGGGGCCCGAGTCAAGGTGTGGGTGATTCCAACGAACGAAGAGCTGATCGTGGCCCGACAGACCCGCGACCTGCTGGGTGGCGGCTCGCACACAGAGAGGACAGGTGGCTGATGTTCGTCGCCCTGGTAACCGGATCCGTCGTGGCCACACAGAAGACCGCCTCGATGACCGGCCACAAAATGCTCGTCGTGGAGCCCTATCGGCTCGACGAGAAGACCCGCGACCGGCTCGTTTCGACCGGCCGCACGTTCATCGCCGTCGACACGCTCGGCGCCGGCGAGGGGCAGTTCGTCCTCGTCACCCAAGGCTCGAGCGCCCGGCTCACTCCCGAAACGAAGTCGCTTCCCATCGACGCCGTGATCATCGGCCTCGTGGATACCGTCCGCATCGAAGGCAAAGAAGTTTTCAAGAAATAAGCCCATCGCATCACTGGAACCACTCACTCATGTCCACTGCCACGCCTGACATCGCTTCGATCGTCCGCCAAGTCATCGCCGAACTGGCCACGGGTTCAAGCCACGCCCCCGGCCAGGTTCCCGGTCGAACATCCGGTCACGACGGATCAACGGCGGCGCCGCCGTCCGTTGGATCCGGCCCCGACAGAGTCTCCAGCCTCACCGGCGCCCATGGCGTGTTTGGGAGCGTCGATGAAGCCGTCCGCGGTGCCGAGGAAGCCTTCGAGCAGTTGGAGCGGCTCGGCGTGGAGGGCCGGAAGAAGGCCATCGCCCACATCCGGCGGATCGCCATCGACGATGCCGAGGAACTCGGCCGGATGGAATTCGAGGAGACGAAGATCGGCCGCCTCCAGCACAAGATCGAGAAGCTGAAGGTGCTCGGCGAAAAGGTGCCTGGCGTCGAATTCATGACGAGCGAGGTGTTCAGCGGAGACCGCGGCTTGGCCGTCATCGAGCACGCCCCGTTCGGCCCGATCGCCGCGATCACACCCGTCACGCATTCGCTCCCCACGATCGCCTGCAACGCGATCAACATGATCGCCGGCGGCAACACCGTCGTCGTCAATCCGCATCCCAGCGGCCGGAAGATCGCCGCCGAGGGCGTGCGCCGGTTCAACCAGGCGATCCACCGCGACATCGGCATCGACAATCTCGTGAGCCTGATCGCCGAGCCCACGCTGGAGTCGGCCGGCGCCCTCTTCAACCACCGCGGCGTCAAGCTGATCTGCGTCACCGGCGGCCCGGCGGTTGCGAAGGCGGCGCTGCAATCGCCGAAGCGGGCGATCGTGGCCGGTCCCGGCAACCCGCCCGTGGTCGTCGACGAGACGGCCGACCTCGACAACGCGGCCCGCTCGATCATCCAGGGCGCCGCCTACGACAACAATCTCCTCTGCATCGGCGAAAAGCAGGTCTTCGTGGTGGCCAGCGTGTTCGACCGGATGATGGCCGCGATGGAGCGGGCGGGCGGGATGCGGCTCGACGCCAGGCAGGTCGACGCCCTCACTCAGCGGGCGATCGTAATGACCGGCGAGGGAGCGCACCGCCACCAGGTGCCGTGCAAGGATCTCCTCGGCAAAGACGCTTCGCTCCTCGCCAAGGCCGCGGGGGCCACGCCGCGCGACGGCCTCGAGCTCGTGTTCGGTGAGACCGACGTCGACAACCCGTTCGTGCCGGTCGAGCAGATGATGCCCTTCCTGCCGTTCATCCGCTGCAAGAACGTCGATGAGGCCATCGCGCGGGCCCATGCCAGCGAGCACGGCTTCCGCCACACGGCGATCATCCATTCCAACGACGTCCGCGCCATGACCCGCATGGGGCGTTTGCTCGACACGACGCTGTTCATCAAGAACGGGCCCAGCGTGGCCGGCCTCGGGCTCGGCGGCGAAGGGTATCTGTCGTTCTCGATCGCCACGCCGACCGGTGAGGGCGTCACCACCCCGCTCACGTTCACCCGGCAGCGTCGCTGCACGCTCGTCGACGATCTGCGGATCCTCGGCAGCGCCACCTAGGCCGGCACCACACTTCATCCACACCATGCAACTCGCCCGCATCCTCGGCACCGCGACCGCCACGGTGAAGCACGCTTCGCTGGCCGGCACGACACTCTTCGTCGTGCAGCCCCTGATGGCGGATCGCGCCACGCCCGATGGCGACCCGCAACTGGCCATCGACACCGTCGCCGCCGGCGTGGGCGACGTGGTGATGATCACGAGCGACGGTCGGCTGCTCCGCGAGATCCTGCGGACCGAGGCCACGCCGGCGCGGTGGAGCACGATCGCCCTCCTCGACAACCCGTGAATGTGAAGCCTGACCTTGAAAACAGCACCGTGAACCACGATCCCGAAACCATTCGCCGCCTCGTCACCGAAGTCATCGCCCGCCTCACGGCGCCGGCGGCGGGCCCCCCGGCCCAGGCCGCGGCCGGCGTGACGCTCATGGACAAGGTGATCACGCTCTCAGCGGTCGAACGGCTGCCCGCCGGAACGGCCCGCGTCGTCATCGGGGCGGCTGCGGTCGTCACGCCGTCCGCTCGCGAGCACGCCCGCGATGCCAGGATCGAGCTTGTGCGCGGCGTCGCCGCAGCGGGCGCGAAGCAGACCACGCGTCCCTTCGTCGTGGCCCACGCGGAGTGCGGCAGCGATGCCGCCGGCCGCTGCGCCACGATCGTGCGCAGCATTGCCGGCGCGCAGCAGTTGCCGGCCACGGGCCTGGCCGACGTGGTGACGGCGATCGCCACCCATGCGTCGCGCGACGGCGCCCGGGGCGTGCTCCTGTGCAGCCGCCCGGCGGCGGCCGTCGTGGTCGCCAACCGTGCGGCGAGCCTGCGGGCTGTGACGGCCCGCGATGCCTCCGCCCTTCTCGCCGCCGCCGCCGAGTGTGCCGCCAACCTGCTGGTCGTCGACCCGAAGGCCTTTTCCGCCGTCAGCCTCGATCGCGTCTGCGGCGAATTTTCCCGCCGCGACCTCGGTGCCGCGCCGACCGAGCTGGCGGCCGCGCCTTCCTCCTGCAGCTGCAAAGGACACGCCCACTGATGCCCGGCAGCCCCCTTCCCCTTCACGACCACGCACAGGACCATTCATGAGGCTCGGCAAAACCATCGGCACGTTAACGCTCGTCGAGCCCCACCCCACCGTACGTGGCGGAGTGTTTAGGATCGTCGTGCCCCTCTCCGCAGCCGATCTCGCCCGCGGTGACAGCGCGGCGGAGCCGCTCGTCGCATGGGACGACCTCGGCGCGGGAGACGGCCAGCTCGTGGCGTTCAGCGAGGGGGGCGAGGCCGCGCAGCCCTTCCGACCCCACGACAAACCGGTCGATGCCTACATCGCCGCCCTCATCGATCGGCTCGACATCCCTCCCGTGTCCGCATAACCCGAGCAACCCTCACGACGCACCGTTTCGACAGCCCGACCGCGACCCGAAAAGTGGGTCAGAATCAATACAGACACCCAGCCACACGCAGGAAGGAGCAACCATGGCCACGAAACCAGCCAGCAAGACCAGCAACAAGTCGCTTTCCCAACTCAAGGAGGAGATCTGCGACATCGGCCGCCGCATCTACAACAAGGGCTTCGCGGCCGGCAACGACGGCAACATCTCCTTCCGGCTCGGTCCCAACGAGGTGCTCTGCACGCCGACGATGATCTCCAAGGGCTTCATGAAGCCCTCCGATCTGTGCATCGTCGACATGGAGGGCAACCAGCTCGCCGGCCAGCGCAAGCGGTCGAGCGAAATCCTCCTCCACCTGACGATCATGAAGGAGCGGCCCGACGTCAACAGCGTGGTCCACTGCCATCCGCCGCACGCCACCGCCTTCGCCGTGGCCCGTGAGCCGATTCCGCAGTGCGTGCTACCGGAGGTGGAGGTGTTTCTCGGCGATGTGCCGATCACGCGGTACGAGACGCCCGGCGGGCAGAAGTTCGCCGACACCGTCAAGCCGTTCGTGAAGCAGTCGAACGTCGTGATCCTCGCCAACCACGGCACCGTGAGCTTCGGCGAAACCGTGGAGAAGGCCTACTGGTGGACCGAGATCCTCGACGCCTACTGCCGCATCCTCATGCTGGCCAAGGATCTCGGCCGCGTCACCTACCTCTCGAAGCAGGAGACGAAGGAACTGCTCGACCTCAAGGCCAAGTGGGGCTACACCGACCCGCGGCTCGACAAGGGCATGGAGAACTGCGACATCTGCGCCAACGACGTCTTCCGCTCCAGCTGGGGCAACACGGGAGTCGATCGCAAGGCCTTCGACGCGCCTCCGGCGATGGCGGGCGATCCCCAGGCGCGGCCCGCGGCGGCGGCGGGCATCGACCAGGAGCAACTCGTGAAGATCGTCACGGAGACCGTCTGCAAACAGCTCGGCATCACGCTTTCCGCGTGACCGGCGAATCGGGGCTTCTCATCCCCACAACGGAATCAACCAAACCTCGAGACGCGGAGATCAAGGCATGAAGGTGGGCATCATCGGCGGCGGCGGCATCGTGGGCTCTTCGGCAGGGTTCGCCCTGCAGCTCGGCGGCGTCGTGCACGAGATCGTGATCGTCGACGCCAACGCCGACCTCGCCGATGGTCAGGCCCTCGACATGCTTCACGGCACGGCCGCCATCGCCGACCAGAAAATCCACGCGGGCGGCTACGAACAGCTCGTCGATGCCGATGTGATCTGCATCACTGCCGGCTTGCGGCGGAAGCCCGACGAGAGCCGGCTGGCGCTCATCAACCGCAACGTCGAACTTTTCAAGACGATCCTCGCCGCGATCAAGGCCCGCGGGCATCGCCCCGACGCCACGGTGCTCGTGGTGAGCAACCCGGTCGATATCCTCACCTATCTCGCCGAGAAGGAACTCGGGCTGCCCAAGGGCCGGGTCATCGGCCTGGGCACCCTGCTCGACACGCTTCGCTTCCGCAGCCTCCTGGCGATGAGGCTCGACGCCCCGGCGACACAGCTCCAGGCGATGATCATCGGAGAGCATGGCGACAGCATGGTGCCGGTGTGGTCGAGCGCGGCGGTCGCCGGCCTGCCGCTGGAGAAGTATCCGGGCTTTACGCACCGCGTCGGCGAGGAGGTCTTCCAGCGGGCCAAGACATCGGGCGCGGAGATGATCAAAAAGAAGACCGGCGCCGGCTTCGCCGTTGGCGTGTCGATCGCCGAGGTGATCCATGCGATCGCCCTGGACGCGAAACGCGTGCTGCCGGTGTCGACGGTGCTGACCGGCAGTTACGGCATCCGCGACGTGGCCATTTCCGTGCCCACCGTCGTGGGCCGCAGCGGAGCGGAGCGGATCATCGAACTGGAGTTGTGGCCCAAGGAAGTGCAGGGCTTGAAGCGGAGCGCAGGCGTGCTCCAGGAGACGCTCGGCCAGGTGTTCGCAGGCGCCTGACGGCGGCGGAAGAGATCGGCGGCCGATATTCCCCAGGCCCGCACGGTGCCGTCCCAGGAGCCGGTGAGAGCCATGCCGCCATCCGCCGTGATGGCCAATGCCCAGGCCTGGTCGGCGTGGCCGCGGAGCACGCTGACCGCCTCGCCAGACGCCACGTCCCACACATGCGCTGCGCCGTCGTCGCCGACGCCGATCAACCGGGTTTCGTCTGCCGTGAAGGCCACCTTGCGAACCTGTCGGGCAGGCCCCCGGAGCGTCGCCAGCGGAGCGCCGCTGTTGGCATCCCAGAGCCGCACCGTGGCGTCGGATGACGCGGTGGCGAGGAGCCGTCCGGCGGCGGACACGGCCAACCAGTTGACGGGGCCGTCGTGGCCGACATACCGCATGCGCTCGCGGCCCGAGGCGAGATCCCACATCCGCGCGAGGCGATCCTCGCAGGCGGTGAAAAGCCGTGATCCATCGGGGGCGAAGCGGGCGCAGAGCACGCGGCGTTCATGCTTGAACGAGGCTAGCGGCTCGGCCTTCGCATCGAGCGCGGCCATGTTCCAAAGCCGGGCCGCGCGGTCCTCTCCCGCCGTGGCCAGCCGCGTGCCACCGGCATCCACGTCGACGGAAAACACCCGCCGCACGTGCAGCTTGAGATTGTGCTGCTCGGCGGCAGCGTTGGCCCCGGCGGGTACGCCGCACACGGCCACGATCCCGTCGTCGCAGGCGGCGATGAGGCGGTCTCCAGTGCCGACGAAGCAAGTGTCGTTGACCCGCTGCCCTGGGCAGAGGCGGTGGGCGGCAACGCGCAGATCGGCGAGCGACACGACCGCCAGCCCGCTGGCGGTGCCCACCGCGCAGGCCCGTCCGTCGGTCGATGCCGCGAGCGCGTGCACCTTCTCGCCGCACGCCACGACTGGGTCGCAGCCACCATCGGCCGCCCACACCCGCACGGTCGCATCCGCTGATCCCGTGATCAGCCAGGCGTTGTCACGCGCGGCAGCGATCGACCACACGGCGCCGCGGTGCCCGCGGCGGCCCGCGATCTCGATGGCCCGGTCAATATCCCACCAGCGCACAATGCAATCGTCACTCACCGTCACGAGCTGGGTGCCGGCGGCGACGAACGCGGCCGCGTTGGCCTTGAAGGGATGCCGGAGGACGGCGACCTCACGATCCGCATCGAGATCCCATACCCGCACCGCGCCATCCTCGGCGGCGGCGGCCACGCGGCGTCCATCGGGCGAGAAGCAGACGGAGAAGGCCCGCGTCGCGTGTCCCACGAGCAGCCCGCGGGCGGCGCCCGACTCGGCGTCCCACAGCCGCACGCCGCCATCCTGGGATGCCGTGGCCACGAGATCGCCAGCGGGCGAAAAGCAGACCGCATACACGGTGCCCGCCCCACTGGATAGCGAGCGGGCCTCGCGGCCATCGCTTGCATTCCAGATGCGAACGATGCCGTCGCGCCCGCCCGTGGCCAGCCGCCGGCCGTCGGGGGAGAAAGCGATGCCATACACGATGCCCTCGTGGCCGCGGAGCAGCAGCCGCTCGGCTCCGGTCTCCACGTCCCACACGCGCGCCGTCGCGTCGGCCGAGGCCGAGGCGAGCGTGCGGCCATCCGGCGACCAGGCCAGCGACCATACCGGGCCCGCGTGCCCGCGCAGCACCGATGCATGCGGGGGCGCATCGGTTTCCATGTTCCGCGATGAGACCCGCACGATTCCTTCCGCCGCCACCGCCGCCATGAGCCTACCATCCGGCGACCAGGCCACGGCGCGGACGGCGTCGCCATGGCCCGGCTTCATCTCCACGGACTCATCGAGCGATGCGGCGAGGCATGCCAGCTCGATTGGCTGCCGTGGCCCAGCTGCGTCGGCGAGCGTCCGAGCGGCATCGGCAAGCCGACCGGCCTCGTCGACGGCTCCCCGGTCGCGGGCATCGACGGCGAGCAGCACCGTGGCCCGATAGAGCTGCGCCCGAGCCGCGATGGCCGCCCGTTCCGCCCGCACGGCAAACACGCTGATGCCCACCACCGCGGTCACGAGGGCCGCCAGCACGCCTGCCGTGGAGGCCGTCGCCAGCCGGTGCTTCCGCGCCAGCCGCGCGATGGCGCGGCCGAGCCCCGGCGGCCGGGCGAGAATCGGCTCCCCGGCGAGCCAGCGGCCCAGTTCGGCCGCCACGTCGGCCGCCGTGGCATACCGGCTCTCTGGCCGCTTCTCGAGGCACGTGGCCACGATCGCCGCCAGCGACCGGGCATCGTCACGGGTGATCGTGCGATCGGCCTTCAGTGCCTCGATCACCGCGGTGGCGATCGGGGCCTCGGCCGTGGCGACGATCCGGGCCGCTTCGAGGGGGCTGCGGCCGCGAAGGTCGTAGGGCAGCCTGCCGACGAGCAGCTCGTAGAGCACGAGGCCCAGCGCATGGACGTCGGAACGGGCATCGACGTCGGTCCCGCTGCCGGAGAGCTGTTCCGGGCTCATGTAATGGAGGGTGCCCACGAGGTGCCCGGCCTCGGTGAGCATGGTGCTGGCCTGACGGGAGTCGTCGATCGAGCGGGCCACTCCGAAATCGATGATCTTTGGCGCGCCCATTTGATCGACGAGGATGTTGCCCGGCTTCAAGTCCCTGTGAATGACACCCTTTTGGTGGGCGTAGGCGACGGCCGCCGCAATCTTCCGCATGAGCGCCACGCGCTGCCGGCCGGCCCACCCCTGCTCCGCGCAGAACGTCGTCACCGGCCGGGCATCGGGCACCAGCTCCATGACGATCGAAGGCGTGCTGAACGGACCGACCCGGGCGGAAGCCACGAGATAGACACGCGCGATGCCGGGGTGCTCCAGCCGCCCGAGCACCTCGGCCTCGTATTCGAATCGCTTGAACTGTGTGGGAGACACGACGCCTTCCCGCATCAGTTTCACCGCCACCGGGCGATCCGGGGCGTGCTGCCGCGCTTCATACACGCAGCCCATGCCGCCGGCCCCGAGAAGCCGGACGATGGTGATCCCGCCGATGTCGGTGCCCGGGGCGAGCGTCGCTGCCGGCCCTGCCCTGAAACCGAAATCATCCGCCTCGCCGCTCGTGAACGGCAGCGAGCCCGATGGCATCGCGAAAGCGGTCCAGCCTTCGCGATCGCCGCTTGAAGCCGCGGCCGGCGGCGTTGGCGGAAATGGTGCGGCGGGCTCGGCTGCGGGAAGCTCTTCGGCGGGGCGCTTGGCGGCCATTGGGGGAGTTTACCCCCTTTGCCCGGCCCACGCAGGGGAGGGCCTCGCGGAGCAGCCCGTCGCGAGCGGCGACGATTTCCCGCACCCGGCGTTGCGAATCAGCGGCCGTCGTGGTCTGATCCGGCCGTCGCCACCGCCGCAACTGGATCTGCGCGGCGAGGATGATCCGCACCGGATCGCGCACGGAGCGGGGCAGGCGGAGCACGCGATGCGGGCAATACCGCCTGCCCGTGGCCGCGCGGCGGGCGGCTTTGCCACCCCGGGCATCGACCGAATCGAAACCAACCATGGTCATCACCTCCGCACGGGGCAGTCTTCCCGGCCCCTTCCGTGGCTCGACGCCGGGGCCTCATCCCTCTCAAGCGAGAGTCGGCCCGTTCAGGGGCAGCCGCGGCGAAAAAAATGGTGGCGGGCCCTCCCCGGTTGCCCCGTCCACGGCCCCCCGAGGGGGCGGGCCATGAACGACGGGGAGCCTGCTTTTCCAGGCCTGGAAGAGTGCCTCGCCGCGCTCGCCGCGGGCGACCTCTCCGCCCGCGACCGGATCATCGAATTGTGCGCCGGCCGCCTCCGGGTGCTGGCCCACCGCATGCTCGAACAGTTTCCGGCGGTGCGTCGCTGGGACGACACCGACGACGTGTTTCAAAATGCCGCGCTCCGCCTGCACCGGGCCCTCGGCGAAGTGCCGCCCGATTCACCCCGCGCGCTGATGGCCCTCGCCGCCATGCAGCTGCACCGCGAGCTCATCGATCTCGCTCGGCGGTATGCCGGCCCGCGGTCCCATGCCGCCAACCATGCCACGAACACGCTCCCGCGCGACACGCCAGGCGATCCGGCCCCGCAGCGCGTCGACCGCATCCCGCATGCAGACCCCGTGCTCGACCGATGGAGCAGGTTTCACGAGGCCATCACCGTGCTGCCCTCCGAGCAGCGCGAGGTGTTTCATCTCGTGTGGTACGTGGGCGCCGACCAGCAGACCATCGCCACCCTGCTCGGCTGCTCCCCGCGGACGGTCAAGGAGCGGTGGCGCGGAGCCCGCGAGACGGTGCGTGCGGCGCTCGGCGCCGAGCCGCCGGAGTGATCAGCCAGCCGCCTCCAGGCTGCGGAGTGTGCGCACGGCATCCTCCAGCGACGGCGTCGGATACCCGCGGGCTCTCCCGCGCCGATCGGCATCCGCCAGCATGACGGCCGCGCAGAAATCCGGATGCGCTTCGAGGCGATGCCGGGCCCGGCGGCCGAGCGTTCCCTCGGCGTGGGCCCGGGCGGCGGCCAGTGATTCGATCAGCCAGCGAGTACGCGGCGTGACGAGATCGCCGAGGGCATCGAGCCCGGCGCGGACGGGATCGGTGCGGTCGATCGCCCGGCCCACGTCGTGCACGAGCGCCGCCGTGAGCAGTTCCTCGTCGTAGGGTCGTTCCTCCTGCACGAGGTCGAAGACCTGCAAGGAGTGTTCGAGAAGGTCGCCCTCCGGATGCCGCTGCGGATCGAGTCGCACCGCCTCCAGCGGGCGGACGAGGTCGGCGATCTTGTCGAAGCGATCGCCCACGATGTGGGCCGATCCGCCGCGGATCGTCGCATGCGAGGGGAGGAGGTGCTCGGGCACCCACGCTCCCGCCACCCGCCGGGCGGCGCGGAGCCTGGCCCGGGCCGAGTCCCCGCCGGCCGCGAGCAGCCGCGATGCCTCCGCGGCGATGCGGCTCCGCAGTTTGTCGTCTTCGGGCGTGGCATGGCTCATGGCGGCTCCACGGCCCGCCAGCGGATGCCGCGCAGGCTCGCCGCGGTGGCGTAGGTCGCGATGCCCAGCGGCCGCGATGGCAGCACTTCGTCGCGCACGGAAAACCGCACCCCAACGCGTGGCTGGTCGACGACCTGCTCATCGTCGATGAAACAGCCGATCGCCTCCGCCGTGACGCGCACGCGCACGCGGTACCAGCGGTCGTCTGCGAAGCTTCGCGACTGGGTGGTCGCGTTGTCCGACGCATCGCGGCCATCAATGCTCGACAGCCCCACGACCGTGCCTCCCCAGCCACCGACGATAAGCGAGCAAGACTCCCCGCCCACCGGGAACGTGAGCCCGCAGAAGAAATCGATCCCGTCGTCTCGGCGGGCCTCGAGGCTCACCTCGTAGTCGCTCGTGGGAAATCTGCCGCCCCAGGTGATGCCGCTGAGTTCCGAGCCGCGGCCGATGCGCACGCAGCCATCGGCCACCACCACCTCCCCTTCGCCGCCGAACGGCGTCGACCTCCACTGGCCGAGCGAGTGGCCGTCGAAAAGCGGCTGCCACGGCGGCGACTCACCGCGGGCAGCAACCGGAAGCCCGCCGGCGAGCCAGGCCCCGAGCAGGGCGGCAGCCACCAGCCCCAGGCCGGGATGCGGGCGGCGTGATCGAGTCGCGACGGATCGCATGCCGAGATCCTACCCGCGGCGGAGCCGGGCCGCCCAGGGGTTGCACAAAGCATGCACGCCTGTACACTTCTCGCGAAAGGCCGCCCGATGGGCGGCGTCGAGCCCGCTTTCCCACCAGGAGATTCATCATGCTCGCCCGCCTGCATACCTTCTCCCTCTTCGGCATCGACGCCATCCCCGTCGACGTGGAAGTGGATGTGTCGTCCGGAGCCCTCCCCTCCACGGTGCTCGTGGGGCTCCCCGACACGGCGATCCGCGAGAGCACGCACCGTGTCGCCCGTGCAATGGTGAATTCCGGCTTCACGCGGCCGATGGACAGGATCGTGGTGAACCTCGCCCCGGCGGAGCTGCCGAAGCAGGCGGCGACGTTCGATCTCCCCATCACGCTCGGCATCCTCGCCGGCAGCGGCCAGTTTTCAGCGGAGCGATTCAACGACTATGCGGTGGTGGGCGAGCTGTCGCTCGAGGGATCCACGCGGCCGGCCCGCGGCGCCCTGTCGATCGCCATCGCGGCGGCCCGGCAGAAACACACGCGGCCGCTCAAGGGCGTGGTCGTGCCGGCCGCCAGCGCCACCGAGGCCGCGGTGGTCGAAGACATCGAGGTGATCCCGGTCCATTCCCTGACCGAAGCGGTGCAGTTCTTCGCCGGCGACCTGGCGATTCCCCCGACGCCGCCCCGCGTCAGCGAATGGTTTGATCGTTTCGCCACGTGCGACATCGACTTCGCCGACGTGCGCGGGCAGGAGGCGGCGAAGCGGGCCATCTGCGTCGCTGCCGCCGGCGCTCACAATTGCCTCATGCTCGGCCCTCCCGGCGGTGGGAAAACGATGCTTGCCAAGCGGATCCCGACGGTGCTGCCACCGCTGTCGGCGGCCGAGTCGTTGGAGACCACCCGCATCTACAGTGCGCTGGGCCTGCTCTCGGGCGGGCAGCCGCTGGTGGCGCTGCGGCCGTTCCGTGCCCCACACCACACGATTAGCGAGGCTGGCCTGATCGGTGGCCGCTCGATTCCCATGCCGGGCGAGATCAGTTTGGCCCACAACGGTGTGCTTTTTCTCGATGAGCTTCCTGAATTCAATCGCCGCACGCTGGAGGTGCTCAGGCAGCCTCTCGAGGATGGGAGCGTGACGATCTGCCGGGCGAAGAGCTCGACGACCTTTCCGGCCGACTTCATGCTCGTGGCGGCCCTCAACCCCTGCCCCTGCGGTTACCGCGGCGATCCCAGGCGCGAGTGCCAATGCTCGACGCCGCAGGTTGAGAAATACATGGGGAAAATTTCAGGGCCGCTCCTCGATCGCATCGACATCCATTTGGAGGTTCCCGCCGTGCCGTTTCGCGAGTTGGCCGCATCCCGGCCCGGCACGTCGAGCAGCCAGATGCGCGAGGCCGTGCTGGCGGCTCGTCTCCGCCAGGCCGCGAGGTTTTCCGATTCAAGCGTGCGGTGCAACGCCCGCATGACAAGCCGGATGATCAGGGAAAAGTGCCGGCTGGAGCCGGCCGCCTCCGAATTGCTGCGGGCGGCCGTGACGGATCTTGGGCTCTCCGCACGGGCTCACGACAAGGTGCTCCGCGTCGCCCAGACGATCGCCGACCTGGATGCCGCGGAATCGATCGGCTGCGCGCATGTGAGCGAAGCCATCAACTACCGCGTTCTCGACCGCGGCCTCTGGACGTGATCCCGCGGTGTCGGGCCACGAACTGGTCGGAAAGCCAGTCGGTGTGGCAGACTTCGGCAAGGTTTCCCGACACGAGGATTCACGATTCGCAGGCCCCATGATGAAAGCTCCCCTTACACCGAGGGTGACGCCACGCAGGCGTTCACGCCGCATGGCGCTGGCGACCGGCAGCCTGGCCCTCGCCGCCTTGGGCGGTGTGCTCCTCCCCTTCGCCGACCTGCCGGTCGCCCGCTGGTGTGCGGTGGCTGATCTGCCCAGCGAGATCCGGCGACTGATCAACATGGCGGAGGTTTTCGGCTTTGGCTTGAGTGTGGCCGTGCTCGTGCTCTGCATGATCGCGATCGATCGCTCGTGGTGGCGGCCTGCGGATGCCTCCGCTGCGCAGGGTGATCCGCGTCGGCAGTTCGCCCGGTTTCTGCTCGCCTCCTACGCGGGCGGCATCGTGGTCAACATCATCAAACTGGTCGTCGTCCGCGTGCGTCCGCGGGCCGCCGATCTGGCCAGCCTCTCGTCGGTGTTCGAGACGTTTCATGCGACCTGTCTTGCAAACCCTCCAGGGTCGCGCTCGGATCTGGCCGGCTTTCCGTCGGGCCATGCGGCCATGGCGGCGGGATTCGCCGCGGCGCTGTCGTGGCGCTATCCGCACGCGGCTCTTCTCTTTGCCTGTCTGGGATGTGCGGCGGGCATCCAGCGGATCACGGCCCTGGCCCATTATCCGAGTGACGTCGCCTTCGGGGCGGCAATCGGGCTTCTTGGCGCAGCGCTGGTGCTTCCCGCGGAATCCTGATATTCTGTTGCAAATCAGATTATTGGAAGAGGTTTCCATGCCCCCGCAGAAACGCGTTAGAAAGTCCGTCTCTGTCAGCACCGCTGATGATGCCACGGAACCACGCGGCGGCATTGCGGCGGCCTCGCGGAACGCCGCTGGGAAGCGGGTGCTTCTGGTCGATGACGACACCGAGATCGTCGATTCGATGCGAACGGTGCTCGAATCCCGTGGCTACGACGTGATCGTCGCCCGGGATGGAAACCAGGGCCTCGTGATGGCCGAGCAGGAAAATCCCGATCTGGTCGTCCTCGACATGATGATGCCGAAACGCAGCGGGTTTCTCGTGCTCGAGAAACTGCGCCGCAGCCGTCCCGTGCCCATGCGAGTGATCATGATCACCGCCAACGAGGGCAGCCGCCACAAGGCGTATGCCGAAATGCTCGGCGTCGACGATTACATTCGCAAGCCATTCGCGATGGATCGATTGCTGGAAAGCGTCGATCGCCTGCTTGCCGGCTGATGCCGGAATCTGGGCAGGATACGAAGGACGCATCTGGAATTGACCCGCCCAATCGGCGTCCATACATTCCGACGGCCACTTTCAGCCGCTCGTGTGTGCGGCGAACGGTGGCGGTTTCCTGAAGCCGGGAACGTGGCGTGCCATCCGATCGGCCTGCACCATCGTCGGGCGATGACCTGAAGCAACGGGTGCGCGACGCCGTCGACATCGTCGATCTGGTCGGCACCTACATTTCGCTCCGCCGCGCCGGGAGGGGGCTCGTGGGCCTCTGCCCCTGGCACGACGACTCGCGGCCGAGCCTCCAGGTGAATCCAGAGCGGCAGACGTTTCGCTGCTGGGTATGCAACATCGGTGGCGACGTCTTCAGCTTCCTCATGAAGATGGAGCGGCTGGAGTTTCGCGAGGCCCTCGAGCAACTGGCGGACCGCGCTGGAATCACGATCCCGCGCGGCCGCGGTGTTTCGGGCGACCAGAAGGCCGACCTGCACCGTGTGCTCGGCTGGGCAGCGGATCGGTTTCGCGATTGCCTGCGCGGCGCCGCAGAGGCCCAGGCGTCCCGCGTATATCTCGCAGACCGCGGCCTAACGCCGGAAACGGTCGATCGCTTCGGCCTCGGCTTCGCGCCGCCCAGCTGGGATTGGCTGCTGCGGCAGGCGGCCGCCGCCGGCATCGGCGTGCAGCAGCTCGCGGCCGCGGGCCTCGTGATCGAGAGGCAGGATCGCTCCGGTCACTACGACCGCTTTCGCGACCGCGTGATGTTTCCGATCCGCGACCCTCTCGCTCGGTGCGTGGCCTTCGGCGGCCGCGTGCTGCCGGGTGCCGCGCCCGACGCGGCCAAATACATCAACTCCCCGGAAACGCCCCTCTTTTCCAAGAGCTCGATGCTCTACGGTCTCGACACGGCCCGCGAGGCGATGAGCCGCTCGCGGCGGGCGATCGTGGTCGAGGGCTATACCGATTGCCTCGCCGCGCGGCAGGCGGGCGTCGACGACGTCGTGGCCGTGCTGGGCACAGCGCTGGGCGAGCGGCATGCGAAGCTCCTGCGTCGCTATGTCGACCGGATCGTGCTCGTCCTCGACGGCGACGATGCCGGGCGGCGGCGCGCCGACGAGATTCTCGATGTGCTCCTCGCCGAGCCGATCGACCTGCGGATCGCCCGGCTGCCGTCGGGTGTCGATCCCTGCGAATTCATCCTCGAGCGAGGTCGCGAGGTCTTCGAGGCACTGGTGGAATCGGCGGGAGACCCGCTCGAATACCGGCTCGACGAGGCCGTGGCGAAACTGCCCGCGACGCCCAGCGACGAGGCCGTCTTGGCGGCGGTGGAGAGCGTGCTGGGGGCGCTGGCGAACGTCTCGCCACAGTCTCCCCTGGCCGCATCGCAGCGCCGGCTTCGAGAGGATCAGGTGATCGGCCGGCTTTCCCGCCGCTTCGGACTGGCCCGCGACGTGCTTCGCGAGCGGATGCGGGAATTGCGCGGCCGGGGGCCAACGCCGAGGCGGGAGTCGGCTGCTCCTCCGGCCGCGGTCGAGCCTGCGAAACTGCCGCCGTGGGACCGTGAGGTTCTCGAGGTGCTGGTGGGCGTGCCCGAAGGGGCCGGGCTGGTGGTCCGCGAAGTCGATTCGGCCGATCTGCAGACCGAGGAGGGGCGCCAGGTGCTCGCCGCGGCCAGGCGGCTTCACGACGAGGGGCGACCCGTGGCCCTTTCCGGGCTGCTGCTCGAGATCCTCGATCCGGCGCTACAGAGCATGCTCGTGGCCGTCGACGAGGCCACCGTCGCCCGCGGCCCCGTTGACCCTCGGGAACGCATCGGTCATCTGCAAGACGCCCTGCGACGCCGCTCCGCCCAGCGGCAGGCGCATGCGAGCGCGCGGCAACTGAAATCCTCCGGGCTGGACCCCGGCTCGGAGGCGGAACTTTTGGAGCAGCTCGTCGCCCAACGGCGTGCTGCTCAGGGCATGACCGATCCCAAGGATGGGTGAGGATGCCCGTCTCGTCGCTGCGATCGGCACGCGGGCCAGGCCCATGTGCCGGGGGGCGGTGCGAGTGACGTTAGGATGGTGAAGGAGAACCTCGTGATGAACAAGCATGTCAACCGTTTGGCCGGCATCCCTGGCGCCAACCCCGCGGCTCCGCCGACCCCCGCCTCCGCGGCCGGTCATGGCGACCTCGAGCTGCTGTCGTTGATCGCCGCCGGCAAGGCGCGCGGCTACCTCACCTTCGACGAGGTCAACGCCTACCTGCCCGACGAGGCGGTCGATCCGGAGAAGATCGACGCCCTGCTCGTGGCCCTTGAGGACCAGGGCATCGAACTTCTCGACGCCGCGCCCGACGGCACGGAGGAGCCGGCGTCGTCGGGGGCTCAGTCGGCTCAGGCATCGAAGCCGGCCAAGCCGGCCGCCCCGCGCCGCGACGAGGCGATCACGACGCCGCCCTCCAACGCGGGCAACGACCCCATCCGCATGTACCTGGCCCAGATGGCCGAGATTCCGCTCCTCACGCGCCGCGAGGAAATCTCCCTGGCCAAGCGGATCGAGGTGACACGGAAGCGGTTTCGCCGCGCCATCCTCGGCTGCTCCTACGCGATGCAGACCACGGTTGACACGCTGCGGCGGGTGCACGAGGGGAAGCTGCCGTTCGACCGAACGATCAAGGTGTCGTTGACGGAGCGGCTCACGAAAGAGCAGATCCTGGCCCGCATGCCCCACAATCTGGCCACGCTCGACCGCCTTCTCGAGCAAAGCCGGGCCGATTTCCGCCGCCTCATCAGCACCCGCACCACCGCCGAGGATGCCCGCGAGGCACGCGTGCGGTTTCGGCGGGCGCGGGCCAAGTCGCTCGTGCTCGTCGAGGAGCTCAGCCTCCGCACACGGCGCGTGCAGCCCCTCATGAAGGTGCTCCGCGGCATGTCGGCGCGGTTGGACAAGATCCAGCAGGATCTGCGGCTCATGAAGGAGGGCAGCCTGTCGTGCGACGACCGGGCCGACATGCGCAAGGAACTCCGCGACCTCATGCTGGCCACGCTGGAAAGCCCGCGGTCGCTGCGGACGCGGGTGGGCATGCTGGAGAAGCTGCGCGAGGAATATGAACTGGCCAAGCGGAGCCTCTCGGCGGCCAACCTGCGGCTCGTCGTCTCGATCGCCAAGAAGTATCGCAACCGCGGCCTCTCGTTTCTCGACCTCATCCAGGAGGGCAACACGGGCCTGATGCGGGCCGTCGACAAGTACGAGTATCGCCGCGGCTTCAAGTTCTCGACCTACGCGACGTGGTGGATCCGCCAGGCGATCACCCGTGCCATCGCCGACCAGGCCCGCACGATCCGTATCCCGGTGCACATGATCGACGTGCTCTCCAAGCTGCGGACGACCGCCAAGCGGCTGCTCCACGAGTTTGGCCGTGAGCCGACCAACGAGGAGATCGCGCAGGCCGCCGGCGTGGGCCTCGAGGAGGCGCGGCGCGTGCTCGACATGGGCCGGCAGCCGATGAGCCTCGACCGGCCGATCGGTGAGAGCGAAGACGCCAGCTTCAGCGAGTTCGTCGAGGACGACACGGTGCAGAGCCCCACGCAGTCGACGACGAATGAGTTGCTCAAGGACAAAATTGAGTCGCTCCTCAAGACGCTCACCTACCGCGAACGGGAGATCATCCGCCTGCGATACGGCCTCACCGACGGCTACACCTACACGCTGGAGGAAGTGGGGCGGATCTTCCGCGTGACGCGGGAGCGCGTCCGGCAGATCGAGGCCAAGGCGGTGAAGAAGCTGCAACATCCCGTGCGCTCGAAGCAGCTGGAAAACTTCCTGGAAAGCTCGGTCTGAACGGGCCTTCCGCCGGGTCTTTCCGCGGGCCGCGCCGCTGCGAGGCGGAGTCCCCTTTCGCCTCACGGTGGATCGGTGGGAAACACCGCTGTTTTCCCGGGTCGCCGGCCGCCGCCTGCGGTGGCGGCCGGCGCGGGCGACGGTCTGATAGACTCCGGCATCCCTGAGAACCACCGCCATGGCCATCGATACCGCCGCCGACACCTTTCGCACGCTGCACCGCATCCACCAGCAGTTGGCGGACTTGAACGACCGCATCGCCGCCGGCCCGCGGCTGATCGCCCAGCAGACCAAGCAGGTCGAGGCCGCCGAGGCGAAGCGCGTGGAGGTGCAGGAGGAGGTCAAGCGGGCCAAAGCCGCGGCCGACCAGAAGCAGCTTCAATTGCGTTCCGCGGAGGCCAAGATCCTCGACCTCGAGGGGAAGCTCAACGCCTGCAAGACGAACCGCGAATACCAGCTCCTCCGCGAGCAGATCGCGGCCGACAAGATGGCCACCAAGGTGCTCGAAGATGAGATTCTCGAGGGCCTGGAGCGGGTCGATGCCATTCGCAACACGCTGCCCGCCGCCGAGGCGGTACTGGCGGCGACCAAGAAGCAGCTCGAGGAGACGAAGGCCCGCGTGGCGGGCGAGTCGGCCTCGTTGAATGCCGAGGTGCAGCGGGTGAGGGGCCTGCAGGAAGACTCCGAAAAGGAACTCGCCCCCGAGGCGCGGCCCCTCTACGAGCGGGGCGTGAAACACCGGGGGGCCGACGCGCTCGCCGCCGTCGAGGGCGATTGTTGCGGCGGCTGCTTCCAGCAAATCACCAGCAAGATGTCGTCCGACCTGATGCTCGGCCACGTGGTCGCCTGCCGCAGCTGCGGCAGGCTGCTTTACACGCCCGAGACCCGCCCGGTCGGCTGAGGAGAAACCCACCATGTCAGACCGCATCCCGATGACGCGTTCCGGATATGACAAGCTGAAGGCCGAGGTCGAACATCTCGAGGCCGTGGAAATGCCGAAGCTCACCCAGCGCGTGGCGGCCGCCCGCAGCGAGGGCGACCTCAGCGAAAACGCCGAGTATCACGGCGCCCGGGAGAGCCAAGGCATGCTCCAGGCGAAGATCAACATGCTCCGCGACAAGCTCGCCCGGGCGGTGATTGTGGAGCGGGCCAAGGAGGCGACCGACGAGGTCGTGTTCGGGGCCACCGTCGTGGTGAAGGACCTGGAATTCGGCGACAAGGAGGTGTTCATCCTCGTGGGCGCCGGTGAGGAAGACTACGACTCCGGCAAGATCAACGTCGCCAGCCCGTTGGCGCAGGGGCTGCTGGGTCGCAAGGTGGGCGAGAAGGTTTCGATCGACGTGCCCGCGGGGACGATGAGGTTTCACATCCTCGAAGTGCGGTTCGACGACTGACTTCACGAAAACCGCGGCATCCATGCCCGCGGTTTTCTTGCCGGCCTCCGGCCGGAAGAGGCACCGGCCCTCCGGGCCTTGCCTCGGTGTGGTGCAGGCCGTCACTCTGTGTTCGGCATCCATGCCCGCACGCTCAGAGAAGCCCCTCGAAGAGGGCCGAACCAACCCGCACCATCGTCGATCCCTCCAGAATCGCCTCGGCAAGGTCACCGCTCATCCCCATCGAGAGTTCCGGCAACTCCATTCCGCCCTCTCCGCGCAGCCGATCACGGAACTCCCGGAGCCAGGCGAACTGCCGGCGGGCCTGCGCCGCTGCGTCGCCGCCTTCCGGCACGCTCGCCATTCCCATCAGGCCGCGCAGCCTCACGTGGGGTGAGCGGGCTGCCATGGCGACGATCTCCCGCGTCTCGGCCGCGGTGGCGCCGGTTCGCCCCGGATCGCCCGCCAGATTGACCTCCACGAGCGCGTCGCATGGCCGTCCTGCGGCGGCGGCCTCCGCGTCCAGGGTTTCCAGGAGGCGGCGGCTGTCGAGCGTGTGGATGAGATCCGCCACGGGAAGCGTGCGCCGCACCTTGTTCCGCTGGAGGTGGCCGATGAGGTGCCAGCGCACCGGGGGGGCGAGGTCGGCGAGCGTTTCCGCCTTCGCCCACAATGCCTGCGGGCGGCTCTCGGCGAGATCCCGGCAGCCTGCCGCGGCCATCGCCCGGGCTGCTGCGGCGTCGACGTATTTCGTGACGGCAACGAGCCGAACGGCGTTGGCCGCGCGGCCCGCACGGAGGCAAGCGTCGTCGATCTGGTGCCGCACGGCCGCCAGGTTGCTGCGGCAGCGGGTTTCCAAGTCGTCCGGGTTCATGAGGCCCCGTCGGCCGCCGGGTTGCTATTGGATCTCGACCAGACGTTTCACGGCGCCCGAGCGGCCGATCCGTCCCAGCAGAAACTCGCACGACACGTTGCATCCCAGCAGCGTGCGGTTCCGCGGTTCGTCGAGCGCCCGGTAGAGCAGCCATTGGTCGTGGCCCACCTGGACGCGGTATCCAGCGGCCATGCTCCGCGGCAGATTCTGCCGGCTGTCTGCCACCGTCAGTTGCCGCCACGTCACCTGGCCCCCCGCGCGGCGCGGGTCGCAATCGAGCCACACCGCGGTGTGCAGGCGTCCCACGCCGTGCTGCTCGAGCGTCAGCCCCACTGGTCCGGCCGTGAACTCACCGCCACCGCTGCCCTTCCATTCGCCGAGGCCGAGCGGCAAAGCCATTGCCCGCATCCCCGTGTCGAAAAGCAAGGATTCGCGCGTCTCCTCGGGCTGCTCCACATCCAGCCCCGGTGCGAGCGGGAGTCGGCTCGTCAGCCGCAGTTCACGGGCGACCCGCGCCTCGGCGGTGCGCGTGATCGCATCGGCGACCACCACGACCCGTTCGGTCGGCAGGATCACGATCGTCCGCTCCAGTCGGAGGCCGCCGGCGAGGGGGGCCGCGATCTCGAAAAACGTCGATTTCCGATCGGACTCGAGCCCGGAAAAGGTCCAGGGACCCTCGGCCTCGAGCGTCTCGTCGCCGCTGGTCAGGCTCCAGTGCCACGGGCCGTCGACGAGCAGCCGGTCGCCCGCCGCGATCTCGATCCGCGGCGTGGTATCGCGGTATTCGATCGCCACGCGGAGGGCGCCCCGGCCCCACCCGGAGCGGAGGACCGCCGCCGCCGCCGCACCGTCGTGCAGGTCGCGCGGCAGCAGCCGTTTCCCGGGGACGCCGCCGCTCTCCAGGACGCGGGCGGTGCGGCGCAGTGGTGCAGCGGCGCCGCCGGAGCGGGCTGCCTGCAGGATGGGTTCCGAGAAAAACCCCGGCATGCGGCCGATTCCGACGAGCATCCGCCCCTGGTCGCCCAGTAGCCGCAGCGCTCCCCCGATGCTGGCCAGAAACCGTTGCTCGGTCGCCTCACTCCAGCCTTTGCCAGGCAGCGCCTCGCGGCACAAGGCCCAGCGACCCACCCGTTCGAGCACGGCGGGCGATCCGCTGATTCGCAGCAAACCGCTCTCGGAGACGAGGCGATCGATCTCCTCTTCGATGGCCAGCACGGCATGACCACCAAGCTCCGCGCAGGCCTCGATGTCGGGAAACAACGATGCCAGCGTGATCACGAACACCGCGGGCCGCGTGTCACGACCCTCGAGCGTGGTCACGGCAACATGTCCGCGGCGCACGAGCTGCTCGAGCAGCCCGCCTGCCGATCCCCCGGCGCGACGCGACCTGGCCAACCAGGCAAGGGCCCAGGTGGCGGCCTCGAGTTCGAGCCAGGCCTCGCCCCGACCCCGTGATCCGGCCTCCGCCCGGTCGAGGCAGGCGGCAATCTCCGACTCGAGGACCGCGATCCGGTGGACGCCCCTGGGACGCGCGGCAATGAGCCGGGCCATGCGACGCAACGCCCGTCGCGTATCGATTGCTTCACTGCGCTTGGCGACCGCACGGATCCGTTCGGTGACCCGGCTGCTCTTCACCTTCGGCGAGGTGACGGCCGCCGGTGCCTGGGCCTGCGCAACAGACTCATCGGCGACGGCCCGCGGTGCGGGCGGGCCGCCCGCGGAAGGTTTCCGCGGTTTCGGCTCGCGTCTGGAGTGACGCTTCTTCGGATTCTTCGTGGCCGCCATGCTGCCATCCTTTCCGCGGGGGCGAGAGGAGCGGTATGGTACCGGAGGCGGGCGTAGCGTTCCACGACCAAGGCCATCCCGGAAGTGAAAGCCATCATGATAATCCGTGTGTTCCTGATCGCCGTGCTCGTGGGGTTGGCCATGCCGCCCGTGGTCGGCGCCGAGCCCCCTGGGGCCACCCCCGACCGCCACCCCGAGCTCAAGCGGCTTTCCCCCGACGACGACATCTGGATCGACGTCGACGGCAAACGGGTCGTGGTGGGAGGGGTCGTCTGCCTCGCCGAGGGACCGATCGAATTCTTCGCCTGCCTCGAAAACACGAAAGACTACGAGTCGATCGTGGCCGTGCGGTCGTCGGCCCGGCTGATCCATGCCGGCCTGTTGGCGATCGGCCTGCAGCCGGGAACGCCCGTCTTGTTCGACCCCGAATACAAGGCGGCTACGGGGCCCGTGGTCGACGTGCTCATGCGGTGGAAGGACAAGGCCGGCGTCGAGCACACGGCGCCGGCGCAGGACTGGATCCGCGACACGCGGTCCCAGAAGCCGCTCGAGGAGCGGTGGGTGTTTGCGGGAAGTTCGTTCTGGACGGATCCGGCCGATGGCAAGGAGTATTACCAGGCCGATGGCGGCGACTTCATCTGTCTGTCGAACTTCCCCTCCGCCATGCTCGACCTGCCGATCGCGAGCACGCAATCGAACGAGGCCCTGCTCTTCGAGGCCTTTCCCGGACGGGTGCCACCCGCCGAAACCGAGGTGGATGTCATTCTGTCGGCGGGCAAGTGATGCTCGGCCTCACACCCGACAGTGGGTGAGGATCTCGTCCGCCGTGGCGACGTAGCCGGTGTAGAAGGGCCCGAACTCGGCGTATCGCGCGCTCGCCTCGTCGAATCGCATGGTGTAGACGATCTCCTTGAGGAAATCGGGCCGGCGGGCCCACAGTGTCACGCCCCACTCCCAGTCATCGAGCCCGACCGACACGGTGATCAACTGGGTGACGCGGCCGCCGAAAGACATGCCTGTCCGTCCGTGCTCGGCCATCAGCCGGCTGCGTTCCGAAAAGGGCAGCGTGAACCAGTTTTCCCCCACCTTCCGCTTCTTGTTCATCGGATAGAAGCAGGCGTTGGGCCAGGGAGGCAGTTCCGGCTCGAGCCGCGCCCGCCGCATGGCATCCTCGCGCGAGGCGTAGCCCTGCACCTTCGCCTTGAAGGCCGGGCTGTCGGCCACCTCACCCTCGTCGATGAGCCGCTGGCCGTATTGTTCGACCGTGGGCACGTATTCGCTCACCTCCGTCAGGCTCACGAACGAATACGTCGGCTCGAGTGCCGCCCCCAGTGGGCCTGCGCGGAGCGTTTGGTGGACGGCATCGACGCAGTGTGGTGAAGGATCCATCGCCACCACGGCGAAGTCGGCCTTGTGGCCCGACACGATCCAGCTTTGCAGCCGCCGTGGTGCCTCGGGGCCGGACGGGTCGAGGGCCGCACGGAGGGCCTGTCGCCCGGCCTCGCGGTCCTCGGACGACATGGCGGCGAGCGGCCCGCGATCGAACCGATAAAAACTGTGCGTCACATGCCAGCCGGTCGAGGGCTCGACGGACACCTCCACGGACGCGCCGGGGTGCTGGTGCGGAGCGGAAGGCGGGCGGGAAGCGGGCTGTTGCATGGGTGCGGGGAGGCCGTGAGGAAGGGGCGGAACACTTGCAGGAGTGTACGTTCCGTGCCGGTTGTTTCACAGCGCCGTGCCCGCCTGTCCGGTGGAGCGTCTTTCACGATAAGATTGGGGTGAGGGCCGCAACGCGACGGCGGCCGGCCCCCACCACCTCACCACGGGGACGAACGACCATGGGACAGGCAATCGTCGATCCGCAGGAACTGCGGCGGTTTGCGGCCCGGCTGCGGCACTTCAGCAACGAGGTGCTCACGCAGATGCAGACCGTGCAGCGCCAGCTCGGGGCCCTCGGCGCGACCTGGCGCGACACGGAGCACCAGAAGTTCGCCGAGGAGTTCGAGCAGCAACTGCATGCATTTGGCCGTTTTGTGGAAGCCACTGGCGAATACGTGCCCTACCTGATCCGCAAGGCCGAACGCGTCGAGGAGTATCAGCAGCAGCGGTAGCCCCGCGCTGCCCGGCACGCTCCGTCATGTCCACCCAAGCCGACGTCAAATCGCTCGACGCGCTCGCCTTCATGAAGGCCGCGCTGGCCGCCTTCGTTCACGAGACCGGCCAGGCCGTCTCGGAAGTGGAGCTGCAGGGCCAACGGGCGGTTGAATGGATCACCGTCGACCGGGCCGCCTTCTGGAAGGCCGAGTGCCGTCGCGCCACCGATGCCGTCACCAAGGCGATGCAGGACCTGGAGCATTGCCGCACGTTCAAGAAGGTCGGCGATCATCAGCCGTCGTGCGCGGAGGAGAAGAAGGCGTTGGAAAAGGCCCGCAAGCGGCGCGACTTCTGCGAGCGGAAGGCCGAGGCGGTGCGACGCTGGACCCCGGTCGTGCAGCAGCAATACCGCGAGGCGTGCGTGCGGCTCGTGCGGTTTCGCGAAGTCATCGACTCCGATTGCCCGCGGGCCATGGCCCGGCTCGAGAAGATGCTGAAGTCGCTCGACGCCTACACGGCCGTGGCCGGGCCGCGGCCGAGCGCGGGGGGCGATGCCGCCGCTGCCGGGCCGACGATGGCGCGGACCGTCGACGAGGCCGCGGCGGCAAGCGCCCCCGCGCCGCCCCCTTCCGCTCCGGCTCCCCCGGAGGGCAGGTGAGCCATGCACATCGGCGACCTTTCGAGCGGTGCGTCGAAAATGGCGCTGTCCCTCAAGCAGTTGCTCCTCAAGTGGGAGGCGGCCAAGGAGTCGTGGAACGACGCCACGAGCAAGGGCTTCCACAAGGACCACATTGAACCCCTCACGCCCGATGTCAAGGAGACGCTCGAGGCCGTTGGCCGACTGGCCGAGGTGTTGTCGCGGGCGATCCGCGACGTGAGCGATCATCCCGACTGACCGGCGCCCACTCCGCTTTCAATTCCTCCCCGTGAATCCCACTTCCTACGACCACGACGTCCTCCGCAAGCAGATGGAGATCCTCCGCGCTGCTGCCGCCACCCGTGCTCGGCTGGAGGTGGAGATTGCCGCGGAGCACGACCAGGCCGTCACGCTCATCGAGGAGGAGGAGGCGCAGGCATCCGCGTCCACCGAGAAGAAATACGCGGAGCAGATCGCGACGACGAAACGGGAATACGCGACCGAGCTCCAGCGGATCGCCGCGCAGGCCGGGGCCGACCTGAAGAAGGTCGACGACCAGCGGAAGAAGCTCTCGGCCCAGATCGCCAGGCAGGCGCAGTCGCAGGAGCGCAAGCTCAAGGAAGACGACCAGTTCGAGGATTCGTCCTCCCGGGAGGTGGCCCGTGAAAGGAAGAAGGATCCGCAGCGGCACTTTCTCAAAGGGGAGAAGAACGTCGCCAAAGTCGGCACCACGCTCACCGAGGCCGATGCTCGCGTGCTGCAGTTTCTTGCCGCTTGCGGGGTCGCCGGCTTCGCCCCGGTGGAGGTCGACGCGGCCGGTGAACCGGTGGTGGACGAGTTCCCCGCAGGGGCGGACGTCCTCAAGACGCTCGACGAATTGGCTGCCGGCGTCGTGTCGCAGGGCAACGTGCTGTGCGGCCTGCCGGCCGCGCGGCGGGCCTTCTCCGGCGGTCTGGCGGCGACGGTGACCATCGTGCCGCTCGTGCTCGGCGCCGCCCTCGGGGGCGGAGCGTTGTATGGCGCGCAATCCATGCGGCTGCCGCTCGACAAACAGATCATCGCCGTCGTCGCGACCTTCGTGGTCGTGCTCGTGGTAAGCCTCGCCGGTGGATGGTGGTGGCTGATAAAGCGCCGCACGTCCGCGCGGGCCACCCTGCGGGAGGCCCGGGCTGCACTCGAGGCGGAGATCGCCAAGGCGCGGCGATGCATGGCGGCCTGCTCTGTTTTTCTGGTTCAACGCCGCGACGACCATCTCCAGCAGCTCGAGCAGCGGTTTGTCGAGGAGACCGAACGCCGCAAGGCCAAGCTCGAGTCGCGGCTGGCCGACACCGCTGCCACGTGCGAGAAATCGACCACGGACCTGGAGGCGAAATACAAGGCCGCGATCCAGGCCATCGCCACCAAGCGCGACTCCCAGAAGGAGGCCGCCGATGGCACCTATCCGCCCCGGCTGGCGGCGCTGGAGGCCGGCCGCAAGGACGACCTGGGCCGTGTCGCCGCCCGCCGCGAGGAACGGCTCGCCGCGGCCACCGCGCGCCGTGACGACCGCGTGCGGGCCATGACCGCCGACTGGCAGGAGGCGCGCACGCGAACGGCAACTGTCTACGACGAGGCGAATGCCCTTGACGCCACGGCGTTTCCACCGTGGGACGAGCTTGCCAAGCCTGACGTGCCGCTGCCGGTGGAGATTCCGCCCGGCCTGCGGTTTGGCGATCTCGCGCTCACGCTGGAGAAGGTTCCGGGGGGTGTTTCGGCGAGCCCCCAACTGAATGCGTTCGGTCCCGTCCGGTGGACCCAGCCGGCGACCGTGCCTTTTCCCGTCGGTGCCTCACTGCTCATCAAGACCACGGCCGAGCAGAAGGAAACCGCCTCGGCGATGATGCAGGCACTCACGCTCCGGATCTTCACGGGCATCCCCGCTGGCCAGAGCCGGTTCACGATCATCGACCCGCTCGGCCTGGGGAAGCAATTCGCCGGTTTCATGCACCTGGCGGATCATGACGAACTGCTCGTTACGAGCCGGATCTGGACGGAGCCCGCGCAGATCGAGCAACGGCTGGCCGACATCACCGAGTTGATGGAGGTCGTGATCCAGAAATATCTGCGGAACGAATATGAATCGATCGGCGCCTACAACGCCGAAGCCGAGGTTCCCGAGCCCTACCGCTTCGTGGTGGTGGCCAACTTTCCCGCCAATTTCACCGAAACGGCCACCCGCCGCCTGGCGAGCATCGCGGCGAGCGGCGCCCGCTGCGGCGTCTATGTGATCCTCTCCATCGATACGAAGCAGGCGATGCCGTCGAACTTCAGCCTGGCCGAGATCGAGAAGCATGCCACCACGCTCGTTCTCAAGGACGGCACGTTCACGTGGAACGATCCCGAA
>JBIIIP010000119.1:0-8884 GCA_044234625.1 Pirellulales bacterium | reverse complement strand
CGTCGAGGCAGGCCCGCCACACCTCCTCCTGGAAGGCAAAGGGCTCCCAGCCGCGGCTCGCGCACCAGTCGCGGAGCACCGCGATCGGGTCGTCGGGCTGGCTTGATGCGAGCGGCGGGCGTCGCTGCCGGCGGGTCGTGGTCATGGCTCGGCCCCTGCGTTGGCGAGCGCTTCGATGATGCGTTCGAGATCGGCGAGCATGCCCGCCTCGCGGGGCTCCTTGTCACGCCGCCAGCGGGCGATCCGCGGAAACCGCACGGCCACGCCCGACTTGTGCCGCGTCGATCGCGAAACGCCCTCGAACGACAATTGGAAGACGAGCGTCGGCTGCACGACGCGCACCGGCCCGTGCTTTTCGAGCGTGGTCGCCCGCACGATCCGGTCGACCTCCACGATCTCGGCGTCGGAGAGCCCCGAATAGGCCTTGGCGACGGGCACGAGCCGGTCGTCGTGCCAGACGCCGAGGGTGTAGTCGGTGTGCAGGCCGGCGCGGCGGCCGTGTCCGGCCTGGGCGTAGAGCAGCACGGCATCGATCTCGAGCGGCTCGATCTTCCACTTCCACCAGTCGCCGCGGGTGCGCCCGACGCCATACGGGCTCGCGCGGCGCTTGAGCATGAGGCCTTCGACGCCACGGGCCCGCGACGTGGCCCGCAAGGCGGCGAGCGCCTCCCACGATTCGCCGGTCACCTGCGGCGAGAGATAGAGCCGCGGCCGGTCGTCGGCCGCGGCGTGAGGAACCGGCGGCGATGCCGCGGTGTCGATCAGCTCGTCGAACGCCGCAGGCACGACCCGTTCGAGAAGTCCGCGCCGATGGGCGAGCGGCTCGCCGCGGAGGTCCTGCCCTTCGGCTTCGAGCAGATCGTAGGCGACGAACAGGCAGGGGATCTCGGCGAGCACCTGCCTCGTCACACGCCGACGGCTGGCCCGTCGCGAGAGCGACGCGAAGGGGAGCAGCCGGCGGTCGCGGACCGCGAGAATCTCGCCATCGAGCACGGTGCCGGCAGGCAGGCCGCGGGCGGCGGCGGCGATCTCGGGAAAGGCCGCCGTCATGAGTTCCTCGCCGCGGCTCCACACCGCGACATCGCCGCCACGGCAGACCAGTTGCGCCCGCATGCCGTCCCATTTCCACTCGGCCTGCCAGTCGCCGACGTCGCCGAGCGACGGGGCCTCGCCCTCGAGCGGCGCGGCGAGAAAGAACGGATAGGGCCGTCGGCCGTCGGCGGCCGTCGCCTCGGGGGACAGCAGGGCGGCGAATTCGTTCGCCGACCCGATCGGCGGCCCCATCAGCCGGTGGGCCATCACCGCCGGATCGATGCCGGCCACTTCGGCGAGCGCCCGGGCCACGAGCGTCCGCGACACGCCCACGCGGCAGCCGCCGGTGAGCAGCTTGTGCCACACGATCCGCTCGCGCGGCGCCAGCCGCCGCCAGACGGCCTCCACGATCAACCGCTTGCAAGCGTCGTCCGGCGCCGCCGCGAGCGCGTGAACGGTGGTATCGACGCATGCGGCGAGCCCCATCTCCGCCGCGTCACCCGCCGGATCAGGGGGCGGCAGGATGAGCGCGAGCGTCTCGGCGAGGTCGCCGACGTGCGCGTAGCTCTCCTCCACCAGCCACGTCGGCAGCCCCGCCGCCTCGGCCGCCCATTGCCGCAGGAGCACGAGCGACACCGCGCGGCGCTGCCGGCCGCCGGAAAGCACGTGGAGGGCCACGACCGCATCCTCGTGCGGCGCGGAAAGAAAATACTCGCGGACCGCCGCCACCTTTTCGTTGGTGCTCGTGGTGCCGTCGAGCCGCCAGTAGAGGTCGGTGAAGCGTTTCATGCATCATCCCCCTCATCGGCCGTTTCCTCGCGCGACTCGTCGTCGCCGGCAGACGGCTCATCGGCCTCGCCCTCGCCCGTGAACATCGTGGCCAGCGGCGCCGCGTCGAGCCCGCGGTCGCGGAGCAGCCGCACGAGCGGGTCGACGAAGCCATGCGTGGCGAGCACGCGGGTGGCGCCGGTCGCCTCGATGGCTTGCATCAGCCCCGGGAAGTCGGCATGGTCGGAAACGACGAACCCGCGGTCGAAACCGCGCCGGCGGCGCACGCCCCGGAGCATCATCCAGCCCGACGCCATCGCCACCGCCGTCTCGCCGAAGAGCCGCAGCCAGCGGCTGCCAGCCGCGCTCGGCGGCGCGAGCACGAGGGCCCGGCCGTCGCCGACCCGGCGGGCCCGCGGCGGCACGCGGTCGATGGGGGGCAGCCGCACGCCGCTGCCCCGATACTGCTCCACCATTTTCATCACGGCGCCGTGCGCGACGATCGGCCCGATCGCCGGATCGAGAAGGGCCGCCAGCCGCTGCGCCTTGCCCAGCGCATAGGCCAAGAGCACGCTCGTGCGGCCGGCATCGCGGTTCTCGCGCCACCAGGCGTTGATGTCGGCGGCCACGGCCTCGGTGGCGGGCCAGCGGTAGACGGGCAGGCCGAACGTCGACTCGGTGATGAACACGTCGCATCGCACCGGCTCGAATGCCGTGCAGGTGGGATCGGCATCGAGCTTGTAGTCGCCGGTCACGACCCACGTCTGGCCGCCGTGGCTGACACGCACCTGCGCCGAGCCGAGCACGTGGCCGGCCGGATGGAGCGACACCTCCACGCCATTGATGTGAAGCGACTCGCCATACGGGAGCGTGTCGATCGGCGATGAGGAGCCGACCCGTGCCCGCAGCACGAGCTTGCCGGGGGCGGCGCAGAGGTAGCGGTCGCTGCCGGCCCGCGCGTGGTCGGAATGCGCGTGGGTGATGACCGCGCGGCTCACCCGCCGCCAGGGGTCGATGTGGAAATCACCCCGCGGGCAGTAGAGCCCGGCCGGTGTCATTTCGAGCAGGTCGGGCACGCGTGGGAGGCTCCTCGGATGCGGAGCCATCCGGTCGGCCGCGCGATGCCCTTAGCGATAGGCCTGCGAGCCGACGGCGGGAAACCGATAGCCGCCGAATCCAAGTGGAGCGTAGCGGGGCCAGTCACCCGGGACGACCCCCGGTGGCGTTCCATACATCTTCCAGGTGGGCGTCCGCGGATTCGTGGGGGGCACGAAATACTTGGGCCGCTGGCGGATTCCGGTCACGTAGGGCGACCGGCCGGGCTGCCACGGGGCCTGCTTTTGGGGAGTGCCATGCGACAGGGGCTTGGGATCGCCCACCCGGCTCTCCGGCTGGCCCGCCTGGGCCGACCCCGCCACGATCGCCGCCGCGCAGGCCACGGCCCACAGGCCCATCACCACGCGGCAAGCACGGTCTCCCCTCATGGCTTCATCTCCTCGTGGAGCAGATCGTCCGTTGCCGGCCTCTCCCTGCGGGAATTGTGGCCGCAGGCGGACGCTGCCGGCTGCGAGGGTTGTAGAGTCGTTTTTTGGCAGATTTGATGCCCGACCGCGGAGTGCCCTTGGGCGGCGTGGTAAAATTTTTTCATCCGCGAGATTGCCCCTGCGCATTCCGGACATGCAGCCCATGGCTTCGCTTGCCACGAACGTGCGACTCACCCAGCCTGAGCGCGACGGCATTCGCCTCGCGGTCTCGAGGGCATGCGACGAAGTCGGTGTCGTCTGGCGCAGGATTGTGCTCTTCGGTTCGCGGACCGACACCGCTCGACGCGGTGGCGACATCGACCTGCTCGTCGAACTCGACCCTCGACACCCGGGAGACGTCTACAGATTGACGCAGCGACTGAGAATCGCCCTCGAAGACGAGATCGGGGCGCAACGTGTCGATCTCGTGGTGGATGACGGCAGCGGAGGGAGCGGGTTTCCGTCGCTGGCACTGGTGAAGGGAGTGGAGTTGTGGTCGAACAACTGAAGCAGGTCTTGCGGGAGCAACTGGCTCTCTTGCAAGCCGCAACCAAGGTGCTCGAGGAATCACGCAGCCGCGTGGCATCCTTCGCGGATCGGCTCGGCGGAGCACTGACGGTCGGTGAACGGGAGTCCTGCGAGGCGCTCACGTCGCGGTTCGCACGGCTCAACGACTTTCTCGTGCAGCGCGTGTTTCGCACGCTCGACCAGATCGAACTGATCGACGAAGGCTCGCCGCTCGACCGATTGCAGCGGGCGGAAGCCCGCAATCTCATCGCTTCCGCCGAACGGTGGCGGGAGCTGAGAATGCTGCGCAACGCGATCGCTCACGACTACCTGATCGAGAGCGCCGACCGAGTTCTGCATGACGCGCTCGCGGCGTCTCCCGAACTCATCGAGACGGCGGACCGCGTCGTTCGCTACGTCGGGCAGAAGGGTTACTGCTGACCGTCGCGGTGGTGGAAAGCGGCTCGCTGCGGGCTGATTTCGTCCGCTCACGCCTTCTTGGCCGCCCGCGAGCGACCACGCTTGGCGCCCGCCCAGGTGATCGTGACCGGCAGCCCGAAGACCTTCTCGAAGAGTTCCGTGCGCCGCTCCGCCCCCCAGATGTCGACCTGCGGCTCCTGGTCGGCGACGACCGTGAGCACCACGCCATCCCCTTCGATCCGGGCGATCACGTCCCGCACCTGCTGCGACCGGCTGCGGTCGAGGCCGCCGGCGAGGCGGAGGATCGCGGCCATGTGCTGCACCCGCTGCTGATCCTCGGTGGAGAGCCGGGCCAGGTTTTCGTGCTTCCGCTTAGGCAACGCGCCGCGATGGTAGCGGGCCACGTTGGCGATCACCTCCAGATCGTGGCCGCGGATGCCCGGGAGACGGCTGTTGCGAACGAGGTGATAGCTGTGCTTGTGGTGCTGGTCGTAGTTGATCACGTAGCCCACGTCCTGCAGCCGGGCGGCCCACTCGAGCAACTGCCTATCGGCCGCCGCGAGGCCAAGCGGCTCGGCCAGCTGCTCGTAGACCCGGCCGGCGAGCGTCGCCACGGCCCGACCGTGCTCCAATTCCCCCGAGCAGGCGGCCGCCAGCTTCTCGATCGCCGCGTCGCGCAACGCGGGATCGTCGTCGGCCCCGCCCACGGCCTCGTCGATCATCTCGCGGATCAGCCCGTCGCGCACGCCCCGGGTGTGGATCAGCAGCTGGTTGACCCGAAACCGCTTCATGAGCGCGTCGATGATCGACAGGCCGGCGATGATGATGTCGGCCCGATCGGGCATCATGCCCGCCATGCCGCGGCGGGCGCGGAGCGGCATCTTGCGCAGGCGATCGAGCAGATGGCGGACCTCGGCGTGCGAAGCCTTATAGCCCGCCACGGGAATGTCGACCTCCCGCTTCGCTGCCATGAGCAGTTCGGCGAGCGTGGTGAACGTGCCGCCGCAACCGACGAGGAGGTGTGGTGCGAAGAGCGGCTTGGTGGTCCGCTTCTTGAGGCAGTCGGCGATCTCGCCTTCCATCCGCATCACGCCCTTCACGAACTCGTCGGCCGTCGCCCCCTCGCCGAGGCCGAATTGCTCCGTGAGCCGCACGGCGCCCAGCGGCGTGGAGAAAATCGCCTCGATGAGGTTGCCGGTGCCGAACACGATCTCCGTGCTGCCGCCGCCGATGTCGGCCACGATCACGTTCTTGCCGGTGAGGTCGAAGGCCCGCTGCACACTGGCGAAGGCGAGCCGGGCCTCGCGCTCGCCCGAGATGACCTCGACCTCGAGCCCCACCTCGTCGCGCACACGGCGGCAGAAATCGGGGCCGTTGCGCGCCTCGCGGACCGCGCAGGTGGCGATCGTGCGCAGGGTCGTCACCTGGTAGCCGGCGGCGATTTCCTTGAACGTGCGCAGGGCCTGGATCGTGCGCTCCATCGATTCGGCGTCGAGCTGCCCCTTGGCCGACACGCTCTTGCCCAGCCGGGTGGGCTCCCGTTCCTCGTCGAGGATCCGGTAGGCCCCCCCGCGCAGCGCCTCCGCCACCATCAGCCGCACGCTGTTGGAGCCGATGTCGATCGCCCCCAGGCGGCAGGCCAGGTCGGCGCTGAGGTAGATCTGCTTCTCTTCGTGGACGGCCGGGGCCGACCCGCTGGCTTCGCTCATGGCAATTCCTTACCGCATCGGACCGCCATGATCATACCTTGGGAGATTCCGGGCGGCGTGTACACTCGCCTGCGGAGCCGCTCTCCCCGCCTGCGCACCCGTGGCCAGCATCCCGCCCGCCATCGACTATTCCTCCTCCGGCAGCCGGGCTGCCGATGCGCGGGCGTGTGCCGTCGCGGTGGGGAACTTCGACGGCGTGCACATCGGGCATGCCGAGATCGTCCGCCGGCTGATCGCCACCGCGCGGCGGATCGACGCGCCGGCCGTGGTCTACACCTTCGACCCGCACCCCGCCACGATCATCCGTCCTGAAAACGCCCCGCAGCCGCTCACCACCGCTTCCCGCCGCGCCGAACTGCTTCTCGGACTCGGCGTCGATGCCGTTCTCGTGCAGCCGACCGACCGGGGACTCGTGTCGCTCGAGGCCGAGGCCTTCTATCGGGACATCCTCCGCGGCCGCCTCCGTGCGGCCGCCCTCGTCGAGGGCGCCGACTTCCGCTTCGGCGCCGCCCGGCGGGGCGACGTGCGGCTGCTGGAAGCCTTGACCACGGCCGACGGGGCGACGCTCGAAGTGGTGCCGCCAGTCGTGGCCGACGGGACGGCCGTTTCCAGCTCCCGCCTCCGGTCCCTGCTGGCGGCCGGAGGCGTCCACGAGGCCAACGCGCTTGCCACGGCGGCCTACCGCCTCACCGGCACGGTCGTCGCCGGCGCGGGCCGCGGGGCGCCGCTCGGGTTCCCCACGGCCAACCTCGCCGCGATCGCCACGCTGCTGCCCGCGCAGGGCGTGTATGCCGGCTGGGCCACGGTCGCCGGTGACGCGCAGCGCCATGCCGCCGCCATCCACATCGGCCCGAACGTTTCGTTCGGCGCGACGGCCGTTTCCGTGGAGGCTCATCTCGTCGGTTTCGCTGGCGACCTCTACGGCGCCACGCTGCACGTTGACTTCCTCGACCGGCTGCGCGACACTCGCCGCTTCGCGTCGATCGACGAGTTGCGGGCGCAGCTCGCGGCCGACGTGGCCCGGGCGGAGTCGATCGCCCGCGCGGCGGATTCTTCCGAAAGGACATCGTGATGCGACTCGACTGGGCGAGCCTGCTGGAGATCCTGCGCACCTGCCAGCGGGTGGTGCTCACCAGCCACATCCGTCCCGACTGCGACGCCCTGGGCAGCGAGCTCGGCCTGGCCGGCGTCCTCGAGGCGCTGGGCAAACACGTGCGGATCGTCAATGCCCAGGCTACGCCCCCGGCCCTGCGGTGGCTCGACCCGGAGGGCAAGCTCGAGTCGCTGGCGGAGAACGTCAAGCCCGCCGATCTTGCCGACCGCGACCTGCTCATCGTCGTCGACACGAGCGCCTGGGCGCAGCTCGGGGCCATGGGCGAGGTGCTCAAAGGAATGCGCGACCGCGTGCTCGTCATCGACCACCACGTCAGCGAAGACGACCTCTGCGACCGCTGGTTCAAGGACACGGCCGCCGAGGCCACCGCCCGCATCGTCTACGAGATCGCCCAGCGGCTGCGGGTGCCGCTCACACCCGCGATCGCCACGCCGATCTATGCGGGCCTGTGCACCGACACGGGCGGCTTCCGGTTTCCATCGGTCACGGGAGAGACCTTCCGCATCGCCGCCCGGCTCGTCGACGCGGGCGCCAGCCCGCCGGCCGTCTACCGCGAGATCATGGAGCAGGACTCACTTCCCCGGCTGCACCTCGTCGGCCGCACGCTTTCCGGCGCGACGACCTCGCACGACGGCGCCGTGATCACCTCGACCGTGCGGCAGAGCGATGTCAAGGCCGTGAACGCCCTGCCGAGCGACACCGAAGACCTCATCAACCTGACCCTGGCGGTGAAGGGCACGCAGGTGGCGGTGATCCTCATCGAGCAGCCCGACGGCCGCACGAAGGTGAGCTTCCGCAGCCGTTCCCACGTCGATTGCAACGCGCTTGCCGCCCGCTTCGGCGGGGGAGGGCACAAGGCCGCGGCCGGGGCCATCATCGACGGCGGCTTCGACGAGGTCCGCGCCCGCATCGCCGCGGCCGTGGACGATGCCTGGAAGAAGGCGTAGATTCTCCGCTTACGAGGAGGACAGTCGATGGCGGAGCCGCGCCGTGGTTTTCTCACGAAGGTGATGGCCGTGCTGTGCGGCGGGCTGGCGACCGTGCCCCCCCTGGCTGCCGGCGGGTGGGCGTTTCTCGACCCGCTCGGGCGGAAGGGCGGGGGAGCGAAGTTTCTTCCGGTCACCGATCTTGCCGCCATCCCGGATGACGGGATTCCCCGCCAGTTCGCCGTGATCTCCGACCGCATCGATGCGTGGACGGGGTTCGCCGCCGAGCCGATCGGCGCCGTCTACCTGCGGCGGCCGAAGGGGGCCACGTCGATCGAGGCCCTCTCGGCCACGTGTCCACACGCCGGCTGCTTCGTGGAGATGGAAGCCAGCGGCACGTGCTTCCGCTGCCCGTGCCACAACAGCTCGTTCACGCTCGACGGCGGGATCGTGGCCCCGAGCCCGAGCCCGCGCGCGATGGACGCGTTGGAGTGCCGCGTGGCCGCCAATGGCCAGGTGGAAGTGATGTTCCAGAAGTTCCGGGCCGGGATCGCGGAAAAGGTGGCCCAGCAATGAGCGCCCGCCCGAAGCCCGCAACACCGGTGCCGGCGAACGGCAAGAAGGGCCTCCTCGGCCAGCTCGGCGATTTCCTCGACGACCGCACCGGCTACCGTGCGGTCCTTCACGAGGCGCTCTACGAGCGCGTGCCGGGAGGCGCCCGGTGGCGTTACGTGTGGGGCAGCACGCTCGTGTTCGCCTTCATGACCCAGGTGATCACCGGGCTCTTCCTGTGGGCGAGCTATTCGGCCAGCGCGCAGACGGCCTGGGAGAGCGTCTACTACATCCAGCACGAGATGGCCGGCGGCTGGCTGCTCCGCGGCATCC